>JAKAFW010000060.1:0-14232 GCA_021817845.1 Bacteroidota bacterium
CCTCTTCACAGACTTCTCTAAGACTCATATATCGTTTTGTAAATCCTGTCGATAAGTCTAATTTGAAATCCGGATTCTGAAGTTCCCTGAACTGCTTATCGCTGGTTAAAACAATTGTTGCTGGATATATCCTCAAACTCGCTATAAGGAATAGTCCAACTAATAAAAGGAACCAGAGTTGTAAAAGTTTTTTTTTCATGAACATACATTTATATTTAATAAGACTTAAAAAATAAAGTGGTTCCCTTAAGAAAGGAACCACTTTTTCTATCTATACTTACTTCAAATAATACCTTAACTTATTTTAGAAGTATCATCTTCTTTGCTAAAGAAAATCCATTAGCTTCAATTCGATACATATAAACTCCGGATGCTAATTTCGAAGCATTGAAATTTACAGTATAGCTGCCAGTCTTTTGTTCTTTATTAACTAAAGTAGCAACTTCTTGTCCTAACAAATTATATACTTTAAGAGTAACAATACCGTTTTTGGGTTCTTTAATCTAACGGTAATAGTTTTATTATTAGTTATATCCATTGAAAGGTTAGCGTTTGAAACTATATACACATCAACACCCGCTATAGTGCCACCAACATATCCACCAATCTGCCATCCAAAACCCGTAATCTGATTAGCTGCAGTCCAGTCTTGGACATCTAAGATTGCTGTATGTATCTGCCTACATCGTGAATATTCACTATGTTAACGGTACTTTCCGAAGAAGAAATATAACTTATAGCCCCGCCTCTCGTCAGATCCAATTTTACTTTAATAATTCCGTTATCAGCTGTTAAAATCGTATCAGTTTGCTGGGCGTTTAATTTAATTAAAAAAAGGACCGTAAAAACAATTGAAAGTAAAATAGACTTCATAATTACCTCATAAAAAAAAGGTAATTCAACATTCTAAAATTTTATAAAGAATTTGAACTACCCTTTTGACTGGAACAAGTTAGTCTGTCTAATTAATACTATTTTCAAGTATATATAAATATATTTAAACAATAGGTTTTTGTCATATGTATTTTGCTCAAGCAATTACTTAAGAAGTATTAATTTTTTTGCAATTGAAAACACTCCCGCGCTCAGTCTATATATATAAACTCCGGATGATAACTTCCCCCCATCGAAGTTTACAGAATAATTACCTGCCGCTTGTTCTTTGTTAACTAATGCAGCGACCTGTTGTCCAAGCATATTATATACTTTTAATGTCACCAGTCCTGGTTTACCAAGGCTGTATTTTATCATTGTTGTTGGATTAAACGGATTCGGGTAATTCTGCATTAAGCTGTATGACAGGGGTAACGCAGGTTTTTCATTTCCAATCGATGTAATGCTTGATAATAATTGTATTTGCTTGAGTTGTAATGTTCCGGAGGTGCCGCTCTGAACCGGGTCTAATCGTATTTGATTGATAGTACCCGTCCATGCTGAATCAGTTGATAAATCAAAAATATAAGTTCTAAATAAACTGTCATTTGGCACAAGCGGAATTGAAGGAAGGCTCATACCGGCGCTAAAATTAGGACTGGTATTGGTAGCCCAAAAGAACCCCGCCGTTGTTTGATCAGTATTATTCTTCATTGTCACGCTTACATATTTATACAAGCTTGCATCTAAATTAAGATTATCCGGAGAAACCATGTAGGGGTCAGCTCCGGTAAGGTTTAGGGTAAGAGAGCTGTCTGTAACCGTTCCGTTTAGACTATGAGTTAAAGACCAGCCATCTGTGCCTGTGGTGAAATTCCAGCCTGTAACAAGTGATGTAGTATCCGCATAACCTACCTTATAAACAAAATGCCTTATTTGTTCTACTGTACCCAATATCAAATAATAATCATATTCGAATACACTATTTTTATTCAATATAACTTGTTTTAAAGGGGCAATATATGAGGTTGAACCATCCGTAGACTGCCCTCCTGGAGTACCAGCCACTCCAGCTAAAAAATTAGTACAATTTTGATTAAAAACTCCTATACCGCTTTTGTTTTGATCTACAAATGCCATCCAATGTTCGCTTACATTTCCATATCTTCCCCAAAATCCACTTGATAAATTTACCACAGCAGGATTGTTCAAACTGTCTTCTGTAAATAGCAAATTGCCCAGATAGGTATATAAATTATCTAAAGAAGAAATCGGATAAACCGCCGTTAGCTCTTGGTCATCAGCTACGTTATCTGCATATATACTGTCTGTTCTTTCACACGTTAATTTGCAATGGACCTTTATCGCGTTTGAGTCTAATATGTTCCATTGCTGTTATGTTAAAAGTCAAGTAAATAGCAGAGAGCCGCATTTACCTTCATAATATTTTGTTTTAGTAATTGGAAAGAGATAAACCTCTAAGAGAACTTATTAAATAGTTTATCCCTTCCCGTGTTTTGTTTGGGCAAAGCCTTTCTATTAAATATCAAAAAAATAATTTCAAACTGTTATAAACGGACTATCTAAGAAATTAGGTTAAACAGAAAATATTCTCTTAGGCCGCAAGAAGTAAAAATTAAAATATAATCTTGCTGCCACAAACTCCAGTAAATCCCTTTAACCGGGACAAATGATGGACAATGGTCAGCAAGGTAAATAAATTATTGATCGATATTTAATTTTGTATTTATTGTTTAGTTTTTAGTCTAATTCTTTACTTAACTACAGAGCAAACATATTCTGTGTTTTTCATCCAAACAGTTCTTATTCTGTTTAGAAGTTTTTTGGCTATTCTTATTATAGCTTCTTGTTTACTCATCCTTTTTATGTATTCATTAAAGCTTGCTGTCAATGCAGGATCTTTCCTTACTGCTATCCAGGCTGCTTCTATCAGTAAGCTTCTTAAATACTTATTGTGCTGCATCTTCAATCCCAGGGTATGCTCTTTTTCTCCGCTTGAATGGACAGCCGGAGTTAGTCCTACATAGTTTGCCAGAGTATCTCTAATTTCCCAAATCGCTTTATATCCATCAACTCTGCATATATTGTTACCGCCGTTATAAATCCAATGCCCGGTACTGTCATTAATATCTCTATAACTTTATTAAATCCATATACTTGACAATAATGCCTTATACTCTTAATTGTCTTTACTATCAGTTTTCTCTTTTCCGTTAAGTCACTCAAATATATTTCCAACTGCTCTTTGCCCATTTCGTTCTGAAAGCTAAGTTCTCTCAAATGCTTAATGAATATTCCTGACCAATGTTTTGTCTCGTAATTCTCCGGGATTATATGACCGTAAAAATTTAGGTAACTCTTTATCTGATTCTTCAATCTCACACTACTTTTCATTAGCTGGTATCTTGTGCGTACCAGTGACCTTAGCTCTTGATTTAGCTGACTCGGTATATATATCCCATAGATTGAACCATTCTCCAATTCCCTGGCTAATTTTCTGGAATCAATACTATCTGTCTTATATGACTTTTCCTTGCCGTTTGTCGGTACCTCGTTGGGGGATACTATTATATTCTTGAATCCCAATTCTATCAATTGGCGGTGTGTCCAGTAACCGCTGAATCCTGCCTCATAAACACTGTTGTATTGTCCGCCAGGATATTTCTCTTGCATATATCTACTCAACTGTTGTGCTGATGGGTTCATTGAATATGTCTTCAATGCTATCCCTCCGGTTCTTATTGTTACTGCCCAGTTCTTTTTATGTACATCTATACCAACATAAAACTGTTGATTATTGAAGTCCAATATTTTATTTTCACTATCCATAAGAGCGTCCTTTCTGTTTATTTATTTTGTATTTGGTTTTACTTATAAATTTATGAAGGGATGCTCTTTTTTGTTATTATCTACACTACTTACTCAAATCTTTTATTTCTCTATTTTTACTGATTTGCCTTTTAAACATAACTACTCCATTATTGCTTGAGCAGGCATATTGTTCATATCCCATAGCATAGGAATGCATTTGGTATATAACGTATCGCCGTGCTGCCAGTAAGAAAGGATTTTTGCACGGTTGTTGTAGCTATCGCCGACCTGTATTGGATTCCATGCCCAAGGCGACCATGAAGGATTTTGACCGTCCGCCTGTCTATTTACAGGTCTGCCCGCGTAATAAGACTGTTGAATATATCTGCCTTCATCGTGAATATTAACCAGATTAACAGTACTTCCTGAAGACGAAATATAACTTATAGCCCCCCCTCTTGTAAGATCTAATTTTAATTTAATTATTCCGTTATCTGTGGTTAAAACAGAATCTGTCTGCTGAGCGTTTAGACTGATTAGGAAAATAAAAAAGTTGAATAAAATTAATGATGGTAAATACTTCATGATATTCTGATTAAAAATAAAAGGGTAGTCCAATTTCAGAATAAGGAAAAAGAAGGGGGTACATAGAAAGAACCGGCACAAAACACCTTATTAAATTATGAACTACCCTAATTAGGTTAAATAAATTATTTATATTTTTTTTACTAGCAATACTTTAATAAATATTATTATTTAAGCAACATTAATTTCTTGACTGCCAAATTATTGCCAGAAGTTAATTTATATATGTACACACCAGATGCTAACTTAGATGCATCAAAACTAACAGCATATTTTCCGGCAGTTTGATCTTTATTAACAAGAGTTGCAACTTCCTGTCCCAGTATGTTGTATACTTTCAATGTTACCAGCCCTTGCTTCTGTATACTGTATGATATAGTGGTGGTCGGGTTAAAAGGATTGGGATAGTTTTGAGATAAACTAAATGATCCGGGTATTTCTGCTTTAGCTACATAGCCTGATGCTATTTTTGCAAAAGTTTTAGAAACTGCTATATTTTTAAGAACTATTGTTCCGCTTGTATCATTCTGAACAGGATCCAATCTTAACTGGGAGATTGTTCCTGTCCATGCCGTGTCGCTGGATAAATCAATGGTATAAGTTCTAAGTACAGTATCATTAGGTACTATCGGAATTGATCCAACACTCATACTTGAGCTAAAATTTTGATTTGCATTAGTTGTCCAGAAGAATCCCGCAACTGAATCATTAGTAGTATTCTCCATCGTAAAGTTGACATATTTATATACACTTGCGTCAATATTCAGATTACTCAGTGATTCCATGTAAGGGTCAGTTCCTGTAATGTTAAGGGTAAGGCCGCTGTCCGAAACAACACCACTGAGATTATTAGTTAAATACCATCCGTCTGGGCCTGATGAGAAATCCCAAGCGTTAGTATCTGGTTGGCCTACTTTATAAACATATTGCCTTATTTGATTCACGGTACCAAGTATTATATCATAATCATAATTGAAAACACTATTTTTATTTAGTATTGCATTTTCTATGGCAGCTATATACATAGTTGAAGGAGATGTATCGTTTCCTCCCGTGCTGCCGGATATTCCAGCTAGAAAATAAGTACAGTCTTGATTATACACTCCTACGCCCCAATTGCTGCTGTTTACAAATGCCATCCAATGCTCGTTCACGCCATTGTATTTTCCCCAAAATCCGCTTGATAAATTAACCAACGCAGGATTGCTCAAAGCAGCACTCGAAAAAGGTGAATTGCCCATGTATGTATATAAATTATCCAGGGTTGAAATAAAATATGTTGCCGGAAGCTCTTGGTTATCAATAACATTTTCTGCGTATATATTATCGGTTCTGTGGCATGTCAATTTGCAGTGGACCTTTATAGCGTTTGAGTCTAATACGCTCCATTGTTCCATTTCAGCTTCGGCAGGCATATTATTCATATCCCAAAGCATAGGGGTACATTTAGTATACAATGTGTCACTATGCTTCCAAAAAGCAAGTATTTTCGCACGGTTATTGTAAGAGTCCCCTACTTGTATTGGATTCCAAGACCAGGGTGACCACGATGGATTCTGGCCGTCTGCCAGTCTGTTTACAGGATTACCCGCATAATACGACTGTTGTATGTACCGACCTTCGTCATGAATGTTTACTAAGTTGTTACTACTATCGGAATTCGATAAGTAACTTATAGCTCCTCCTCGAGTCAGGTCTAATTGTATTTTGATTATTCCGTTATCTGTGGATAAAACTGTCTGCACAGCGGGTTCAGCTAATACTTGTATTTGTTGAAGGTATATTGTTCCGCTTGAAGCATCCTGAGAAGGGTCTAATCTTATCTGGTAAATTGTTCCTGTCCATGCCGTATCACTGGATAAATCAACAGTATACGTTCTAAATTTAGTATCATTAGGTACTATCGGAATTGATGCAACACTCATACTTGAGCTAAAATTTTGATTTGCATTAGTTGCCCAGTAGAATCCCGCAACTGAATCATTAGTAGTATTCCTCATTGTAAAAGTGACATGTTTATATTCGCTTGCATTGATATTCAGACTTGTTGCTGAAACCATATAAGGATCGGACCCGGTTATGTTCAGTGTATAAGCACTGTCAGTAACTGTACCACTTAGACTATGAGCCAACGACCATCCTTGATTACTGTTTATGAAATCCCAATTAGGTTCGAGAGCTATTTGTTGAAGGTATATTGTTCCGCTTGAAGCATCCTGAGAAGGGTCTAATCTTATCTGGTAAATTGTTCCTGTCCATGCCGTATTACTGGATAAATCAACAGTATACGTTCTAAATTTAGTATCATTAGGTACTATCGGAATTGATGCAACACTCATACTTGAGCTAAAATTTTGATTTGCATTAGTTGCCCAGAAGAATCCCGCAACTGAATCATTAGTAGTATTCTTAATTGTAAAAGTAACACTTTTATATATGCTTGCATTGATATTCAGACTTGTTGCTGAAACCATATAAGGATCGGACCCGGTTATGTTCAGTGTATAAGCACTGTCAGAGACTGTACCACTTAGACTATGAGCCAACGACCATCCCCCATTACTACCAAGAAAGCTCCACTCTGTTGTTTGAGCATTTAATTTACTGATAAAAAGGAATATCATAAATATGATTGTGATGGTTTTCACAATAAACTCCTTAAAATAATTACAAAAGTAAAATTAATTTCATAATTTAAAATAAAAGGGTAATTTAATATTCTAGATTTAGATATAGAATTTGAACTACCCTTAAAAGCTGGAACGATATATTTTGTTTAATTAATACTATACAACAATTTTCTAAAAAAATTATTTAAGTAATACTAACTTCTTTGTAGCTGTAAAATTTCCAGCATCTATTCTATACATATATACTCCAGAAGCTAACTTTGAAGCATTGAAGTTAACCGAGTAATTCCCTGCACTCTGATTTTGATTAACTAAAGTTGCCACTTCTTGTCCTAGCATATTATATACCTTTAATGTGACCAATCCTTGTTTTTGAATATTATACTGAATAATAGTTGTTGGATTAAATGGATTTGGATAATTTTGAGATAAACTATAGGCTTTCGGTATATTAGACTCTTCATTTTTAACTCCCGTTAAAGTCATTTGAGCTTCGTTTTCTGCTTCTATATAATTCATTATTTGAGATTGATGAGCTAGCCAGGTAGCTTTTGCTGCAGGAAACCAGTTTAAATCTCCCAAAGGTAATTTTTCTATTGAAGCAGTCATAAGTTTGGAATTTGTATATGCTCCGTTAAATCTTGGCCATGCAGTTGGATTTCCTAATCCGCTAGAATCTCTGTAAAAATAGTCTGCCCATGTTGCAGGCGCGTCTTGTTGATGTCCCCATACCTGATAAGCTGATTGGGTAGCCCATGCTAAAGCTGAATCAGTTAACTGGTAAATTCTCTGATCTGTAAATCCAGGATCGTCTGCTTTGTTTTCTGCACCGTAATCCGAGATATTATTGTTATAAAAGAAATAAGGGAAACTACTTTTAGTGTTGTACATACGGGTTTCTCTGCATGAATCTATAAATGAAATGTCAGGTATAAAATCATACAAATATCCCTTTGCCCATCCGGGTTGTTGGTTAATGTAGTTAATCAAATCCCAAAATCCTTGCGATCTGTAATTAGAGTTGTATTCAACAAAATGTTTGCGTTGACTCGGTAAAGTTTCGGTTTTATATGTTGTATCAGTTGTCCAATTTCTTAGTGTATCGTCATATACTAATGCCTGTACTCTGTTAAGCGGACCCCCACCCGGAAAGAAATTTGCCCATGCATACTGAATTGGATGTATATCGAATTGCCACATCATGTTATTCGTAATATAAGAACTTTGTCTTTGCCAGGTGTTTTCGAAGTTCGCTTTTCCGAAAAAGAAACTGTTGTGATTAATCCATTCGAAATTTAAAGAATCCCGATCGAAATTTGCTGAGGTAATGAAACCTGTACCAACATTGACAAAAGTATTGTTCTCTATATATAAAGTATCCCAAGGACCTGTGGTATTGTTTTGAAATACATGTCCGTCATTAACACTCAAAGTATTGCCTTGTTCCATAATGAGTGAGTTAGTAACATATGTATTGTTATTAGAGGACGCTTTAGTGTATAGATAACCAATTCCAGTTGGATCTACCACGCATGAATCCATTACGAAATTGCCTGGTGCATGAGTAAGGGCAACTCCATTACCTAAGCCGTTTTTTAAGTCAGCATTTACAATAAATACATGCTTAAACGTTATGTTTGAAAATATATCGAACATATGATCAAATGTGGCGCCGGCAGAAGTATTGCCTGTCTGAATAATTGCTGGCATGCCCGCTGAATCACGTCCGACAATACTTATCGGAACGCTAACTTGTACCGGGGCATCAAGTCCATACCATGCTCCGGGAGTCAGTTCATAAGTTGCCGAACCATTAGCTGTAATAGCTGCATTAAGAGTACCATAACCTGGTACAACCTTTACAATATTATTTTGGGCAAAAACTGATATAGAAAGGATAAACATTGCAACAAATAATAAAGTTATTCTATAATTTTTCATATTATTACTTACCTTTTTTATTATTAAATATTTAATTAATTAAATGATGAATTAGTTTACCTACCAATTATTTTTTTTTGAGATTGCATAATAAATTTCACATTATTCTTCTTAATCACCTCCTTAATAATTTAATTTATCTATTAATCTCATAAAGTTTATAAAATAAAGTTATTTTAATACGCCTCAATCACCTCCTTAAATTGTTATTATTTTAGAAATTGTACATTATTCCTATATCCGAAGTCCATCCATAGCTCTCTATATATGTCGGTCTAGGATCACTTATAAGCTTAGATATTTGTTGCACATTATTAATGTTTGACACATCTCCTCGCAATACCAGTCCTTCAATTGGCAATTTTTGGGAAATTTGTAAATCCCATCGCTGATAATTTCCTTGGGTACCTATTAATTCGGGTTGATCACTCCAACTGGTAATAATAGAACCGTTAAATTGATAAGATAACCATAAGTTTAATCCCTGGTAATTAAAACCTAAAGATACGTTCGCTATATTATCAGGTTGATTTAGCATTCTTCCCGTTACTGTGGAGTCAACTCTATTAAGAGACGGTATTGGTCTGCCTCTACTGTCGTTTTGATATGTTGTGAAAAGTCTCTGTGCTGGATATTGTGCCTGTGAGTGAATCAAAGAATAATTTACATCAAGTGAAAAATAATTGAATGGACTTGGGAGATACCAGAAATTTGTTTGCCATTCAAGTTCTAATCCTTTTACATAAACATAATTATCATTATTCAAAGTAGCAGAAGTTGTAACTTGGTCGTTCGGTCCGAATCCTGGGAGAACGGGATCCCCTGGAATTCTAGTATAAGTTCTAGTCCAAATATTATTTTTTACTTCCTTGTAATAACCGTCTACAGAAAAAAGTCCAACCTCATTACTAAATAAAGCTACTAAAAGATCGTAACTTGACCATTGTTCTGGTTTAAGATCGGGATTTCCAGCACTATAAACATAAGGAGCAAATCCATTATTGATATATGTATTTGGCATGATTTGGCTGTAGCTTGGATATCCTATCGTCTTAGTGTATGCTGCTTGAATATGCATCCATTGCGTCGGTCTTATCGTTAAATGGAAGTTGGGTAGAAAGAATTCACTCTGTCTGTCTGCAGTTACATACTGTCTAGGGAATTGTTCTGTATACGAAACTGACATATCATATACTAAATTTCCTATCAAATTATCCGTTACTTTCTCATACCTTACACCAGGTATAAAAGTAATAAGATCACCATAATTCAAAACTCCCATTAAATATCCTGCATAATACTTTTCAGTAATATTTTGATCATTAATTGAACTGCCATAAAAGTCTGGGACAAAACTAATTTTGGTATATTGGCCTATAGTTTGGTTAACCGAATCACCTGCGATAACTCTATTTGAAAAATTGTTCCACCAGTACCATAATTGGGAAAGCCTGTCATAATTAATATTCCATCCGAAATTGTATTCTCCGTTTATGAAATTACTAACATTTCCAGAAGCAAAAGGCCTCGCACTTGGCTGAGTACCGTAAGCGCTGACCCATCCCAAAGCTTGATTAGCATAACCCACAAATTGCGGATTTGTTGCAATTTGTTGATTTGCAGTAAAAGCATTCGCATTTCTTGTTGTACTTTTATATTTCACCCCGCCTTTTAAATAACCGCTCAAATCATCATTTATTTTGTAAACCTCCTTTGCGTTTAAAAAGGCATTTATATCTTTCTGCATTAAATCATTCTGTGTGTATCCAATGTTAGCCATATAAATTTTGTTCAAAACTGAATTGTTATCATTCGATTCGTTAATAATTTGCCCCGGTGTCTGCGTCAAGGCTTGATTTGTTGTATACTGAGGATTGTATCCATTATCCAACTGAAAATTAAATGTCATCGATAAAGGAGTATAGCTATGTGCTTGCGAAAATGAAGCTCCATAATCTAAATTTAGGTTCCCGAAGGCATTTTCTCCTTTTAATATTCCAGTGTAAAGTAAATTTTTTCCTAAATTATTTATATTCGCTCCATAGGTTACTGCTGCAGCACCAGGATTATAATTTTTGCTAAATGAGTCATAGTTGTCTCCCGTGCTGGAAAAGAAATTGTAAAAAATTAATTTTGAATTATTAGAAAACTTCCAATCTGTTACTAAAGTAGCGGCTTGCTTTGTTTTTATTTCACCAATATTATTAAGGGAAGCATTGACTAATAAAACCTGCTCATATCCTAATCCACCCGTAGTATTCGAATTGATTCCGTATGATGCGCCAAGGGTTTGTCTTCCTCTGTTGACTCTTTCAGCATCCAGATTTAATCTTATGCCCAATTTATCGTTGAAAAAGCGTCGGCTTCCTGAAACATTAAATACATAATTTCCCCAATAATCATTTAGGTGATTATACCCTGTCTGAGCTATAGCATTAATATGACTTCCCTCCGGTGCTGGTGCTAGTGTCAAATTTACAGTTCCAGCAACGGCATCGCCGTCCATATCAGGTGTAACTGATTTATATACCTCAACTGTTTCTAATAAATATTGAGACAAACCGGATATATTGGTTGTACGGTCTGTCAAATTTGTCGAAGGCAATTGAATACCATCCAATGTTATTGTACTGTATTGAGGAGCTAATCCGCGGATAATAATACCGGTTCCTTCTCCGCCGCTTCTTGTTAAAGATATACCCGGCAAACGACCTATTGCTTCAGCTGCATTTGCATCTGGATTTTCTTTTATACGGTCAGGCGATACAACATTAACAATAGTATTAGAAGTTATCTGTTTGTTTATAGCTTCTATTTGTCCTTGTCTTTGAGCGGTAGCCACAACTTCATTGCCTTTTATTGCAGATATTTCAAGCGAAACATTTAGTTCGGTTGTTTCTTCGGACTTAATAACTACATTAATATTTTTGGTTTCATAACCGACGTACGAAATTGTAATGATTCTTTTACCGGCGTTAATATTTCTGATAATGTAATTACCATTAACGTCAGCAGCCGCACCATTACTTGTTCCTTTTACCATAACAATTGCATAAGGAAGAGGTTCCTTGTTATCAGAACCAAATATCCGTCCTCTAAGTGTCCCTTTTGTTGCAGTTTGGGAGTAAAGATTTGTATTTCCCAAAAAGCAAAAAAGAAAAAACATGAAATAACCGAATAGTATTTTAGTTTTCATTCTTGACTCATTTTTATTTTAATGTTAAAAATTTATATCTATTATTTTTTGTAAAATTGTGTAGAGGTTTACAAATAAATCTAATTTCTTTTTTATAAAGACAACTAAGGCATAAACAGAAATTGCAACTCAGATTTGTGTCTTGACGGCATTAACACTTGTTCCATAAAATGATTTAATTCTTAAGTGCTGCTTAATCCACTTAAAGAATAATTCTATTTTCCAAAGGTCTTCGTATAAACTAGCAATTGTATCGGGAGGCAGAGAGAAATTGTTTGTTAAGAAAATAAGTACAGTGTCATTTTCTTTATAAATGAATTTAATTTCCCGAATATGTTCGGGATATAAGATACTTTTATCTTTTGTCTCCCAGCATTTATATTTTTTAAAATGAAATTTCCATCAACGTCCGTGGGAACACCTTAATTTGTTCCTATAATTATAATATTTGCAAATGGAAGCGGTTGTTTTGAGTCGGAAGCAATAACACTTCCTTCCAACGAACCCTTTTGACTACTTTGTGATAATACAGTTCCCACACCAGCAAAATAAAAAAATAGAAATACTAAAAGTCCAAAGTGTATTCTAGTTTTCATATTTACTCTCTTTCTATTATTAAATTATTGTAATTAATTAAACCTGTATATTCTTTCAAAATTTTGAGAATTAAATTAGGAATATTTTATCTTTTAATAATTTCAGAATCAATAATTATATCATTAAAATTATCGTGAGTTACTTGTTGTTCGATTATCCTAATCAGCAAGTCAACCGAAGACTTACCCATTACATAGGGGTTTTGATTAACAGTAAAGAATGGAACTCCTAAACGGGAGACTATATCGTTATCTCCAAATTCTCCAAGCATTATGTCCTTAGGTACTGTATGATTACTCTCTAATATAGCTTTCCCTGCTCCATAGGTAATTACTCCCCCAATGCTTATTACACCATCTATTTTCATCTTACTCTTCATTATAGAAAACATTTTCCTATAACTATCTGCAAAATTTCTAAAAGAATGAACTACTAAATCCGGGTTAAATGCTATACCATTTGTTTTAAGGGCTAATCTATATCCCTCAAATCGATCTTTTGCCACAGGTATTCCTGTATTGGGACCTAGGAAAAGTATATGTCTTCTCCCCTGGCTTATCATACTAGAGGTCAGCTCAAAGGCTGCTTTCTTATCATCAATCGTTACCGATTTATATTCCAATCCTTCAAGCTTTCTATCCCAGCATACAACCTTAATGCCTTCTTCACCCAATTTTTTATATATATCATAATTGCTTTTATGACCTGTTGCATTTAACAATATCCCGTCTGCATGAACGTCCGATAAAAACTCTAACTTTTTCCTCTCTATTGCCTTGTTCTCATCATGAATCAACAAAATAGTTTCATACCCCTTTCTATTTGCCTCTTCATACATCCCCCTTACTACTTCCGAGAAAAAGGAAATACGTAAATCAGGAATCAATATCCCTAATATTTTACTCCGATTATTGATCAATGACCTTGCTAATAAATTTGGACGGTAGCCCAGTTCCTTTGCTTTGGCTTTTACTTTCTCTCGCATATTTAGGGAGATATCACTACTATCTCTTAAGGCTTTAGAAACTGTAGCGGGTGTAACAGAAAGAATATGTGCTAAATCTTTTAAGGTTAATTTCTTCCCGGTCTTTATAATCATAGAATTATTTGTCTACCTAATTAAAAAGTTCAGTACTATAATTGTATCTATAAATTAGTTTGATTCTACCATTTCATTAGACAGGCTATTAACAGATACCCTTTTACTCAGAACTTCAACTTCGTACTTCTGAATTTCTTTTATATAATCTTCACCAACCGGTACATTGTTTATCATACAATAATAATCGTATACTGCACCAAAAGGTTTTGTCTTCAACAGCTCAAGAAATGCAAGACGTTCAAAGTTCTTACCTGTTTCTTCAAATTCCCTTAACATTTTTGTTGGTTCAAGCAGAGCATACAGAAAAGCTAGTTGAGCTGCACGCGCACCAATAACAAATGCGCCTATGCGGTTTATGCTGCCGTCAAAATAATCAAGGCCTACATTTACCCTCTCAAGTATATTAGCTCGGACAATCTCCTGCGCAATTAGCTGTATCTCATCATTGAATATTACAACATGATCACTATCCCAGC
>JAKAFW010000096.1:0-3239 GCA_021817845.1 Bacteroidota bacterium
GGATCTGTATTATAACCTGCATCCGAAAGTATCCTTGTGGCTACTTTTTGATTTATAAAATTATCTTCGGCAAGTAAAATTCTATACTTTTCTCTCAATCCTTTTAGAGTTGCGTTGTCTACCTTTATATTTGCTTTTGATTCCTCTTGCAAATTGTAGATCCTTTTTAGTCGTACGTTGGAAGCAACCCAAGGCTTATCCAATGAGCTTTTTAATTTGATAAAAAAGTAAAATTTACTCCCTTTACCATCTGAACTTTCAACATTTATTTCACCGTCCATCATATTTACAAATTGTTTGGAAATTGCCAAACCCAATCCTGTTCCGCCAAACTTGCGTGTATTTGAGCCGTCTACCTGCGAGAAGGGTTGAAATAGATATGCAATTTTATTCTTTGGAATTCCGATTCCTTCGTCGGTTACGGAAGCGTTTACGATTATTACATTTCCATCTTCTTTTTTTGTGTTTAATTCAATAGTAATTTTTCCTTTTTCTGTGAACTTAACAGCATTGCTGATTAAGTTCATAAAGATTTGCCTGATTCTTACCGGATCACCTCGAAGATATAGCTCAGTGTTATCGGCTATGTCGGTTATAACGTTTAATCCTTTTTCTTTTATTCTCAAAGCAAGAATTGAAACTGATTCCTCTAGTACGTCACTCAAATTAAAGTCTACTTCGGCAAGTTGCATTTTACCGGATTCAATTTTTGATAAATCCAATATATCATTTAAAATTTCCAGCAGTGATTCAGCCGATTGACGGGCAGTAAAAGTAAATTGCTTCATTTCCTCTTTGTTTCTATATGCTTCCTTTTCAATTAAAGTTAAAAAGCCAAGTATCCCGTTCATCGGGGTCCTGATTTCATGACTCATATTTGCAAGAAATTGACTCTTGATCATTGTGGATTCGGTTGCTTCCTTTGCCAAACGGTCTGATTTTATTTTCTCTTTCCGCAATTCAGTTTCTGCTATTTTACGCTGCTGTTCTGCAACTACCCATTCTGTTATATCCCTAATATTTCCTTCAAAATAAAATTGGTTCTTTGCCTCATCAGAAAGCATTTTATCATTCAAGCTTATAATGACATCCGTGCCGTCTTTTTTCTTAAGAGTCAAGCGATAATTATTAACTTCATCTTTTTGCTTTAACTCTTCTATCAATTTGTCCCTATCTTCCCGAGACTTAAATACATCTTCAGTTATATTCAACTGTAATAATTCATCTACGTTATTATAACCTAAAATATTAACCATTGATTGATTTACCGTCAAAAATCTCCCGGCTAAACTTGATTGGAAAATTCCTTCCGGCGAGTTTTCAAAAATCGAATGATATTTATTCTCGGATAATTCCATTTTAAACGAGCGTTCGGCAAGCTGCATTCGTAGTCTAAAATTAACAGCGCTGCCTACGACGGAGATTGCGCTTAAGAATAAAACAAAGATTACAGATTCATACATGTGCGGCAAAAAGTAAATGTTTTTATCGTTTAACAAAATTGCTGCTGCAAAAACTATGTTGTAATAGATTGCAACTATAATTTGATTCTTAACGTCCCAACTTAAAAATAATGCGGATGTAAATATCATTAATCCAACAATTTGTGAATTGGCTCCTAATGTTTTGGGCATCAAGAAAATCATATAGGCTGATGACAGGATTATAGTTGCCAATAGAGCATGTACAAGTAGTAGAGGTTTATTCTTTCCCCAATTTGTATTAAGTGAAACTAAAATCAAAAAAGCAATTAACGTTGCACCTAGGCGGGTAAAATAAACTTGGTAAGCGAAAGATGAAAAATAGCGCACTTCAAAAATCATCGCGAACAAACCGGAAATGGCTATTAAAAGAGCCATGACTTTCATTGGCGTAATCAAAAGCTCTTTCGTCTCTTGTCTTAGCTTCTCATATTCCCTGGTAGAAAAAGTTGTATCACCGTTATAGATATAATCAACAATTGTTTTACTGCTGACGTTTGACATTGAGCCTCCAATCATTACATCAAAAGTAATAAAATAATCTTACAAAATATATCTTTAGCAAAGGTTAAAGACAAAACGAAGACTCAACCTTCAAGGTATCTGATATAGTGCGGATAACTATTTTTAAATCCAAGATAGAAGTTATGAAGTATGCTCATTAATAATGCCCGTTAATAAAATTTTATATAAATTGTATTTTATCTTAAACTAAATATTTAAAATTATGATAAACTTTTTTTATTCGATTGATGTAGCTGTTTTTTACTTTTTCAACCATACTTTGGTGAACGGCGCCTTTGACAGGTTTTTTACAACAATTACCAATGTCAATAACTGGTACATTGCCTATATTATTTTGCTGGGAATAATGGTTACTAAAGGCGGCAGGCGGGGAAGAATTGCCGCCGTCGGTTTGCTGTTATTAATTCTTGTTACCGATCAGGTGAATGCAAAAATAATAAAGGAAATTGTTCAGAGAGTACGTCCATGTAATGCTTTGCCAAATGTAAGAACTCCTCTGGGATGTAACGGAACGTTTTCTTTCCCTTCAAGTCATGCCGTTAATAATTTTGCTGCTGCGTTCTTCACATATATGTTGTTCCCAAAATTAAAGTGGGCTCTCTTTATAACGGCTTCTTTAATTGCTATTTCAAGAGTTTATGTCGGAGTTCATTATCCTTCTGATATCCTTGGCGGTGCAATTATCGGATCAGCTTTTGGTTATTTATTCGGACTTGCTGCCTTAAAGACCGATATTTACCTCCAAAAATATTTCCAAAATAAACAATCATAACTAAATTGAGAACCGGTATGGAAAATCAGTTAAAAGAAAAATTAGTAATTCGCGAAGCAACTAAAAGAGATGTAGCGCTTATCCTATCGCTTATAAAAGAATTAGCCGTGTATGAAAAATTACTTCATGAAGTTGTTGCAACTGAGGATCAGTTAACAGAAATGTTATTCGGCCAAAAGAAATATGCAGAAGTATTAATTGCAAATTATGATAATGAAAATGCTGGCTTTGCTCTTTTCTTTCATAATTTTTCTACTTTCCTTGGCAAGCCGGGAATTTATTTGGAAGATCTTTATGTAAAGCCTCAATTGCGCGGAAAGGGAATAGGGAAGTCGTTATTGCTAAGTCTTGTAAAATTGGCTAAAGAAAGAAACTGCGGAAGAGTTGAATGGGCTGTGCTTAATTGGAATGAACCTTCAATTAAATTTTATAAAAGCCTCGGTGCAAAGCCTATGAACCAG
>JAKAFW010000061.1:0-13339 GCA_021817845.1 Bacteroidota bacterium
TTTCTTAGATAGTCCGTTTATAACAGTTTGAAATTATTTTTTTGATATTTAATAGAAAGGCTTTGCCCAACAAAACACGGGAAGGGATAAACTCTTTAATTAGTTCTCGTAAGGTTTATCTCTTTCCAATTACTAAAATAAAATATTATGAAGGTAAATGTGGAACTCTACTATTTACTTGACTTTTAACATAACAATGACAATGTAGTTAGTATGATATCAATTAAAAGCTATACTAGCAGCCCACGAATTTTATTCGTGGGAAAAAAGATAAAAAAGAAATCCTTTCAACCGATTCATCGTTTTCCGAAATGCCGTTTATATAATGAATTAATAAAATAAATTCTTGATGATATTGTGCATAATCATCCTACCCTAAGATGTTTTCCTTTGTTTTCACCTAAAAATCTTTTAATTTTAGCGACAATTTTTTAGAATTTGCTACAGAAAAGAACAATTTCATCCCAATCTGAGCAGATAATTAATGGGAATTTGCGAGAATGGCGGAATTTGGTAGACGCGCTAGACTTAGGATCTAGTACCTAACCGGTGTCGGGGTTCGAGTCCCCGTTCTCGCACCATTTATTTTTATAACACCTAAAAGTTTTACGAGGTTAATTTGGAACTTAAGATTAATGATTTATCTATTTCAGAAAGAGAAGTTGAAGTCACCTTCACCTATGAAGAAATAAAAAGCCAGCTTGAAAGCGAAATACTTAAACAAACTAAGAAAATTCAGTTGCCCGGATTCCGTAAAGGAAAAGTTCCGGTTAACATGCTAAAAAAAATGTATGGGGATTCTTTAGAATTTGAAGCCTCTGAAAAAATAGCGAGCGACAAATTTTATTCCATTTCTAAAGAAAAACACCTTCACCCTATCGGCCAACCGACAATTACAGATTTAAAATTTAATCCCGGAGAAAATCTTTTCTTCAAAGTGAAATATGATGTTATACCCGAACTGGAAGTTAAAGATTATACCGGTTTGGAAATTGAAATCCCACACCTTCAAGTAAAAGATGAGATGATTGAAACTGAAATTCAAAATATCTTAAAGTCTAACAGTACAAACGAGCCTGCTGAAGTTGTTGGCGAAGGAAAAAATTATTTACTTGATGTTGAGTTTAAAAGAGTGGATGATAAAGGAGAACCGTACCCCGGATCGACTTCCGAAAACCTTACGATAGATTTATCTAATGAGCGAGTGCAGAAAGAGATAATAGAAAATTCGGCGGGAAAGAAAACCGGCGAAACCTTTAGTTTTACTTTTATAGATGAAAGAGTTGAAAAGAAAGATGGCAATGAAGATCAAAAAGTTCCCGAGACATTTAATTACACTGCTCTTATTAAAGGGATTAAGAAGAGCGTCTTACCGGAACTTACCGAAGAGTTCGTAAAAAAGGTAACAAATGATAAGGCATCAAGCGAAAAAGAGATGCGTGAACAAATTAGAATCGACTATCAAAATTATTATGATGAACAAGAAGAAAATTTAACCATCGACAAATTGATTGACCAAATAGTTAAGAATAATGATTTTGTAGCGCCAAAAAGCATGGTTGCAAGCTTTCTTGAAGACAACCTTAAGAAAGAAGAAGAAGAATCAAAGAAACGCGGTTATAAGAAATTTGATAAGAAAGCTGCAGAACCTCGATTTCGGAAATTTGCAGAGCTTGAAGTTAAATGGTTTTTAATCGGCGAAGCAATTAAAAAGAAAGAAAATATCACAGTATCCGATGATGAATTAAAAGATTTAGCAACAGCAGATGCTGAGAAAACCGGGATAGCATTAGATAAATTGATTTCATATTACAAGACTTCTAACTATTTAGAAAAATTAACCAATAAGAAATTATTTACCTATCTTAAAGAGAAAAACAACATAAAAAAAGTTGAACCAGATAAACTTTCAAAAACTGAAGAGAAAGATTCGATATGAAAAATAAATTTGAAATATTCAACCAATTGGTTCCATATGTTATTGAACAAACAGGGCGCGGCGAAAGGGGCATGGATATTTACTCCAGACTTCTTCGCGAGAGAATTATATTTATCGGTACACCCATAGACGACCATATTGCCAGCTTAACAATTGCACAATTGATTTTTCTTGAAGCCGAGGACTCTGAAAAAGATATTAACCTATATATCAATTCTCCAGGCGGAAGCGTAAGCGCAGGCTTAGCAATATATGATACTATGAAATATGTAAAACCCGACGTAGCCACAATATGCGTAGGAATGGCAGCAAGCATGGGTGCAGTCCTTCTTGCAGGAGGAGCATCCGGAAAGCGTTCTTCACTACCAAACTCAAGGATTATGATTCATCAGCCTTGGGTGGGTGGTTTACAGGGTCAGACGACAGACATCGAAATTCATGCGAGAGAAATGATTAAAACAAGGGATACGCTTTACACTATTTTAGCCAACCACACCGGAAAAACATACGACCAAATTGCAAAGGACTGCGATAGAGATTACTTTTTGTCATCCGAAGAAGCAAAAGAATATAAGCTGATCGATAATGTTTTAGAAAAACGAATTCCACTCGATAAATAGTAAAATCATTATAAAAGCACTTAAAATAAAAACGTCAAACATTTTTGTTTGACGTTTTTTATTTTTATTAGTGACGTGGAACGAGTGACGAGTAACGAGCTACTGATTACTGAATAGCACTGTGTTTAGAAGCAATTCAAATCATCCCTTATTTTTTTAGATTATTATTGAAATTCCTCCATTAAATGCGAGTGAATTTTATTCCCTCAAAACTTTAACGCGAATTTCAGAAAGCTTATATTTTATTATCTACAAATAAAAATGGAAAGCATTTATGATCGGAACGAGATTCACCGAATTTTTTCCCGGTAATCAAGGCAAAAGTGAATTTGAGAATCTATTAAAAATATTTTTGCAACTTCTTACTATCACTTCCGGAGATGTTTCGGAGGCATTAAATTGGCTGAACCAGCTTGACCAGCAATATAAATTGACCGGCGATAAATATGGTATCGGTGATTTTATACAGGAGCTTAAAGACAAAAATTTTATAGAAGAAAATGAAAATGATTCTACAATACATATAACTGCAAAAGGAGAGCAATCGATTCGAAGGCAATCACTTGAAGAGATTTTTGGTAAGTTAAAGAAAACTCCACGCGGAAATCATCGCACTGCGTTTTCAGGAACCGGCGATGAGCAAACTTCAGAAAGAAGAGAATTTTTATTCGGTGATTCACTTGAACAAATCGATATGACCGATTCAATAAAAAACGCTCAGATAAATCACGGTATAGATAATTTTATGCTAACCGAAGATGATCTTGAAGTTGAAGAAAGAGACCTGAAAGCAATTACTTCTACGGTATTGATGATAGACATTTCTCACTCAATGATTCTTTACGGAGAAGACAGAATTACTCCGGCAAAAAAAGTAGCAATGGCTTTATCCGAAATGATAACAACGAAATATCCAAAAGACACCCTCGATATAATTGTCTTTGGAGACGACGCCTGGATGATTGAAATTAAAGACCTGCCCTATCTTCAGGTGGGACCTTACCACACCAATACAGTCGCAGGAATCGAATTAGCGATGGATATTTTACGACGCAGAAAAACAAGCAACAAACAAATTTTTATGATTACAGACGGTAAACCGACATGCCTAAAAGAGGGTGCTAAATATTATAAGAATAGCTACGGGCTTGACAGAAAAATAATTAACAAGACACTCGACCAAGCCGCAAAGAGCAGACGAATGGGAATTTCAATAACAACCTTTATGATTGCACGCGACCCATACCTTCAACAATTTGTCAGAGAATTTACAAGGACGAACAACGGGCGGGCTTTTTACAGCAGCCTTTCGGGGTTAGGCGATTACATATTTGAAGATTACATCAGGAACAGAAGAAAACGGCTTAAATAAACAAGATTTTATTGTGGGCTAAAGCCCAGGTAGTTTGTTGGATGATTATTTCTACTAATGTATCGCCTCTCTGAGGCACTTAAGTATTTTTGGGGAATAATTATTTCTTGCGTATGGGGAGTTACTAAAATATTTTTACAATTCAGGAGATTTAGATTTAAATGGACATACGATTAATAAAAACAATCGGCGAATTAAAAAAATCCGGTTATAAAACAATTCCTGTAAAAGAAGAATTAAGAAAGAATTTAATCAGAGCATTGCAAAATGACGAGAATCCTTTTGACGGAATTTTAGGTTATGATGATACCGTCATACCGGATATTCAAACCGCAATTCTTTCACGGCACAATATTATATTATTAGGATTGCGCGGTCAGGCGAAGACAAGAATCGCAAGACTTCTAATTAATTTGCTTGATGAATTCATACCTGCTATTGAAGGATCCGACTTAAATGATGATCCATTTAAACCACTTTCACGATATTCAAAAGATCTGATTGCGGCGGACGGCGATAATACAAAAATTACCTGGCTTCATCGCACCGAACGTTATACCGAAAAATTAGCTACACCGGACGTTACAGTTGCAGATCTTATCGGCGACGTTGATCCGATTAAAGCAGCTTCATTAAAACTGCCATACTCAGACGAGCGTGTAATCCACTTTGGACTTATTCCCCGCTCGCACAGATCAATCTTTGTAATTAATGAATTGCCCGATCTTCAAGCAAGGATACAAGTCGCACTTTTCAATATTCTTCAGGAAAATGATATTCAAATCAGAGGATTCAAAATCAGGCTTCCGCTTGACATTCAATTTCTTTTTACAGCAAACCCTGAAGATTATACAAACAGAGGCTCTATAGTTACACCGCTTAAAGATAGAATAGACAGTCAGATATTGACTCACTATCCAAAGTCCGTCGAAGTATCAAGACAAATCACAGAGCAGGAAGCCCAATTAACGGAAAGTCAGATAGATTCAATTCGGACAAACGAATTGCTAAATAATTTAATAGAGCAAATTGCGTTTGAAGCAAGACAAAGCGAATATATCGACCATAAAAGCGGAGTATCGGCGCGACTTACAATTTCAGCTTACGAAAATTTATTTAGCACAGCTGAAAGAAGAATGATTATAAATAATGAAAAGTCGACCCAGCAAAGGATTTCCGATTTGTACGGGGTAATTCCGGCAATCACCGGGAAGATTGAATTAGTTTACGAAGGAGAACAGGAAGGTCCATTAAAAGTAGCAAATATATTAATCGGCAAGTCAATTAAAACTTTATTCCAGAATTATTTTCCTACGCCGGATAAATTGAAAAAAAATCAGACTCAAAGTCCTTACCAGTCGATAGTCAGTTGGTTCACCAAAGGAAACTCTATTGACATAATTAATGATCTTTCAAATAAAGATTATGAAAAAGTTTTATTAAGCGTACCCGGGTTAAAAGAACTAGTAAAAAAATATTTCCCGAATGAAGAAGAAAAGACGATATTTCTATTAATGGAATTCGCATTGCATGGTATGGCGGAATTTTCATTGATCAGCAGATTTCGTCTTGAATCCGGATTGCAGTTCAAAGATATTTTAAGCTCTATGTTTACCATGTCCAAAGAAGAGGACGATGAGACACTTACAGGGACTGATTACGTATAAGGATGAGAGGAAACCTGCCTGCCGGCGCAGACAGGATGGAGTGATGGAGTTGTGGGGTGATGGATAGAGCGGTATTGAGAATTTCATTTCTAATACGGGATTTATTTCTCTTAATCACGAAGGCCTGCCGGTAGGGATGATATTATTGTTGGATTCGACAAAGGCGGAAGATATCACATGGTCAACTCGGATACCTAAGCTTATTCGTGGGATTTCTCACCGGCTAAACCTTGCCTACCGGCAGGCAGGGCTGGATTCGAAATGACAATTACTTGTCTGTCATATCGAAGGAGTCCCGCATACGGGATAAATCAGCGACTGAGATATCCCATGGTTCAACTCGGATACCTAAGCTATTCATGGGATTTCTTCCCGCATACGGGACAGGCCCTTCGCCTGCCTGCCGGTAGGCAGGGTCGAAATGACAACTATTTGTGGTTCCATGGGATTTCTCCCTTCGGTCGAAGTGACACTTATTTGTATGTGCCGGGGATTTCTCCTCCCTCCGGTCGTCGAAATGACATTTGTTTTTTCCATTGTCATTTCGAAGGAGCTTGCCTACCGGCAGGGTCGGAATGACAGTTACCTCGATAGTGTGTTATACCCATAAGAGATTGAGAAGCCGATTCCTTTGTTCTGGCCTAATAAGTAGGAGGGAGTCCGGCTGATGTCTTGATCGCTGATATCTGAATAGTTGTAAAACAGTTTGAACCAGCAGTCATTTATTATCTCATAACTTGCTTCAAGGCCAAATTCTTTGTCGCTTTTTCTTAGCCCGAATAATGTTGGCGGATATGGCAATTCATATTGTCCTATGGCGGATGGTACTGAACCCTTTCTGATATAATCTCCCCAAACATCAACAGCTAATCCTCTTAATAAATTTTGAGTATACTTCATATATATTATATCTCCATTACTGCCTATCCAATTACCAAGCTGATAATCGTAGCTTGTATATGTCTGCGCAAGATTTGAGTTCATGTATACATAAGGAGAAATCTTTGAATATTCTAAATTGAATGAGGAATTTTCAACAAACGGGTCGATTATTTCACCGCCAAGAGTATAGCCAACAGAATAAGCTCCCGGCTTATTTTCCAGGAAAGAAGTAATCGAAAGTTCATCAATAAATAAAGTCGAATAAAACTTGCTCCGGATAGAAGGCACCTTAATTGAAACATCCGCGAATACCTGCGCGTTACTGCCTGTGTTACTGCCGTCTTTGGAAAGATAATGATCCGCAACTCGGAAGAACATTATAGGAATCAAATATAGCGGTTCAATTCTTTCACTATAAACCATGGACTCGCCAAGTGACACTGTCAAATTTTTATTGAAATCTACCGATAAAAAATGCGCTGCTATAAACTTGGGTATTTGCAAATAATTTGTACGCCCAGGTACAGGAGAAGAATGAATTGTCGTCGAATCTAACAAACCTGAATGCAGGAATCCATGAATATAAGTAAACCTTAGCCAACTAGTCGGATGAATTTCAAGCTGAATAAACGGGAAAGAAGGCGCTTTACTTGAAAGAATTAATTGGCTTGTTGGACTTAAGCTGCTGCCCCAATTAATAAAATCCTTCCCGAAAGAAAATGAGCCCCATGACCAGGAAGCAGTAACCATTGCATTGACCTCATCATGCTGCAAAGTATTGCTACGATTTTGATAAGTTGTAGCTGTATTATCGATACCCGGCAAAGGAGTAAAATTACGATTTCCATCGAGGTAATTCCCATTTTCCTGATTGTCTTTAAAGTTTAAACTATAACCAATAAAGTTTGATATATAGCCATATAAAGTAACGCCATTCCAGCGATGACTCAATGTTGATCCATGAAACCTTTCGGCTGAGAATCCTAAAACAGGGTCAGCATTGATTGAGAACAATGAATCTTTATAGTCAAATGCGCGGAAGCGGTTATCCTGTCCGAAAGTGAAATATTCTAACCTAGTAGAATCAGCAGATGGACTCTTAAGTATTGAGTTAATCTCCCCGGCAAAATCATTTTCGTAGAATTTTAAGTCCTGCACTTCTACATTTGAAAGCAAATTCTTTTTATTATCAACCTGGATTAATTTTTCAGCAATCAGTCTTCGGGAGAATGGCTTTACTTCGTCGTGGAGAGTTATTAATCCTTTAACGGATTGACGTTCCAGGAAATTATAAACCGAGCTGTTAATTGGTTCGTATACAACTTGTGATTTGATTTGCGGAACGAAAATAAAAAGTAAGACTGCAATGGTAATGTATCTCTTTTTCATAGGATGATTTTTTATAATGAATAATGAGTCCGCTCTAAAAAGCTAATATTAAGTAGCCCTGCTTTTTAGTTTAATTGTTGAAAAAAAAATGTTGATTAAATTTTTAAGGGGGCTATTAGTCCAATAAAAATTATTGTGTAATATTTTTTATTTGAATTTTACATTTTGTTCTTGTTCTTTGACTTATTGACCAAATCGCGCTGGCAGAGATGCACTTTTCTGTCTTTTCCTATGTTATGCATTGCCGGATGAGCGCTCCTTCGGAGATTTGTGAACATAGGTAACGATAGATTCTTCCAAAGTTCACACCTATCCCAACGGCAAAGGCAAATATCTCTGCTTTGAAGGTACCTCTGACTTTTAGCTTCCGGTTATTCATCTTTCTTGTGAACTCCGAAACCGTTGCCTCAACGTTTGTTCTTAAACTTCTTCTTTCTTTGGGTATCATTTGTATGCTTGCTAAACGCTGCTTTTTAAGATATTCTTCTTCGGTAAAATAATAGACCCTAACAGATTTCTTTTTTATCAAATTACACACTGAAGCAAAGACACATGACGAACAAATATTTAAATCAAATTCTGCTTTGAAACGCTTTGTTACTAACTCAGATTTTATATTTTGATTTGGACAACTAGCTAAATAGTAGCCTTCGTTTATTTGATTAATCGTAATTTCTACTCCGCTGTTTTCTCTTCCCCTTATAGCTGTTTGTATTGGAGTAACTGAATGCTTATCAAACTTTTTATCGTTGTCTTTACTGCCATAGGCACCGTCAAAATGCAACTCGTTTATATCCGGCGTCTTTTCCTTGACTATATCTATTCTTTCATTTAATTCTTTAGAGTCATCTATGTTGTTGGCGTGAACCGATATATCCGTAACTAAATTTATTGGATTGACCGGATTGCATGTCTCTACAATATTTACTGTTTGTCCATAAAACTGCTTGTTGTTTTTCTTTCGGTAGGTTGCATCTATATCATCCGGCGATTGCAAACAGCTACTGGTTAATTCTTCCGGTGTCCTGATGATTATTTCTTCTTCAATAACCGTAAAGTGTTCTAAATATACTCTTTCAAATGTTTTGAAAATATCAACATCTTTATACTTTGGCTTTAACGTGTCGTTTATTTCTCTATAAACTTTTCCGACTTTCTCAAGCTCAGATGAAAGGTCATCCGTATCGAGCCGGTAAATAAACTGTCCCGATGTTTTCTTTACATAAGGAATAAAGAGTTCATCATATTGCTTTTTGTCTTCTTCATTTATTACCCGATATATTCTAATAAGCATTTCCACAAGTAGTTGAAGGCGACTGTATCTCCTTATATTAGATGCGGCTTGAAATGAATCTGTCCTTTGTATGTCGGTTTTTATCTTTAAATCTTTTAGTTGTTTTTCCGTTAAATTATCGAATACTCTCTCAAGAAGGTTTATTCCGGTCTCGATAAAATATGAGTTAAGCTTGTTTTGGAAATTAAATAGTGATGCTTCGGAAAACGGAACTTCATCTAATGTTTGCAATCCAAGAGCTGTTTTGGTCAATAAATTAAACTTTATGCTGTCGAATAATTTTTCGTATGTAAGTTTGCCTCTGTGTTGCAGCAAAATTGCCGAGACCATGCAATTAACCGGAACATTCGGGCGGCTGTCTATCTCCGAATATAAACAAGCGAAGTCTTCTTCTTTTATATTGCAGAAGATGAGCTTATAGAATTGTTGTTCTTCTGATTCTTGAAGTTCCTTTGCCATTTTTTCAGATATGATATTTGTATATCCAAATATGTTTGATTGCGTGTGCTTGGTGTTTTTCTTAAACATTCTTTTCTATAAAAAGTGAGTAAATTTGTCTTCAGGAATGTATTTAAAAATTTACTCTGATGAAAATTATTATGAAATCATTACACCCTTTTTAGAGTGAACTCAATAATTATTGAAAATTAAAAATTAGAAATTAAAATGGAAAGATAATAATCTGCAGCGAAATGTTATGACATAAAAAACAATAATCTTGGTCACTATAGTATTGACTTCTAAATCTTTGTTTTTTATGTCAAAATATTTTTTAGCGATTTTTTTGTTTTACATATTCCATATTCCATTGCGGCCTGCCGGTAGGCAAGCTTGTCGCGCTATGTGATGATGTCAACCTATTTCAGGACAAGACATCTTGTACAATTTTTTTACCCCCACCTTTGTCTGTCGCTTCCGTTTCTCACTAACCAACTGAAGTACTATTTCTTCTTGATAGTTTTCCTTTATTTCTCTTTTCTTCCACTGATAATAGCTCTGACGGCTTATGCCGTGGACAAAACATATTGTTTCAACTCGATATAGACCCGTATATTTCCCAAGCTCCGTGATCATTTCTTCTATGCTTTCGTATCGTACTTTTTTTTAAAGTCCTCTCCATATTCTCGTCCGGCTACCTCTAACATCTTTTCTAAACTCATTATTTTCAAATGTGCTTGGGCTAAGGCTGATTCTAATTCCCGATTCTCTCTTTCTCTTTGTTTTAACATATTCACTTCATCGCTCAGTTCTATCTTTACTACCTTGTTCAACAATTCATTCTTTCCCATCTTTTTTATCCATCGCTGTATTGTCCAACCTCCTTTTATGTTATATAACTTTTGGGCTTCGCTTATACTTAATTTACCTCCCTCTATTTCCATTACTACTTTTTGCTTAAACGCTAAACTGTACTTCATTATCACTTTGCCTCTGCTTTCCATTTCTATATCCTTTATTAAGTTTTCTCTCTTTACTTTGTAAACTTAATGCCGGACAAGACATCTTCTCCTCACCCTCTAATCCCTTCACCCCCTCATCACTAATTAACCATCATCCAACGCCATGCAGGCATCACATTAATTTTTTTATTATCAATAATTATTTCATCAGTTTCATCTATAGTTAAGATAAATCCTTCATTCAACTTGAAATATCGCATTGCCTCCAATAATCCTTCAGTTTCCCTTTTCTTATTTACATCATTTAATTCGGTAGTAACCTGAATTGCGGTATTTACTTTTGTATCTGTGTGTATTATGAAATCGCATTCACCTTTCCCCTTGTAATAGTATACTGTTTCTTCTGCAGCTTTTAAATGTAGATAAACTGCATTTTCCAGCATCCTGCCTTTGTTCCCGGAAAATTTAAACGATACGCTATTAACAATTCCATTATCTATGCAGTATAGCTTCTTATCATTAGCATTTTGAATGCTTATAGATTCCGAATATTTATTGATTAGAAATACCAAATAACAATCATTCACATAATTAATAAATTCATAGGTTGAATCTTTGCTTATTTTTATACCGGCTGACTTTAATTCATTGAACAATTTGTTTACTGAAAAGTAATTTGAGACATTTGATAAGCTTTTAACTATAAAATATCTTAACGCAGATGCATTCTTTATATCATATCTTTCTATAATATCCCGGTATATCATTACATCCAAATATGACTGCATTGTCTTAGATCTTAACTCCCTATCATAATTAACTACTTCGGGAAAACCGCCTTCACTTAGATAATCATTAAAGGCATTTACTATGCGGGCTTTGTTTTTTGTTGAATAAAGATCATCAGCCCTAATATTCTTAAATTTTAAATATTCATCGAACGTAAGAGGGAAAAGCTCATATGATATTGATCGCCCCCTTAAACTCGTGGCTATTTCTTTACTTAATAATTTTGATGAGGACCCTGTTATAAAAATGTTCCTGGATACCGTATCATATATTCGTCGGACAAACTTTTCCCAATTTTCAATATTTTGTAACTCATCAAAAAAGAAGTACAAAGGATTTTTATTATACGGATACAATTCATAATATGATTCCAGAATAAGCTGCAAATCACTAGCTACAAGGTTTAGCCTTTCGTCCTCAAAATTTATATAAATGATATCTTCCCGCCGTACGCTTTTAGGCAGTTCTTTCATTAGCTGATATAAAAAGTATGTTTTACCCGACCGCCTTGAGCCGATAACTGTTATAATCTTTTTTGAATTTAAAGGAACAGAAAGCTTTCTTTCAATTAACTCTTGCAAAGGACTTTCATGAAAGTCCTTTATTATGCTTTTAATTATTTCCTTCATCTTAACACCTCTGAGTAAAGATAATCTTTTCCTTTATAAAAGGAAATAGCTGGTCAATGGTTTCCTTTTCCAAAGGATATTATCTTAGTTCTGTTCTTTTCTACGATATAATTTTTATGTAACGAGTGTCACTCGTCACTCATTTCCGATCCCACAAATTAGCAAATCAATGTCACTTGTCACTAATTTCTCGTTACTTGTTATTACTGTATACCATAATACATGGATACGTAAAATTCGTTCATTCTGTGGTCGGAAAAAGTCAGGTCGGGCTGTTGGGTGGAAATGGTTGTGGTTTGAAATTGGAGTCTGGCAAATAGTTCGTGGGTGATTTCGTATTTTAGTTCAGCGCCAAGATAGGCATAGTTTGTTCTTAAGCCATATAGGAATGGCGGCTGCGGCTGGGTGTATTGACCGGTTTCCGGGCCCTGCCCGCCTTTTCTGACATACTGTCCCCATACAGTTGCTTGCAGTCCTCTTATAAAACGATAATTTATAGCGCCGTAAATAAGGTCTGCATTATTCCCCATCCAATCACCCATTACGTAACCATTGTTTTGATACGTCTGTGTAGGTATGTAATGCGTATAGACGTAAGGGAATATTTTTGTAAACTCTGCCGTTAAAGTAAGGTTATCGATAGGCAAATCAGTTACTGATCCGCCGAGAGTAAATCCAAGCTGATTCCTTTGTTTAGCAGGATTGAATAAGATAACTGCAGATTATCGCTGTACACAATCGATTCGCCAAGGGAAATATCAAGTCCCCTTTCAGGCGTAAGAGTCAAAGTATGCTGCGCAAGATATTTACTTCGGAAGATTGTTCTGCTATTACCAGGAAGCAAAGTAGCATAAGAGACAGTTGAATCAATTACACCGGAATTAAGCCAGGCATGAATGTAATTAAATCTGAACCATTTTGCCGGGTGGATATCTAACCTAATGAAAGGAAAAGAAGGAGCTTTATCCGATAAGACAAGAAGCCCGCTTTGAAGAGGCTGTGTGAAAATTCAGAAGTGATGAATAAATATTCTAATTATGGTTTTGAAATATGACTACAGTAATATGTTTTTTTATTGCCCCGACATTTATGTCGGGGTGAAATGAACTCCAATAAATACCGGGCTTCAGCCCCATTTGTGCTATTTATGTGGCTAAAGCCATAATTATCTTTCTTACACTAATCCCCGCCATAAATGGCGGGGCAATGCCATAAACCTGCCTGCCCCGTATGCGGGTAATGGCACTAACATAGGAAATAATTGAAATAATGATTATATTTGTTGAAAATCAAAGGAAAAAAGATGACGCCAAATTTATCATTATTAAGAAGCAATCAATTAAGAGAATTTCTTAGGA
>JAKAFW010000097.1:0-3166 GCA_021817845.1 Bacteroidota bacterium
TCTTCAATCCCGCTAGCGATTGTATTCTCTGATGGGTAGCTGTCATCATCGAGAGTCATTATATATTCCCCCTTTGCAATTTTAAAACCTTCGTTCCATCCTGCAATTCCAATATTCTTTTGCATTTCAACCAGAATAACATTTGGGAAATCTGTTTCAACCATTTCTGAGATGCCCTCTGTTGATGCGTTATTAACAACAATCACTTCAATATTTTTATACTCCTGTTCATATACTTTGAACAAAGTATTTCTTAACTCGTTTTTACGTTTATATGAAAGAATATTAACTGTAACAAGCGGATTATTTTGCATTCATCATTTGCTCAAATTTCTTCAAAGTATTCGCTACAACTTGATCCATATTGTAATACTGATATTCAGCTAACCTTCCGCAGAAAATTACATTATTATGTTTGATCGCTTCTCGTTCATATTTCTTAAAAATATTTCTATTCTCTTCTGTTAGAATTGGATAAAACGGTTCGCCGTTAAACTGCGGGTACTCACGACTGATTGTTGTCTTAGCCGTCATTTGTCCTGAAAGGAATTTATGCTCGACTACTCTTGAATACTTTACCGATTTTTCGACATAATTAACTTGAGCACATTTTTGATAGTATTCCGAATCATGATTTTCGAATTCGAATCTAATTGATCTATAAGGCAGTTTTCCATACGCGTTGTCAAAGAAATCATCTATCGGTCCCGTATAAATCATTTTGTCAAAACTAATTTCAGCGATAATATTTTTATAATCCGTATTAAATATTACTTCTATATTTTTATGGTTTAACATCCGTTCAAACAGTTTTGTATATCCGTTCATTGGCATAAACTGATATTTATCTGTAAAGTATCTGCAATCATTATTGAGTCTTACCGGAATACGTCCGCAAACTGAAGGAGATAATTCAATTGGGTAATTATTCCATTGCTTATAAGTATAATCTTCAAAAAAAATTTTATAAAGTTCAGTTCCTACTTGATTAACAATTACATCTTCTGAGTTAAGAATTGGATATCGCTTCTCTCTAACTGAGGAAAAAAAATTTTTAGCTTCGTCATCTGTCTGCAGACTAAGATTATAAATTTTATTTAACGTGACTCTGTTTATTGGAATCGGGAAATAATCATTTTTATAAAAAGCCAAAACTTCATGCTCGTATTTGCGCCAGTCTGTAAACTTTGAGAGATAATTAAAAATACTTTTACTGTTTGTATGAAAGATATGAGGACCGTAACGATGGACTAGAATACCATTCTCATCATATTCATCATATGCGTTGCCGGCAATATGGTTTCGTTTTTCAACGATAAGAACTTTTTTATCCAATTGTGAGGCAATCCGTTCTGCCATCACCGATCCGGCAAAGCCGGCACCTACTATCAGAATATCATATCTCTTCATTCATAAATTCTTTTAAAATAGATAATGACAAAAGGTTTGTTTTATTAACTGTTATAATGAATATAATTACTGAAAGAATTAAAACTAACCACCAAGCTATACCGAGCAACTGCAATACTCTTCCTAAAATCATTACTGTTAGAAAAGAACTTGCTGACCTTAACAATATTTTAGAATGTAAATAATTTGTTGTTTTCCAATGCATATAAATAAGTCCAGTAAAAACAGCAACCTCACTTAATATGGTTGAAATTGCGGCTCCGTATGCGAGATACCCCGGTATTAAAATAAAGTTTAGTACAATGTTAACAAATGCGCCTGCAGCAATTACATATGAATAATGCTTCTGTTCATTCCACGCAATAAGAGGATTTCCATAAGTCATATTTAGATAGACTAAAAAAACATTTAGGATCAGTATTCTCAGCAGAGGAACTGAATCTTCATATTCAGAACCGAATACAATTCTAATAATTTCTCTGGCGAACAAAATACCCATCGAAGTAAAAAATATTCCGGTCGTAAACATTAGCCGTGCATAGGAATTCATCAGCCGAGATCGTTCCTTACTATGATTATGAAATTTAGCAAGCTGCGGGAAAAATGATTGTAGAATTATCGAAGCCGGAACAACTGCAATTAATATTATTTTATATGCCGCAGAATAATAACCCACTTCCCGTTTTGTCGAAATCATTCCCAACATTACCTGATCAAGATTGTAATAAATATTAATCATTAGCGTAGAAATAGCTAAAGGTGCAGATGCTTTCATAATTTCTTTAATAAATATCGGATCAAATAAGAATTTAAGTCTATACGAATATTTTATAAAATAAATTAAGAGTACAAATGAGTTTATGAATGACGACATTGTTAGAATCAAAATAACATGTATAACAGAATCCGAATGATGCACCAATATTATAAATGCTATAAGAGACAAGAACGCTGAGAGAATTTGTGCCAATGAAATGGGAAATGTTCTTTCGATTCCACGAAATGCCCAATTGATTAGCAGTGCATTCGAAAAAAAAGTAAAAGTGTAGATGAGAAATGAATTTCTGACTAATGAAGATTGAGATATAAATAGAAGAACAACGGCAAAAAGAAAATAGAATATGAATGCTATAATCATCCGGAAAGAAATTAATTTACTCACATAAATAGAAATATTTCCCTCATTCCTTGCAATATCCCTACTGCCGATTGTATCAGTTCCGCAATTAATTATAATAAGGAAGAAAGAAGTAAGTGCAAGGATGAAGTTTATCAAGCCAAAACTGTCAACTAGAAGTATCCGTGCGAGATAAGCAAAAGAGATAAAATTTATAATCCTGCTAATTATTTCTGCAGAGGAAAGAATTAAAATATTTTTAAATATTCTAGTCTTGATATCTCTACCTGCAAAGGACAAATGATCAAATTGGGAAGAACATGAAAATTGAGATACGAAGAAAGGTGCAATAAAGAAAACAATATTGTTAAGAAAAAGAGAAAATCATTTTCCCCATCAACAAGAAGGGGTCGGGAGTTCGAATCTCCCCACCCCGACAATTTATTACAATAATTTCTCAGTACGGTCCCGTTACCGCTCCGCCCTGGTCATGTGATACCCAATACCAGCCCGTCTTTGACGTATCATTTATCCATTTCTCTTTTACTATCGTTATGTTTCTTGCCCAACCAGTGCCGCTTGCGGTGCCTGTTGTATTTATTGTTTGTTTTAGTACAAACCACCTATATACCCAATTAC
>JAKAFW010000098.1:0-3139 GCA_021817845.1 Bacteroidota bacterium
TTGGAACCGTGCTTGCATTTATGATGGCTGTAATCGGTTTATCACTTCCTGAAACTATCATACTTAAAAAGGTTCTTAAGCTGCAATTGATATTTGTTTTTGTTGGAGTTGTAGCTGTGGGAATAATTATTGTTGGCTACCTCTTCAATCTAATTTACTAAGACAATGCTACTTAAACTGCTTACAACCATATTGATTTTCACAAGCTTAATAAAGACAGAATCATCCGCTGATTTGATTAAAGAGACGCGTGAGAAGATTGTCCAAGTAAATATTTCGTTTCTGAAAAACGATTATCCGGATAATTCTACTGTTGCTGAACTTGATAAATTGTTAAATACCTTAAAGCAAGAGAAGAACCTTTCAAAAGCAATCTTAACCAATAAGGATTATGAGAATGAAAAGGATAGACTAATAAATTCTTATAAAACATTTGAGAAATTCTTTAATGACAAACCAGGAATGGATACGTTAAAGAAAGCTTTCCGTGTTGTAAATAATGAATTCAACACACTCTTTGGAAAATATTTTTTAGATGAGTTAAAGAATTCATCTAAGAAAAAAATAATTATCTTCTCTACATCAATGTCATGCGAATGCACTTTTGAAATGTGTTACAAGCAGGAAACCGAGATTCAAAAATTACAAAAAGAAAATCCGGATTTGTTTGACTATGCTGTTGTAGATTCATATTCAAATTATGATTTGCAAAATGAGTATGAAGTCGGATTTGTACCGGTAGTAATATTATTTGATTCAAAGGACAAAGAAATAAAAAGGTTTGTAAGAAGTGAAAATTTGTATAGCGAGTTAAAATCAATATTTATTAACTGGAGATAAAATGGATATCAAGACACCTATGGAATTACTCAAAAAATTTGCGCCGGAATTTGCTGATAATCAAATGCATGAGAAGTCGTTAATATTTGAGAATGAGAAGTACCGAAACGTACCTAATAAGTATAAAATATTAATTGGAATTGGAGTTGCCTCAGCGTTAGGAAGCGATACATGCACTCAAATGTGGACTAAAATGGCTAAGCAAAACCGAATAACAAACGAGGAAATCGTAGAAGCGATGCAGGTAGCGCGCTACATGAAACAGGCAACAGTAAATGATACAATAGCAAATTCGTTGAAAATATTAGAAGAATAAAAATATGAGCGTTAAAATGGAATCATATAAAATAGCTGCTGTTACAGATGACGGCGTAACAATTAGTCAACATTTTGGAAGAGCAATGTATTACGAAGTTCTTTCAGTAGAAAGCGGTAAGATTGTTAAAAGAGAAAGGCGTGAAAAAGTGGGACATCATAATTTTGCTCATGAAGAACATCATCACTCTGGAGAGCAGCATGGATTTGATGAAACATCGCATAACAAACATGTAAGCATGGCTGAAGCAATTAAGGATTGCAAAATATTACTTGCCCGCGGGATGGGCGCAGGCGCTTATCAAAGTATGCGTCAATTAAATATTAAACCGGTTGTAACAGACATTAGAAATATTGATGATGCTGTTCAATCTGTTATAAACGAGACAATAATCAACCATATAGAAAAATTACACTAAGGAGAAACAATGTCAACAAATCAAAAAACCCCGATGGAATTACTAAAACTATTCGCGCCGGAATTTGCTCAGAATCAAATGGAAGAAAAATCTCTCATATTTGAAAATGAGAAATATCAAAAAGTACCTAATAAATATAAAATGCTTATTGGAATAGGAGTTGCGGCTGCATTAGGCAGTGATACTTGTACTAAAATGTGGACCAATATGGCAAAACAAATCGGAGTTACAAACAACGAGATTGTTGAAGCAATGCAAGTTGCCCGTTATATGAAACAAGCAACGGTTAATGATACAATTGCAAATTCATTAGAAATTTTAGAAGCGAATAAATGAAAATAAAACTTGCATATCAGTATTTTGAAGGATGCCCGAATCATAAAAAAATGAGCGACAGTCTTAAAGAAGCTATTAAAGGATTAGAAGACAAAATAGACTTAAAAGAAGTCTTAGTAGAAGATGAAGCTACAGCAAAGCTGGTTGGATTTATCGGATCACCTACATTATTGATTAATGGAGAAGACATTGTGGGAGCTACTGTACCGGATAATCCCCAACTTGCTTGCAGATTTTATACGGGAGGTGTGCCTTCAGCAGATTTTATAAGAGAAAAAATTATTCAAAAAATAAATATGGAGATATAATGACTTCAGTAAAAATACTCGGCGTTGGCTGCTCTAAGTGCAGAACTCTTGAAGCCAAGGTTAGAGACTTAATAAGTAAAAATAATTTTCAAGCCGAAGTAATAAAAGTTGAAGATATTCAAGAAATGATGGGCTACGGAATAATGATGACGCCCGGCTTAGTAATAAATGAAAAATTAAAATGCAGCGGTATTATTCCTAAAGAAGATCAATTATTAAAGTGGCTAAAGGAGAATTAAAAATGAAAAATTTTTTTTCAATAATAATCATTGCAGTTTTAATAATTGCTAATTGCAATGCTCAAACAAAAAAGGGTAAAGTAGAAAATAAAAAAATAATAAAGCCAACTGTTACATTCATTGAGCTTGGTTCGGTGAATTGTATTCCTTGCAAAATGATGCAGCCGGTTATGAAAAACATAGAGAAGAAATACAGCGGGCAGGTAAAAGTAATATTTTATGATGTATGGACTCAAGAGCAAAGACCGTATGCCGAAAAATACGGAATCAAGTTAATTCCTACACAAATATTCCTTGACAAAAACGGGAAGGAATTTCACCGGCATGAAGGATTTTATCCGGAAGCTGAAATAGATAAGATTTTAAAGAGCAAAGGAGCTAAATTAGAAAACTCAAAGGGTTGAAATGATCGAGAATATTTTTAGTGGACTTTATGAGGCAATGACCGGCGCGGTTTGGCTATCTGTGCTGGCTTCTTTTGCGTGGGGAGTGTTATCAATTCTTCTTTCGCCTTGTCATTTATCAAGTATTCCGCTTGTTGTTGGATTTATAAGTTCGCAGGGAAAGATATCGATTGGAAGGACATTTAAAATCTCGCTAATTTTTTCACTTGGAATACTTATTACAATTGCTTTGATTGGAATAATTACCGCATCGCTTGGACGTTTGATGGGAGATGTAG
>JAKAFW010000099.1:0-3091 GCA_021817845.1 Bacteroidota bacterium
CGTACCGGTCAGGGGTGTCTGGCAAATAAATCTTAGCCACGTAATTAAAGAGAAATTGGTTAGAGTATTTATTCCAGAGCCTCTGGCTTGGTATGAGAAGCCTTATACGAATTTTTTGTTTGGGTTTATCTCAGCAATTTTAGTAATAATATTTTTATAAACTATATACTTTGTAAATGATAGAATTAAATAAAATTTATAACGAAGATTGTTTAGAGACGATGCGAAGGATGCAACCGGGGAGTTGTGATTTAGTAATTACAAGCCCGCCATATAATTTTGATGCAGGGAGCCATATCGGACACAAATACAATAAAAAGGTAAAGGACAACCTTAGTGTTGATGAATATTTTAATTGGCAAAAAAAATGTATAGATGAAATGATAAGGGTTGGTAAATATGTTTTTTATAATATACAATTTATTTCTGGGAATAAACAGGCTCTATGCAGATTGATAGGCGGTTATGAAAGGGTATTAAAGGAAATAATTATTTGGGACAAAACCACAGCAGAACCTGCTATGAATGAAAACGTATTAAATAGTCAGTTTGAGTTTATATTAATATTTTCAGAGGACCCGGGGCGTAAATTTAACACAGCGTACTTTAACAGGGGAGAGTTGAGCAATCTTTGGTACGTAAGGAAGGTGCATAATTGGAAAGATGAAATATTTTTAGAACACTCAGCAACATTTCCCTTAGAGATCCCGGGCAAAATTATAAAATATTTTTCAAAAGAAGGTGATATTATTTATGATCCATTTATGGGTGTGGGTAGTACGGCAATAGCCTGTATAAGGGCTAATAGAAATTATGTTGGGTCTGAAATTGTATCCGACTATTGCGAAATAGCACGTAAGAGAATTGAGAAGGAGTTGTCGCAATTAAAACTTGCAATATAAATCGGAGAGTATGATGTCCATAAAGAGAGAGCAATATTATTCACTTAAATTAACCAGAGAATTTCTTTTTGAAATTCTGTCAATGAAAAGCAGAGAAATAAAATTAAGTACGCTTAAACAAAAAGCAAGCAGGTGTTTAAGGCATTATCCTGCTTTAAGAGATAATGGTGAGCCTGTTTTTTCTAAGAATTAAAATATGAACGAAACAGAACTTGAAAAAATAAATAACGATTTACTTCAAAAACTCAAAAATATTTGTGATGAATTAAATCCATATTTTGATTCAGTACAAATATTTACGACCAAACACGAAGGAAATAAGACTGGCACAACAGAAATGAATTGGGGCGTTGGTAATTGGTTTGCAAGATATGGACAGATTAAACAATGGGTTGATAAGAACAGTCAGGACGAGGGGGAGTAACTCACGAAAACAGATGGGAAAATAAAATCAAATGAAAAATGGAATAAAAAACATAATTGTATTTTCTGATATACACGCCGGTTCAAAACTCGGTTTAATGCCTCCTGAAGTTATATTGGATGAGGGGATTATAGTGAGACAATCTCCACTACAAAGAAAACTTTGGAAAATGTGGGATGAATTTAATAATATTTATATACCTGAGTGGACAAAGGGAGAAGATTATGTTATAGTAAATAATGGTGATTCAATAGACGGTGATCATCACGACACAAGCACAACAATAACACGCAATCTTAATGACCAGGTTAAAATTGCATATCAGATATTAAAACCTCTGATTGATAAGCCAAATTGTAAGGGATATTTCCAAATTAGGGGGACAGAGGCTCACGTAGGTAAATCCGCTCAATATGAAGAACAGCTTGCAAAAATGCTGAATGCAAAACCAACGAGTAAAGACAAATATAAAATTTATTCACGATGGGATTTATGGTTAAGAATGGGTGGCGGAAGTTTGATACATTTTACTCATCACGTAGGCAATACAAACTCTGCCGCTTATGAAAGTACTGCGGTTTATAAGGAGCTGGTAGAAGCGTTTAACGAAGCCGGAAGATGGCACGATCAAGCCCCAGATGTTTGTGTTCGTTCTCACCGTCATCGTCAAATGGAAATAAGAATTCCGACAAAAAGGGGTTATGGAATTTCCCTTGTTACACCCGCTTGGCAGCTCAAAACACCCTTTACGTATAAATTAGGGCTTGGACGCTCATCTACACCGCAAATAGGCGGTTACTTAATAAGGGAAGGTGATGAGGATGCGGTTTTCACACGATTTAAAATATGGAAAATTGAAAGAAGCAAAGAAGAAAAAATATGAAAAGGGAAACAACAATAACACTTGACGAATTGCTTGAAGAAATGGAAAAAATTAGAGACTCAAAAGTCTCAATAATTGAAATTACGCCAGAACAAAAAAAATTTTTATTAGCAGCCAGGAATAACGACAGACCGATAAGTTTTAGTAAGATACAGGAACTTTGGGGGAAAAAATGGCATCCGATTTCCGACTCTGCATTAAGGCGAAGATATAAAATTATTATGAACGAACAAAAGAGGGGGAAAATATGAAATTTAAAAAGAAAAATCATATTTGGGAATATCAGGGTAAAAATTATAAAAGAATATTGATTATTAAGATAGATAATCTTAGCATACATTTGACTGTTAAAGACAAACAAACCGCAGAAGAAATAGTTGAAGCGTTGGAAAAATGAAGATTGAATGTAATGAAAAACAGATTAGATTGATTGCCGAAGCCTTAGAACATTATTCAAGGCATCTTTCGGGACAGCTTGAAATAACGCTGTTCCCTGAGCTTGTTTGGTGCAGAATGGTTAAGGAGAGGAAAGATTATAATGTGGCTCAAGGAATAATTAATCTTGCTAAGATATATGGTTGGAATTTAGGTGCTAATGAAAATATCGGTATAGGTGAATCAAAAAGATTAACCGAAGGCGAAAACGAAGCTAAAGATTTGGCTTATGAGATGTATAAAAGTATCCGTCATTTTCTTTGGGAACAAAACCCCAAACGAGAAAGTTATTCAACCGACTCTTACAACGGCTTGCATTTTACAAAAGAAGAAAAGATAAGAGTAAGCAAGTAATATGTATATCAAAAATCTCCTAATTAAATCTCTTAATGATTTAAAGAAAGAAGTTAATAAGCGTGATTATTTATACAAACACGGCGTAGACTT
>JAKAFW010000100.1:0-3082 GCA_021817845.1 Bacteroidota bacterium
ACAGACAAAGATTACATTCAGCTATTGGTTATTTATCACCGGTAGAATTTGAAGAGAAAAACAGGAAGGAATTAATTGAAAATGTTGCTTAACTTAGTGTCTACTTCTTAGGGGTAAGATCAGTCACCCAAGCCGACAACTACAAACAACCAGCGGATATTACGCTGTCGGGTTGAGCCGCCGCCGCTTGTTTATACCACTTCTTTGTGCAAGCCTTACTTCTAAAATTTTTTTTACTCATTTTATTTATTACTTATCATATTCTTCTGGCTCAACATCGGGAACTTTGCTTAATACTTTCTTAAATTTTTCTTTGCTTGCTCTCTTTGCTCTTTGTTCTATATATTCTTCTGTTGTTAATGCTGATATTTTTTCAGCCAATGCTGAAGAAACTAATTGATTTATTGAAGTATTTTCTTTCTTAGCTAGCTCACGTGCTTTTCTATGTAATGACTCTGGCAATCTCAAACTTATGGTGCTCATATTTTTTCTCCTATAATTCTTAAAAATTCTTTCGGTGTTATTGTTTTAATTTCAAATTTTTCCACTCCTTCAAAATCTCTTTTATTGAATGTAATTATAAAATCACTTTCCGATTCTACAGCTAATTCAAGAAACATATCATCTTTGCGGTCATTCAAGAATGGCCTCCACAAATAATGTATTTTCCTTTGCTCGCCAATCAGACAAATAAAATCTAAAAAATCATCTATTTCAGATCTTTTATAATTGATACCTATTTTTTCTCTTTTAATGGCATCTTCATATTCTAAAATCACTGGAACTGAAATAAATACTTTTATTCTCGCATCATCTATAATTGAAAGAAGTTTATATGAATAACCACTCTTTGAGCGCAATGATGATACTATGACATTAGTATCAATGACGATTTTGTGTTTTTTCATTGTGATATTATATTCAATACCACGTTAAAAGTCAATTCTTTTGTTGCTGTGTAGCTATATAACGACGTGGCTGCTAAACCGCCTGCCTTTGCCGAAGCGACTTCGCGCAGGCAGACAGCCCGGCTTGCCTGCAAAGAACGCTTTTATTTAACTGAATTGAACCATCCACTCGTTCCGGCAGAACGGAGTTCTGACGAAGCATCTGCCGGATTATTTTGTCTTTTTGCTCCTGGCTTTTTACTTACTTGTCCGGCTTTGGCGGATTAAAGAGGTTGGGTTGCAATTATTTTTTATTGCGTGATAATGCAAAAATTAATGTACCAGTATAATTATTGAATGTTAATTTGAGAGTTTTGGGAATTCCTTTATTGGCTTGTGTAAACGCAACAACTTTATTGCTTAAAAGTGAATCACTGTAAACAATAGAATTTGTTGAGTCCAAAATTTTCACCGAAGCATTTCCCAGTGTTTGATTAGTAACTGTAATTGTACATGAAAGCGAATCCGATGTAAATGTTAAATTATAATCTGTACTTGATGAATAAGAATTCGCAACTATGCTATATGAAAAAGCATTAGTAGTATTTGCAACAACAGGAATATTGGAAGGCGTTGAATTTGTAGTAGCATCATCTTTGCAGCCTATAAAACAAATCGTAGTTACTAATAATGTAACTAATATTATTTTGTTCATATTCACCTCTGCTTGTTATTGCAACCTAACGGCGTGGCTTTTCACCCGTCCGCCCTTAACAGCAATGCCGAACTGAAAAGCTACTGCCAATATTATTTAACAATTTTATTTAATAGAACAAACTTACTTGCAATGCTTGCCTTTACACCAAACCCGAGAACTTAAATAATACCGCAATGAAAACGCGGTCGGGTGGAAAAGCTTGTTATGTGCAATTATCATCTTATTTCCCTTTCAATTTCATCAACTCCTATATCTTCGTAATCAAGTTGGAAGCTTCTTATTTGAGGTTTTACAATTTTCAAATCAATTTCTGCTTCTTTTACAAAGTCTATAAATTTCTTAATGAGTAATAATTCTGAACGACTTGAGAATCTGGTTTTCTCAATATTTTCTATAAATCTATTTCCTAAAAGGATAAATTCTGGTTTTGGAGCGGTGCTAATTTCCAATCTTTTCTTCTGGTCATCGCCAAGGTAAAATATCAATCTCCATTCTTTTTCGTGTTGCCAATCTTCAAATTTGGATACAACTGACAAAAGTGCAGCTTGCATAATTTCTTTATCAATTTCACATAATTCAGTAACATCAATAGGTTTATTCATATATAACACAGGAAAGATAAATCTATCTAGATTATTTTTGCTTTTGCTAAAATCATAAGCAATGCAAACTCCATTATTTCGATCTGAGTAATGACTCCACATTTTAATATCACTTGAATCTGAGCTTAGACATACAATTCTAAAATTCTTTGTCAAGTATGTTAGACTATACTCATCAATTTCTTTCGCTTGTTTTAATAGAATCTCTTCAGTTTCTTTGCTAATTACTTCTTCGAAACCCAGCCTTTTAGAGTTTTCATTTAACTCTTTAAATCTCTTTTTATCTAAAGATACTGTATCAAAATGCATAGTCGAATCATATAAATCATTGAATTCTGTTGGAGAAGTTGCTGTAAAGGTATTATTCCTTAGATTATCAATTAAGTATTGACTTATCTTGGAATATCTGTAAAGAGTTTTCGGTACTTTAAAACTATTAATATCTGTTAGCTGGGTTTTGCAATTATATCTCAACAACAAGTTCCAAATATCTTTCCGAGCACTTTCACTACCAATGTATTCAAGAGTTGTCAATAATACTTACCTCAAATTGTTCAAACTATCTTTGCACATAACTATTAGTTATACTGCCAAATATCCATATAACACTCCGGCAGCAAGAATGTTATATTCCAGGTAAAACTTGTTTTATTTAATATTTTCAAAATTATTCGCAGCATATCATACCAATGTTAATAGGGTATTATCCAGCGTGCTTCTTACACCAATACGTCTGTTTATCGGGAAGTAACTTAGCAAGTTATTCAGAAAGCCACAAGCATTGATTTTAGAAAGGCTTATCTCCCTTTTAAAAAATTATCTTTTCTTAGGTTTGTAAATATGGGTGCTTTGTCCAAAGAAAGCTTCGGCTGATT
>JAKAFW010000027.1:0-54695 GCA_021817845.1 Bacteroidota bacterium
CCCAGTGCTCGTTGAACTGCGAAGGGAATTCTACAAAGTCGCGGGGCACGTTTGTACCGGAAAGACTTGGGTATTCCTCGTCGGCAAATATTCCATGCAAAGCATGACCGAATTCATGGAACATAGTAGTCACATCGTCGAAGCTTAACAAAGCCGGCTGCCCCGGTGCTGGTTTAGTAAAGTTTGTAACATTGTAAACTACCGGTTTTGTACCAAGCAGTTTTGACTGCTGCACCATGTTATCCATCCACGCACCTCCTGACTTATTGTCACGCTTAAAATAGTCTGCATAAAAAAGTGCAAGGGGTGAACCATCTTTATCGAATACTTCAAAGACGCGAACATCTTTCTGATAAACAGGAATGTTGTGGAGCTCCTTAAAAGTCAGTCCATAAAGCTCATGAGCTTCGAAGAATAAACCTTTCTGCAGCACATTATCAAGAACAAAGTAAGGCTTGATTTGCGAGTCATCCAAATTAAAGCGCGCCTTACGCAATTTTTCAGCATAATAAGACCAATCCCAGGGCTCAAGCTTAAAATCTTTACCTGATTTATCAATAAATGCCTGGATATCTGAAGCTTCTTTTTGTTCATTGGCAACTGTAGCGGGAACAAGCCCGGCAAGAAATTTTTCCACTGCTTCTGGTGTTTTAGCCATTTGATCTTCGAGTCTCCAAGCAGCATAATCGGAAAATCCTAATAGCATGGCTTTCTCAGCACGTATTTTTGCAATGCGCTCTATATCGGAGCGGGTATCATTTGCATTATTGTGTTCGCAGCGGTTCCAGGAATCTTCAAAAAGCTCTTTACGGGTTTTTCTGTCCTGTAGAGATTGAAGATTAGGCTGCTGAGTTGTGTTCTGTAAAGAGATAAGCCATTTCCCAGAAAAGCCTCGTGCAGATGCCTCATGTGATTCTGCATCGAGTTCCGAGGTAGAAAGTCCAGCCAGTTCATCTTTATTGCTAACAACTAATGCGCCAGCTTTGGTTCCGGCTAAAAGTTTGTTAATAAATTTGGCTGTAAGGGTTGCCTCTTCTTCATTCAGCATTTTCAGTTTAGTTTTATTTTCATTGGATAGATTTGCACCGGCATGTACAAATTTATTGTAATAATATGAAATTAGTTTTTGTGACTCATGATTGAGTTTTAGCTGATTGCGTTTTTGATAAATTGATTTAACTCTTTCAAATAGTTTTGTATTTAAAAAAATGGCGTCACTGTGTGCTGCAAGCTTGGGTGCCTCTTCTTCCTGAACAGCCTGCAATAATGAGTCTGTATTAGCACCAGTTACAGCATTAAATACCATTGTGACTCTGGCAAGCAATTGGCCGCTTTTTTCAAGAGCTACAAGTGTATTTTTAAATGTAGGTGGAGCAGGATTATCGGCAATCTTTTCAATTTCAGATAATTGCTGTTTCATTCCCGCCTCTATTGCCGGTTTGTAATCACTGTCTTTTATTTTATCAAATGGCGGTGCCTGGAAAGGAAGGTTACTTGGCTCAAAGAATGGATTCTTAGAGCTGGTTCCCGAAGAATTTTTTGATGGGCCATTATTTGTGGCTGCCATTACAATTGATACAATACTTAATGATATAATGAACATTAAGGTTTTGCTAAAAATTCTATACATGTTAGATATTCCTCATGTTGGTTTAATTTATATGCCTGTATGAGCAAGTTTAGAAAGCGAAATGCCGGACTAATCACTTCCCGGATTTTAGATTGCACAAAGTGGCGTCACTATCCGAATCTCATCAAGCTTTTTTTATCATAATAATAAATATAATAATATTTTTTTTTAACTTATCAGCAAAGTGCTAATGACATTTTGAGGTGTTAAGACATCAATAGGAATGCAAACTTGACGATATAATCAAACTATGTGTCGCTCCTCCGGAGCTTTAATTCTTTCTCGGCATATCCTTCTACTAATATGTCGCCGCTCTGCGGCTGTAAGACAGTATTGTGTAATGGAAGATTGGATGATTGGAAATCTGATAGAAATGATGCACTGTATTGTAGTTTGCAAAAATTATATAAAAGAGATTTATCATTTTTAGGGAAAAGCACCAGAGGTGCGGCATATTAGCAGAACAATGGCAAACAAAAAAATAATAGAGCCACAGAGTGGCGATACAATTGCAAAAGGATTTGACATGAAAGTCAATAATATTGTTCACATTGGTTATATGTCGCTCCTCCGGAGCTTTAATTCTTTTTCGGTATATCCTTCTACTAATATATCGCCGCTCTGCGGCTATGAGACGCAGTAGATGATTTTTGATTTAATGTTTTATTCATCTAAATAAGAATCCACCATTGTCATATCGAAGGAGTCCGCATACGGAAAAGCCATCGACTGAGATATCCCATGATTATAATGAGAGTTGAGCTTGTATATGGGATTTCTCCCTTCGGTCGAAATGACACAAATAATAATGACATGAATATTATGAGATTTCTCCTCCCTAACGGTTATCGAAATGACATTTTGGAGTTGTGCAACAGTCTCGGCAGACAGGGTCGGAATGACACAAATAATTAAGAGATTTAGTACTAATGACTACATTTTTATTTGGGCTGATTGCAAACTTTTGCCATTGAAATTCACAGGAGATAATATATCTTGAGATTGTTCTTTGTTCTTTAAAAGAAAAAGCACAAGTTTCACATAAATAATTCACGTTACGCAACTCCAGGTAAACTGCAGTAATAGAATAATGGAATTAAACAGTATTTTTCATTATTCCAATATTTCATAATTCCATAGAGTGGTTACTGCGTAAGGTGATGAGTAGTAATTATAATAGGAGTAGAACATTATGAATGACCCAAAGCATAAACTGATCCCTTACAGGAAAAAAGATAAATGGGGTTTCTGTGATAAGAATAAAAAAATCATTATACAGGTTCAGTACGACTTTGTAGATGATTTTCATGAGGGATTTGTAAGGGTACAGTTAAATAATAAGTGGGGCTTTATTAATGAGAGCGGCAAAGAGATAACAGACATTAAATATGACGAAGTCGAAGATTTCAGAAACGGTTTTGCAAAGATAAATTTCGGTATAAAAAGGAAAGAAGGGTCTGAAGTGTTTAGCGGAAAATGGGGAGTAATTAATGTAAGCGGTCAGGAAATTATACCGGCGCAATATAATAGGATTGGAGAATACTTTAACGATTTATTTCCAGTAATGCTAAATGAGAAATGGGGATTTTTAGATATAACCGGGAAACAAATGATTTCTCCGAAATACGAAAATATTGGGAAATTCAGTGAGGGGTTAGTACCCGTTAAAATGGATGGCAAATGGGGTTATATTAACATGGAAGGAAGAATGGTAATCAATAATAACTATTCATCGGTAAGTGAGTTTAAGGATGGAGTTGCGAAGGTAGAATTAAACGGTTGGTGGGGCTTGATTAATACCAACGGAAGAGGAATAACCCCAATAAAATATGATGAAATTGCAGATAGAAATGATGCTCTCGTGATAGTCAAATCCGGAGGCAAATGGGGATATCTTGATAAATCCGGAACCGAATATTTCGAAGATTGATGGTATATGATTAAATGTTCTTAGAAATTATTTATGAATTAATTTCTAAGATCATTTAGTTATTGAAAATCTGACTGTGTCTTTTATTGCAGAAGCAAAAACTCCTATACCGTCGCCGTTAAATATTTGGACTGGCTGATGAAAGTTTCCGTCAAATTCCTGCACCGAAGGAGCCGTTATTAAATAGTCTTTGAAATTTTCATCCCCTGCATACGCTATAACTGTGTAAGAGCTATAGAACCATGTATCTCTAACATTCAGCGTAATAGAGTACGCAGTTGAAGTGTAGGAATTTATATTGTTAAGTGTTTCGTGTCTAAATTTATAATCATTAAAATTATTTGCGATTTTAGCAGAATCAAGATTTGATCTAAAAACATTATTGTAGATAAAATTGCTAAGACTTGCTGAATCCGGAACAATGGAGAATACGTAAAAGCCTGTACCGGGCGAAGTGTCAAAGGTTATGGTAATAGGATTTGTGTTATACTTAAACTGACCTAGATTCTTATCAAGTACGGTAAATCCTTTTTGCGGAGTTGTTGTTGTTGAGGTAGTGTGGAGCTTTTTCCCATCTATAGTAGCAAAAACTTCTAATGTATATGTTGTGCCATAGTCAACGTACATTTGGCTGTTATAATAAGAGTTCGTCTGTGGATCAAATGTAAGCGGATTACCGTTTATAGTAATTGAAACACTATTTAATGACGGAGTAAGATAAAGCTGGCTCTGATCAACAGGGGCACCGAGGGCATAGTTTCTCATAAGTTTAATATCGTGCACTGATTCGCCGCAATATAGGTATCCTTCGACTGTTATCTTCGGCTCATAGGGGGCATTATTGACATTCACACCCGGATTGCCGCATTCAATAATCATAAATGAAACAATAAGCGGGAAGAATATTTTTATGTACTTCATAACTGACCTTTTACAAAAACAAATCATTTCAATACAATCTACATAATGTTGATTAGAATTTAATTGTCACGCCTAGACTAGGAAGAAATGGGAGCTCATTTACAGTAGACACATTTTGTACAATCGCGCCATTTGTAACATTACTGCTATAGCTAATAAACCATACGTTTTTGCGATCACCAATATTGAATATTTGAAGATACGGAGAGAGAGTCCACGTGCCGTAATCTTTCACCCAAGTAATACTTACATCCATTCTTATATAAGCGGGAAGCCTGTATGTATCTATCGCACCCGGATACAGCTTATAACTTGGAAGGTCATTACTGCCGGTGCCGTAGCTATCCCAAGCAGGGAGAGAATTTACAAAGTATGCAGATGACGGTACGGTAATAGGTTGACCTGATGTATAAATGAAACTTAGTCCGAGTACCCAATTAGACGAACGCTTTATTTCATTTCCATTCCAGTTACCGCTAAATATATCATTAACATTTCCGTTCAATACGAAATTTAGTACCGATGTCCTATCTTGTCGCGGCTCGAATGCATTGCCTTGATTTATGCCGTCAAAAGTATATTTGGTTTGGGATAATGAATAGGCAATCCAGCCAGTAACGGCGCCAATATCTTTTCTTAACATCAGTTCAAGACCGTATGATTTGCCGTCTCCGCGGGTAAATAGATTTTTTGTTGATGTATATACCGGATTCCCGTTTGTCTCATAATATGAAGGGGCTATATCTGCATTAAGATTCTGATTAAATATATAGAGGTTTTTATAATTCTTTAAATAAGTCTCTGCTTCAAAAACAAAGACGTTACTTACTTGTTTTTCATAACCGAATATAAAATGAGTAGCAGAGGAGCTATTTATATTTTTGTCGGCGCTTACCCATATGCTAGATATGAATAGTCTTTGTATACTGTCCAGGTATTGATCATATAATCCGGTAGCAAACTTCAAACTGCTTGATTCAGACAGCCGGTACTTAATAGAAAAGCGGGGTTCATTATCGACGAAAGTCTTATCCGAAGCGAATTTATTAAATCTAAAGCCGGCTTCAATATCCCACACTGGGTCAGGTTTCCATAACAGGCTTGCATAAGCATTAATTTCTTCTGCATTATTGTTAATATCTGCAAGCCCTGAGCTCCAGTCATACCTATACAATAAATTAAGATGCTTATACTCTAAGCCTGTTTTCAAATTAAGCTTATTATTTATGTAATAATCGACCGTACCTTTAGCAGTATAATCAGTTAAAGTATTAGTCTCTTCTATTGGCTGTGATTGGTTAAAACTAAAATTGGATTCATAATTACTATTTGAAATCATAAATCTGGAAAATATTTTATCGCTAAAAAGATGTTCCCAGTTAATTGAACCTATAGTATTCCCCCAATTATAAAGCACATGGGGGCTTTGAGGCGAAGTATTATTTATCTGGAAATCAAGATTATCTTTACTCCCGAAATAACTAGCGGTAAGATTATCCCTATCACCAAGCTGGAAGAAGCCTTTTAGGTTTCCATCATAGAAATAATACGCGGGTAAGTTCTTGATGAACTTAGAATAGGTTTGATCAATATAAGTGCGGCGAAAAGAGCCTGATAATGAACCGAATGAACCAAGAGGCATTTGTAAAGTTAGGTTAGCAGCAATAAGGCTTAAATTAAAATTGCCTTCAATTTTTTTCCTATCACCGTCCAAATTAGTAACATCAATTACAGAGGATAGCTTTCCTCCATATTCAGCACCAAAACCACCTTTAGATACATCTACCCTTTTAATTGCATTAGTATTAAATGTTGAGAAAATACCAAAGGCATGCTCCGGGTTATATATTTCAGCGCCGTCAACAAGATAAAGATTTTGATCCGGTGTTCCGCCGCGTACGTAAATTGCGGAAGAAAAATCAGACAGTGAAGTTATGCCGGGCATAGTTTGAAGGGCGCGCAGAAGATCTGCTTCAACTACTTTAGGAATTTGATTTACCTGGCGGGCATTCATTACAATTGTCGATAAAGGCTTCGCAAAAAGTTTATCTGCAAGCTTCATTGAGTCCCCTTTTACTAAGACCTCGCCAAATTTATATGCAGTAGGAACCAAATATATTTTCAATAAATGCTGCTTGCCGTTTAGCACTAACTCTTTTTGAAAAGAATTATATCCGATATAACTTACAATTAGTTTTTGTTTTCCGGCCGGTATATCAGATATTACAAAATAGCCGCTTGTATTAGTGGTATTGCCGAGTTGACTTCCGGAAATATATGCATTTGCACCGATCAAAGATTCCCCTGTTTCCTTATCATAAACGTATCCGCTGACAGTCGATGTATTATTGACCTGTCCGTAACACATGAATGTTAATAAGAAAAAAAATAAGAATGTGAAGGAAAAATTTCCCTTAAAGTGCATATAAAAATTCCGTGTTATTCTGTTTTATTATCTATTTGAAAGATGCTGTAGAAAGGTAGAGATATTTCGAAGGCAAGCCCTCTTTGTTAAATTTTAATAATCAAGAAAATTTAGGGGTGTAAAATAATTATTATTTAATTGAATATAAGGCAAATTAGATTCTCTTTACTTTTAGTTGTGATTTAGGGAAGGCATAAACATGGTTATGAATGATAAAATATAAATAATAACCCTTGGATAACTATATATTCAATCATTAATAATAATTTTTAATTCATTATAATTTAACTAACACTTAAGAAGCATGATATCTTTAAATAATTTTTCGTAAATTTATTATAAATTAATTGCCCAATTCAAAATGAAAATAACAACGCAAGTTTTACTTGGAGATAGTAAAGATAAGCTTATAGAGTTAAAGGATAACTCTATTGATCTAATTTTCACTTCTCCTCCATATGCTGATCGAAGAAATCATACTTACGGGGGAATTAAGCCGGATAAATATGTTGAATGGTTTCTACCCATTTCAAAAGAACTTTTACGTGTACTAAATCCTGCAGGGACTTTTGTACTTAACATTAAGGAAAAAGCTGAAAATGGGGAAAGACATACGTATGTAATTGAATTGATTTTAGAAATGAGGAAACAAGGTTGGCTGTGGACCGAAGAATTTATATGGCACAAAAAAAATAGCTATCCAGGTAAATGGCCTAATCGATTTAGGGATTCATGGGAACGTTTGCTACAATTTAATAAAAGTAAAAAATTTAAAATGTACCAAGAAGAAGTAATGGTACCAGTAGGAGATTGGGCAAAAGCTAGATTGAAAAATTTAAGCAAAGTTGACAATATAAGAGATACCTCTAAAGTTGGAAGTGGATTTGGGAAAAGAATAGCAAACTGGGTTGAAAGAGAAAAAGTTTACCCGACAAATGTTATCCACCTTGCAACAGAATGCAATAATAAAAATCATAGTGCTGCTTTTCCAGATGAATTACCTGAATGGTTCATAAAATTATTTACGCAGGAGGGAGACACCGTTTTAGATCCTTTCATGGGCTCTGGAACGACACTTTTTGTTTCAGAAAGATTAAAGCGTAATTCAATCGGTATAGATATTATGAATGAATATTATAACTTAGTCTTCAATAAAATTAAATCAACCAATTATTATCTGTTTGAAAAAAGGGGGAAGTATGCGCCGAATAAATCCAAATGAAATTTCTAAATATGTTGAAGATAATATCTCTACTTTCCATTCAAAAAAACTTTATAATTTGGAGCATTTAAGTCTTTCAAAAATTTTACTAAGAAAAAATCCTTATTTGTTCAAAGCGAAAAATGTTTTAACAGCCCAAGATATTGTGAAAGGAATTTTAGACGCCCATTTGTCTTCCCAGGAAGAAACTATATTTGGTGAGTTCTTAGAAGGACTTGCCATATTTATAAATTCAAAAACCTATAGAGGGACTAAATCTTCTGCCGTTGGGATTGATTTGGAATTTGAAAAAGATGAAATTAAATACATTGTAAATATTAAATCTGGTCCCAATTGGGGCAATTCTAGACAAGTGTCTAAGATGAAGGAAGACTTTAGAAAAGCTAAAAGGATATTACAAACAAATACTTCAAAGAAGAAAATCATTGCCGTCAATGGTTGTTGTTATGGTAAAGATAATAGTCCAGATAAGGGGGAATATCTAAAACTTTGTGGACAACGTTTTTGGGAATTTACTTCGGGAGCGAAGAACCTTTATACCGATATAATTGAGCCTTTAGGTCACCGTGCAAAAGAAAAGAATGAAGAATTTCTAATTGCTTATTCTCAAATCATCAATAAATTTACATTTGAATTTAACAAAGAGTTTTGCGAAGACACTGGAAAAATTGATTGGATTAAACTAATTAAATTTAATTCTGCTAATTAGTACTAGAAATATTATCAATATTTTTTATTTCTTGAGATTCAAAGACCTCATTTCCCATCATTTCAATTTCTCTAATCTTGAAATTGTATTGTGTTTGTTCTCTTATTGTTGAAGTATCCTTAGAACTTGAAAGAAAAGTTTCAACAGCTTGTTTAGCATCTTCCTTGTTCTGGGCATCGACTATAACATTATATAATCTTGAAAGACTAACTTTATAGGTATTCATTTTAAAATTACCCTTTTTATTATTTATTAAATTATGATATAAAAATATTTTATTCAATTATTTAATTTGATTTTTCAAAATAAGTCCTTGTGATATTCGTAAAAACTATTGTCCTTACAATGACTTACTTTATAAAATCAAAAAGATGTATTTTGAAATAAAACGTAAAAATAATTCGTAAGGATACTGACATGAGCAAACAACTTATCGTAAAGAACAGCATTGCTATTAAGGCGCCGGCTTCAAAAGTGTGGGATGCACTGACGAATCCGAAGCAAACGAAAAAATATATGTTCGGGTGTGAAACTGTGTCTGATTGGAAAGCGGGAAGTTCGTTATTATGGAAAGGAACTTTTGGAGGGGTTGAAATGGTTGCAGTAAAAGGAACTATTATAAAAATAGAGCCCCAGAAATTTTTGGAATACACTACTATTGACCCAAATTCAGGAATTCCTGATCTGCCTGAAAACTATCTTAATGTTACTTATACCCTTTCTGAAGAAAACGGAGAAACAAATTTGATTATTCGACAAGGGGATTATTCAAAAGTAAGTGATGGGGAAAAACGATACAATGAAACAGTACAAGGCGGCGGGTGGAGTCCAATATTGATTGAAATAAAAAAAATAGTTGAGGGGAAATGATAAGCTTAATGACATTTTTAGAATATTATTAAATCACCATACAAGCAAGTTCTAATTTAGATATAAAACTTCTTACCCTCTTCTTTTGACTTCGTGAAACAAAGAATAGTCTTATCACAAAGAATTATTTCCCCTTCAAATGAGAAATTAATATACACTAGGGCACTTCTAAAAACTTCAATATTTGCCTGAAGGCAGGTAGGTTCCAAATGACAAAAAAAAGAATTGTGTCATTTCGACTGAGTCCTCGAAGGAGAAATCCCATGTTCAATACGACTATCTAAGCTTTACAAGGGGATTTCTCACCGGCTTAAGCCGGATTCGAAATGACAATTATTTGTGTGTCGTATCTAATGAGCTTGCAAGAAGGCAGGTTCTCTGCGTTAAATTTTTATAAATGATAGTTTTTAGAAGTACACACTAGATGTATTCTTCCGAATACCCTTATTTTCCTGCCATTTATTTAAACCAACAATGATAATTCTTTGTCATATTATTTTAATTATTATATTTAAATGTTTTATTTTGATAGAACAATTAAATGGCGGATCCCTGAACTTTACAAATTAGCTTATCTCAACCGGAGACCTGATGCAAAAGAAAAAGATATACATTTCATTTTCCATAATTGGAATAATCATACTTGTTTTAGTTGTATTAAAAATAGTCAGAACCATCTCGGAAGCTTCAAAGAGACCTGTAGCTATTCCTTCTGTTGTTGTTTCAAATGCCAAACGCGGTGAAATTATTAGAAGCGAAAGCCTGACGGGAGATATTCTTCCCATACAGCAAGCAAGCGTATATCCAAAAGTGACAGGAAATATTGAAAAGATTTATGTCGATATTGGGGACAAGGTAGGTAAGGGACAGCTGCTTGCATTAATAGACACTACGATTTATTCACAGAATGCGAAGCAAGCCAGGGCGAATTATCTTCAGGCATCTGCAAATCTAGAAAATTCCAAGCTTAGCTATACTAGGAACAAATCGCTTTTTGCTCAAAATCTTGTCGCAAAACAGGATCTTGATAATGCAAAGACTGCTTATGATGTAACACTTGCACAAAAAGAAGCTGCTTTCGCAAATTATAATAATGCCTTAATTCAATTAAGCTACTGCAGAGTCGCTGCCCCATTCTCAGGATATATAACAAAAAGATTTTTAGACCCGGGAGCTTATGTATCACCAACCAATCCATCGGGTGCAATTTTATTTACTTTGATGGATGTGAGTTTGTTAAAATCAATTATAAATATTCCTGAGAAAGACGTTCCTGTTGTTTCAAAAATATTGGAGATAAGAGTTACAGCAGACGCTTTGCCTAATATAGTTTACAAGGCAACGATTAAAAAGATAAGTGAGGCAGTAGATTTATCGACCCGAACTATGGCTGTTGAAGTTGACATTAATAATTTTAATAATCAATTAAAGCCCGGAATGTTTGCAACAATAACTCTTGTAATGGAGAAAAAAGATAATGTATTAACTCTTCCAAACCAGGTAGTATTAAATAACGATAGCGGCAATTTTGTATTTGTCGTAAATCCGGACAATACAGTTCACAGAAGATATATAACAGTTGGAATTCAACAGGACAATAAGGATGAGATTCTGTCAGGGATCACCGAGAATGATAAAATAGTATTCGTCGGACAAAGCTTAATTAAAGATAACATGAAAGTAAAACCTACAGAGTGAAAATATGTGGTTAACGCGCCTGGCACTTAAATATCCTATTACGACTTTGATGGCCGCATTAGCCATATTCGTTCTTGGGTTTGTTTCTTTCACGCAGCTTCCGATTGATATGCTGCCGAATATTCAAATTCCGGTAATAAGTGTAATTACCTTTTATAACGGAGCAAGCCCGACGGATATGGAACAAACAGTAACAGTTCCTATCGAAAGAGCAGTTAGTTCCGCAAATGACGTCAACTACGTGCAATCTTCAACACGTGAAGGAATTTCCCAGGTACGTGTTAATTTTAATTGGGATGCAAATACCGACATTGAGTTAATCGACGTAATACAAAAAATAAACAGAATATTAAACTTGCTGCCGGCTGCAGTATCTCAGCCTCTGGTCTTAAGATTTGATATTACTAATGTTCCTGTTTGTACGGTTGCGCTTAGCGGAAATATGGACGAACGTGCAATGTATGATCTTGCCTATAATGTTATTGAGCCGCAGCTTGAGCATATCTCAGGTGTGGCATCAGCATCGGTTGTCGGCGGAAAAATTCGAGAGATACATATTACAGTGGATCGGAATAGAATTGAGGCTCTTAATATCCCGCTCACTCAGGTAATTCAAGCTGTTTCCAATTCAAATCTTATATTACCGTCAGGAGATTTGAAGTCCGGTGTTTATGATTACTCACTTAAAACGGAAAGTGAATTTAATGTTGTCGCCCCGATGGGTAATATTGTAGTAAAAACCGTTAACGGCGTTCCGATTCGGATTAAAGATTTAGCTAAGGTTGAAGATTCTTACCAAGAACAGACTGAATTAATAAGGACAAACGGAAAGTCAGGTGTAATACTTAGAGTTCAAAAAACATCAGGTGCTAACACAGTAGAGGTCGTACAGAGCGTAATAAAAGAATTGAAAAAACTAAGAGACGTTCCGAAATCAGTTACAGCGACATTGGCTTCAGATCAGAGTTTATATATTAGTCAATCAATTGCGGGATTAAAGCAAGAAGCTATATTAGGCGCTCTACTAGCAATGATCGTGATCCTTATTTTCTTAAGAAATTCAAGAAGCGCAGTGATAATTTTCATTGCAATACCGCTATCGATATTAGTTACGTTTATATTCTTCCGTTTTAGCGGAACAACATTGAACATAATGACATTCGGAGGGTTAGCGCTGGGAATAGGCCGGCTTGTTGATGACTCCATAGTTGAACTTGAAGCTATTTCCAGGCATTATGGAACAATGGCAGAAACCAAGATAGGAAAAATGCAGTCGACACTTGATGCAGCATCAGAAGTTGCGGCACCGATTTTCATTTCAACGCTTACAACAGTTATAGTTTTTTTACCAGTAATCTTTTTAACAGGTATAGCAAAGCTCTTATTTGCTCCACTTGTTTTAACGATTGCAGTTGCATTATTTGCGTCATTTTTTGTATCAAGAACGGTTACTCCCCTTTTGTGTTATAAGTTTCTTCATGCTGAAAGAGAAGCAGACCCTAACTCAAAGAAACTTTCTCATAGGATGCAGATTAAAGCCAAAAATATGCTGGATAAAATCGACAGCACTTACAAGAACATATTAAGCAAAGCACTAAGGCACAGGAAAATTGTAATATTTGGTATTATTGGTTTTGCAGCGTTATCCTTTTTACTTTTCAAATTTATAGGTACAGAATTTTTCCCTGACACAGATGAAAGCCAATTTTCAGTATTGGTTAGATTGCCCGTCGGTACAAGGATAGAAGAGACGACTAAATTTGTCGAGAAGGTCGAGAGCATAATAAAGAAAGACGTACCTGAAGTCAGAACGATGATATCTGACATTGGTGTGCCTTCGCAAAGAAGCGGAAATTTATTTGGTTCTAATCCAGGCAGCCATGCTGCAAATATTAGTCTGCAGCTTATTCCCCCATCAGATAGATCGAGAAGTGTATTCCAAATTATGAAACAACTTCGCCCTAAACTTACTCGACTTGCCGGAGCTAAGATCTATTTAAATCCAAGCGGATTTTTAAGGTTCTTATTAAACTTTGGTTCATCTGCACCAATTGACGTTGTGATAAGCGGAGAAGATTTTAATACGTCGAACAAATTATCTCAAGAAGTATATAATGCAGTTCAATCGACTGAAGGTGCTACTGACGTTTTAATTTCAAGAGATCAAAACCTCCCGGAACTTAGGGTAATAATAGACAGAGAAAAGGCAGGCGCTTTAGGAATTAGTGTTGATCAGATTTCAAATACGATAGCAACTGCGATTAATGGAACAGTCGCTTCGCAGTATACCGAGCCATCTAACGGTAATCAATATAATATTCTGGTAAGACTTTCACAGGATTACAGAAATAAAATTGAAGACCTTGGAAATTTAACAGTTCAAAATTCTCAAGGCGAACTTGTTAAGTTGGGAAATATAGTTCAGATAGCACACTCAACTTCCCCGGTGCAAATTGATCGCAAATATGAAGAAAGAATTGTTGAAGTTACGGCAAACGTATCCGGAAGAGACCTTGGAAGCGTTGCACAGGATATACAGACTAAGTTGGATAAGATACATGTTCCAACCGGATTTACAATACAACAAAGCGGCAACGTAGAGCAGCAGAAGCAAACGTTTAGTGATTTAATGCTTGCACTAGGACTAGCGATTATACTTGTTTACATGGTAATGGCATCTCAATTTCAATCTTTAATTGATCCGTTTATTATAATGTTTACAGTACCATTAGGAATGATCGGAGTTGTTTGGGCATTATTTTTAACAAATACTACTTTATCAGTTACTTCTTTTGAAGGTGTAATCGTAATGATAGGAATAGTGGTGTCGAACGGTATTCTCCTAGTAGACTACACAAATAAGCTGCGCAAAAGAGGAATGGAATTACACGAAGCTGTAATTACCGGCGGAACAATAAGACTTCGTCCGATTTTAATGACCTCGCTAGCCACAGTACTTGGTTTAATACCATTAGCACTAGGAATCGGCGGTGAAACATCACAAGGACCTCTAGCAATTGCCGTTATAGGAGGATTAACTGTATCGACATTCTTGACTTTACTTTTCATCCCGACGCTTTACACTTTATTTGAGGAAAGATTCAGAAAAAATATGGCTGCTGAAAACGGAGATGAAGTGCATGAATAAAATTATTTTTAGAATATTATTTTTAACAATAATACTTCCGAAACTATCATATAGTCAGACAGATACTTTAACCCTTGAGCAATGCGTAGGATTAGCTTTGAAGAATAATCCACAGATAAAAATTGCCGAAGGTAATTACGGAGTTAACGCCGCAAATCTTAAGCTTACAAGATCAGCGATTTTCCCCCAGCTTATGTTTCAATCAAGCTGGAGCAATAACGAAGGAACTACTTTCCTTGGGCCTACTGCGCGTACTTCCGACTATCAGAGTTTTGCTGCAGGATTTCAATTGCAGCAGCAGATTTTTGATTTTGGGAAAACATATTCCCGTATTTCAGCCTATACTGACCTTAAAGATGCATCAAGGCAAGATCTAATGAGTGCAAAGCAGGATTTAGTACTCGCTACCAACATTGCATTCTTTAATTATCTTGAGGCGATAAGGATGGACAGCGTTTATTCAGAAACACTTACGCAGGCCACTGAGCATCTTTCGCAGGCGGAAGCTTTCTATAAAGCAGGAACTCATCCGCAATATGATGTACTTACGGCAAAAACCGATGTAGCAAATGCTAAGGTGAATATGATAGCAGCCAATAATAATGTGAGGCTTTCAAAAATACAGTTGGAAAATATATTGAATTCAAAACTTCCTGATGACTTCCGGCTAAAAGATATTTTAGAAGTCAATCAGGATAGTATAAACTACTCATTTGCATATCAAACTGCGTTGAGTAATCGACCTGAAATTATATCGGATAAATACAAGATAAGCGCCAGTCAATCATTATTAACATCGGCATGGACTGCAAACTTACCAACGATTAATGCTACTGCCGGATATAACTGGAGAAGTTATACAATTGATCAGCAATATTTATATTCGTGGAATGTGGGAGTAACATTTTCACTTCCTATTTTTCAGGGCTTCGTACTTGATGCAGGGATAGAGCAGGCAAAGGCTAATATGGAAACAGTACAAGCAACAAGCGACGCTACAATTCAATCTGTAAATCTTGATGTTCAGCAGCAATATTCAAACTTAGAACAAGCTAAAGAGCAAATTGATGCAACTAAAACGTTTGTCAGGCAGGCAGAAGAAACTTTGAAGCTTGCAGAGGCGAGATACCGGGAAGGAGTCGGAAGCCCGATAGAAATTACGGATGCAAGAGTAACGATGGCAAATGCCAGCGCTTCATATATTCAATCTCTTTATAATTACCAGGTAACCTTTGTAAGATTGAGAAGAGCAATGGGTGTGTTGAGGTAAACAATCATTATTCTGCTAATAGGTTTTACTTTATTAGCAAATCGGACGATATGCAGACGAGGAATAATGGAGTAGTGGAATGTTGGAATAATGGAAAACATTAGTCAATTCCATCACTCCATTTCTCCAACCTGCCTGCCGACAGGCAAGCCTGCCTAGGGGCAGACAGTTATTCTAAAGTTTGCATAACATGAATTATCAAGTATTCTGCATATAATTATAACATTTCGTATTTCTCACATTGAATTTTATTACAGTAACTAATTGTCTTTTTTATTATTTTTCATTTCATTGAATAAGGCAAGAATTTGCTTCTTAGAAACCAGGACACTATCGATGGTGACCCTTCGGAATAGGAATCATAAAAGAGAAACTATATGCAAACAATATTAGGTACAGGTGGTGTAATAGGAAATGAACTCGCAAAAATTCTTCCTCAATACACTGATAAAATTAGGTTGGTAAGCAGAAATCCAAAAGCTATTAATCCAACAGATGAATTATTTAAAGCTGATTTATCGGATGCATCGCAAACAGAGGATGCTGTAAGAAATTCGGAAGTGGTTTATCTTACTGTTGGCTTGCAATATAAGTTTGTAGTGTGGCAAGACCTATGGCCGAAAATAATGACGAACGTAATTACTGCATGTAAAAAAAATAATTGTAGGTTAGTTTTTTTCGATAATGTTTATATGTACGGTAAAGTAAATGGGTGGATGAAAGAAAACACCCCAATAAATCCTTCAAGCAAAAAAGGAGAAGTCAGGGCAAAGATAGCCGAACAATTGATGACTGAGGTTAAGAAAGGAAACATTAAGGCATTAATTGCGCGTGCAGCGGATTTTTACGGAAATACTTCAAATTCATTTTTGTGGTCAACTGTGTTTGAAAAATTAAGGAATGGTCAATCTGCACAGGTGCTCGTAAATGATAAAACAAAACATTCATTAACTTTTACCCCGGATGCCGCAAGAGCTACGGCAATGCTTGGAAATACAGTTAGCGCATACAATCGCGTTTGGCATTTACCTACAGATAGAGATGCGATGACCGGTAAACAATTTGTTGAAGCTGTTGCTGCAGCATATAAAGTTAAGCCCAAATACATGGTACTCAAAAAATGGATGCTGCAAATGACAGGATTATTCAATCCTATTATTAAAGAATATGTTGAAATGTTGTATCAGCAAGAATATGATTATCTTTTCGACAGCAGCGATTTTGAAAATAACTTCTTCAAAGCTACTGATTATCATTCAGGAATTATCCAAATTATAGATAGTTCGAAATGATCATTGGAATATTGTTAAAGATTTTATAAGAATGATTTTTAGAAATTTATAGATGTCTTTTATAGATTAAAATTATTAAAGTGTGATTCCGAATACTGCAGGTCATATTCTTACCCACAAGTTATCTTACATCATTTTGAATTTAATTTTCAAATACTAATTTCTCTCCGCGGAAATACTACATCATTTAGTAATTGTTATTTTCAAACTACTTCTAATCGAAGAATTAATTTTCGAATAGCTTTTAAATATGTTGCGATTATTTGACTGGATATTGAAATAAATAATTAATTAACAATAGCATGGTGATATCATGAAAAAGACCTTACCTTTAATTATTCTGTCTATAATAGTTGTATTTACAATAAAACTTTTTTCTCAAGCAATGACACCGCCTCCCCCTGCTCCTCAAACTGTTTTTGTAGCATCCTTGAATGCAGCACAGGAAAGTCCTTCCGACACCTCTCATGGGACAGCAACATTTTTTGGAGAACTGTCTCCGGACGGAACCACCATGTCATACCATATAACCTATGCTGGTTTGACATCATCATTTACCGCAGCACATTTTCACCTAGGGATGCCGGGGGTATCCGGAGGTGTTGTGGAAGGCATAAACTCATTTAATGGTAATTCCGCAAGCGGAAGTTGGTCAAATATTCCGGATAGTATATTCTCCAAATTACTTAAGGGAGAAATTTATGTTAATATCCACACAACCAAATATCCAGGCGGTGAACTAAGAGGGCAACTAGAACCTGCGAAAGGAATAGCTTTCGTTATGTCGCTTGACGCTTCAGGGGTGACATCAGCTGACTCATCTACTGCGACAGGAACCGGGTGGGCAGTTCTTACAGATTCAAATTCAACTGCTTCGTTATCCTACGGAATTACTATTGCAGGATTATCGGGAACTTTAACTGCTGCTCATTTTCATTTTGGACAAAGCGGAACAAACGGCGGAGTTGCGGAACCAATTACCTTTACAGATAGTTCTGCATACGGAACCTGGAGCAATTTGACCAATACGGATATTTTTGATTTAATAACGGGAGGTATATACGTTAATGTTCACTCAACAGTGTATCCGGGAGGCGAAATAAGAAGTCAACTTAACCGGATCGGATCAATTTCATTTACAGCATCTTTAGACGGCAGCAATGAGACACCTGCGGTAAATACAAGCGCATCAGGCACAGGCTGGTTTGAATTATCAGACGACGGAACTTCATTAGCTTACCGTATAACATACGCAAATCTTTCAGGCGGATTTACTGGATCTCATTTTCATATCGGTATGCCAGGTGTAAGCGGGGGTGTAGTTGAGCCTATTACTACATTCAACGGCAATACAGCTACAGGCGTTTGGACAAATATTCCGGATACTTTAGCAGCTGATCTGATAAAAGGAGGAATATATGTTAATGTTCACTCTACAACACATACCGGAGGAGAAATCAGAGGACAAGTTAATTTAACCGAAGGAGAAACATTTATAGCTAATTTAGGCGGAAGTTTTGATGTACCGCCAGTTTCTACTGAAGGTTCGGGGACTGCGTGGCTGCTTTATAGTAACGACACTTTATTCTATAGAATAACTGTTGCCGGTTTATCATCCAAACTTACGGCAGCACACTTCCATCTAGCTCCTTCAGATTCCAACGGCGGGGTGATTGAAGCGATTTCTTATACTGACAGCACTACTGATTCTTTCTGGGCGAATATTAGCGACGATATTTTACCGGATATATTCAGGGAAGGAGTATATATAAATGTGCATACATCCAACTTTCCCGCAGGCGAAATAAGAGGACAAGTGCTAACCGCTGATTATAATAATTCCCTTTTGACGGGAATTTCGAATAAGGATAATATAACTGCCGCACCATCAACTTTTTACCTAAGCCAAAATTATCCTAATCCTTTCAATCCGACTACTATTATTAGCTACAGCTTACCTTTTAGAAGCAATGTCAGTTTGAAAATATATGATATTTTAGGAAGAGAAGTAGCGAATTTAGTTGATGGGCAGAAGTCAGCAGGCAATTATAAAGTAGAATTTAACGCATCGAATCTAGCAAGCGGAATTTATTTTTACAGTCTTAAAGCGGGATCATTTGTAGCAACTAAGAAATTAGTTTTGCTTAAATGAGCATAGTTTGCAAAACAGAAGGGTCGTGATCTAATAATAAACAAAAAGCCTGATTTTTCTATCAGGCTTTTTTTTGTAGCGGGGGCAGTCTGCCGCGGCAGATTGAACCTACAACCTTCGTATTATTTTACTATGTTTTCTATATACTCTCGCCTTACTCCACTTTTTAACCACTTTTCTTTTTTTAAGGCATCAGATTTATTTACGAATTCTTCCTTATATATTAATTTCCAATTGTTTCCTCTTTTAGTCCAGAAAGAAAGTCTTTTTTCATTATGTTCTAATAACTTATTTTCTAAATCCTCAGTCATTCCTGTATAATGATAGCCCTCTTGACTTTTAATTACATACGTATAATACGTTTTTCCTATTCCGGTCATAAAACCATTTTTTAATTATTATCGGACTATTCAGTTATTAGAATAACAAAAAACCTTGGTTTAATAAAAAAGCAAAAAGCCCGATTTTTCTATCAGGCTTTTTTTTGTAGCGGGGGCAGTTCGCCGCGGCGAATTGAACCTACAGCCTTCAAATCATTCTACTATGCTTTTAAAAGAACTAAAATATCTTGACTTTATAAAAGACAAAAAGCCCGATTTTTCTACCAGGCTTTTTTTTGTAGCGGGGGCAGGACTTGAACCTACAACCTTCGGGTTATGAGCCCGACGAGCTACCAATTGCTCCACCCCGCGATGTTAAATTTGTTATGTAAATATACTCATTCATTTACCGTTAGTCAAACTATAATAATATTGACGCTTCCCCTATCCGTCAATATTATTAAAGCTTGAAATCATTCCATCGACAACTTGTGAGCGGGCATGAATTTCATTCAGCTTTTGAATGATTTTTAATATACTCTTTCTTCTTTCTTCAATTGTGGTTTCTACAAAGCTTCTAACTTCAGGCAAATTACAATCTTCCAGGATGCTTTCATAAAAGCGGACAATTGCCGCCTCTTTGCGCAGCGATTCATTCAACATTGCACAGGTGTTTTTGCAGGCATGAACACATCTTACATCTTCTATTTTCATCTTTCTTTCTCTTTTCTATGATGAATGACATCATATTAAAGTTGAATAATTTCCTTTTCCATTTGGTTTGCTATTTTTTGTCCGATCATCAAAGCTTGTTCATTAAGGGGAATTAAATGATGATGACGTTCAGGTAAAACTTTTTCCAAAGCTTTTATTATGGTCTCAATTTTTACTATAGGACGTCTTGCAAGAAAAGCTCCGACTAAAATCATATTTGCAACCTGCTTCTTGCCGAGTTTCTGCGCTTCTTCATTAGCAGGAACACATAAAATTTCCAAATCATTTCTTTTGGGCGGATTAATAATGGTAGATTCTTCATAAATCAAAAGTCCGCCAGGTTTAACTTCATGTTCAAATTTTTCAAGAGAAGGCTGATTGAGAACAATGGCGGAATCAAATCTTGAGATAATCGGGGAGCTAATTCTAGATGGAGAAACTATTACAATGCAGTTTGCAGTACCGCCACGCATTTCAGGCCCGTAGGAAGGCATCCAGCTTACTTCCTTATTTTCGATCATAGCGGAGTAAGAAATAATTTGTCCCATTGACAGGATTCCCTGACCGCCGAAACCTGCAAAGATTATTTCATGAGCTTTATCCATTTTATGAATTCCTTCAAAACATTATTAGGATTATTAATCTTTCGGCGTTTTAATATCGCCCAAAGGATATTGCGGAAACATATTTTTTTCAAGCCATACATTGCTTTCAACCGGTGTCATCTTCCAACCGGATGGACAGTTTGAAACGACTTCAATAAAACTTGTTCCTCTATTTAATTTTTGATAGGCAAAAGATTTTTCAATTGCCTTCTTTAATTTTCTTACGGCATTTACATTGTAAACGGCTTGTCTTGAAACATAGTATGCGCCTGGAAGTTGAGCAAGAAGTTCAGTTATTTTTAGCGGATAACCCATTGCTTCTTTATTTCTTCCGTAAGGAGAAGTTGACGTAACTTGTTTAAGCAAAGTAGTCGGCGCCATTTGCCCACCGGTCATTCCGTAAATTGCATTATTAATGAAAATCATTAAAATATTTTCACCGCGATTCACTGTATGAACCGTTTCGGCTGTTCCAATGGCAGCTAAGTCTCCATCACCTTGATAAGAAAACACAAACTTATCAGGTAAAATTCTTTTGATCCCGGTCGCTACAGCACTGGCTCTTCCGTGAGCTGCTTCTTGCATATCGATGTTCATATAATTATAGGCAAAGACCGAGCATCCAACAGGAGCGACACCAACGGTTTGTTCCTGAATCCCCAATTCTTCTATTACTTCCATCAAAAGTCTATGCACAACACTATGTCCGCATCCGGGGCAATAATGAAAAGGTGTATCAGTCAATGTAGAAGGTTTTTTGTAAACCAGTTCAAAACCATTTAAAGTAGTTGCTGTCTCTGTTTCCATTATCATTTCCATAGATTTTTCCTTTTAATCTTGACTTACGCTTTGTTTTTCAACAAGAGATTCCAATTCTTTTAGGACTTCTTCCGGCGAGGGAATCATTCCGCCCATTCTACCTTTAAAATAGACAGGACATTTTCCATTAGCCGCCAATGCTACGTCTTCAATCATTTGTCCGGCATTCATTTCAACAACGAGCATAAAATTTACCTTTTCGGCAAGTTTGCTTAAAATATCTTTAGGGAAAGGATAGAGGGTGATTGGTCTTAACAATCCGGCTTTAATACCTTTTTCCCTTGCGAGGTCAACAACTTTTTGACAGATCCGCGCTGAAAGACCAAAAGCCACAAGAGCAATATCAGCATCATCGAGAGCAAATTCTTCAAACCGGACTTCTGATTGCATCTGGCGATACTTTTCCTGAAGTCCAAGGTTTATCATTTCCATTTTTTCAGGTTCAATGAAAAGAGAAGTAATAATATTTCTTTCACGAGAATTGGGTTTACCGGTAGTAGCCCAGGGTTTTTGCATTTTTGGAAGAGAGCCTTCTTCGGGGAGTATAACCTTTTCCATCATTTGTCCTAAAGCTCCGTCGGCTAATATCATAGCGGGAATTCTATATTTTTCTGCAAGGCGAAAAGCGTCAAAGACAAAATCAGCCATTTCTTGAACAGAAGAAGGGGCGAGAACGGCTAAATGATAATCACCATGTCCGCCGCCTTTAACAGCCTGGAAATAGTCACCTTGAGATGGTTGAATTGTGCCTAAACCGGGACCTCCGCGACTTACATTAACAATTAGACAAGGCAACTGTGCAGAGGCAATATATGAAATTCCTTCCTGCATTAGGCTTATCCCGGGACTTGAAGACGATGTCATAACCCGTCCGCCGGCGCCTGCAGCACCGTAAATCATATTGATTGCGGCAACTTCGCTTTCTGCCTGGAGAACTACACCGTGGCGTTTAGGCATTTCGTTTGTAAAGTATTCCAGCACTTCAGATTGAGGAGTTATTGGGTATCCAAAATACGCATCAATTCCTGCTCTTATTGCGGCTTCGGCTAATGCCTCATTACCTTTCATAAGCCGGGCTTCCCTACCGTTTTGGCTGGCTTCGTTTTTCGATATTTTTTCTTGTTCCATTTGTAAAACCAATCATTAAAAGTTTTTAGGTCATAGATTACTATTTAACCGGCATTTTTTATTGCCGATTTTGGCTGACGGTAAACAGTTATTGCCACATCTGGGCAAACAAGAGCGCAATTGACACAACCTGTACAATTATCCTGAACAAGTTCAGCAAAGCGGTACCCGTTTATGTTAATTTGCTTAGATAATCCAAGACTTTCTTGGGGACATGCGACTATACAGAGTTCACATCCTTTACAAATATCCCGGTCGATAATTACGGTTCCCTTAATCATTTTTCAATCTTTTTTGTTAAAAAATAGACTTTAACAGATGGTAATTAAAAATCAATATATATGCCAACCAGTTTATTCAAAATTTTCAAAGAATTATTCAAAGGAAGGTTTTCATAATTAAGAACTTATAACTAAAGTGCCTGATTATTTCTTATAAGAGGGAAAGAAGGAGGAATCGTGGGAAATAAAGATGGAGTGGCTGAAAAATGGAGAAATGGAGTATTGGGGTAATGAAAATACTGCATAATTCCATTTCTCCAACCTGCCTGGCGAGAGTGTTGCACAACTCCAAAATGTCATTTCGACCGGAGGGAGAAATCTCATGTATAGCTTAAGTACACAAGTTGAACGTGGGATATCTCAGTCGATTACTCCTTCGATATGACATCTAGAAGTTGTGCAACAGACTCTGGCGGCAGACAGGTTTTCCAAGAGTCAATTAATAACGTTACTTCATTACCGATCGCGAACTTTTATCTCTGTGGAAGCGCTTCTTCCGATAACTTCCGGATAGTACATTAGATAGCATCGAGCCGGGGAAACCTTAAAGTCTCCGGGTATTTCTGCCCGAATTATGTACGAAAAATTCATTGATTTTGTCGAGTTGGTTACAAAGAAGGAGACTTTGTCGTCATGATATTCTTTATCAGCATAAAACCAGTTCATTGGTCTAAATCCAAATCCGCCGTAAAAGTGGTTATTGTTTTCACCTTCAATCTGGAAATTGTTTTCATCTTTTACAGCTTCAAAACCGGAAGGAAGCATATCTTCAAGAATTAAATATTGAAGATTATTTTCGTCTATTTCTACATGAGTTTTAACAAGAATTAAATCGCCAGACTCTACCGTACCGTTAAGTTTTTCTTTTGAATAAATGATTTTATTATCACTTTGCTGCGGTCTCAGAACAAAGTATTCGCGCTTTACATCAATTTTGCTATTTGGATCAGCAATCTTTTTCTCAGGCAAATAGAACTCATTTACTCCGCTAAAATATAATTTACCGCTGCCTGTTTTCTTTACTGTAATTTTGTTTATACCATTTTTCAACAAATTCTCTTTAGAGCCATCAATTTTAATTGTCGGCTCATCGCTAAAAATATCTTCTTTAGTAAATTGCTTAGTAAAAAGTTTTTTGTGATTCAAGAACACAGAAACGTCAAAATCTGGATTAATTTCATTAGTTGATTTAAGATAATCTGCTAAAGCAAAAATAACGCTGGCGGTTTGCTGAGTTGATTGCCATGAAAATCCCTGCTTCTGGTTTAACAGCCACCTTACTGCTTTGGAAATAAGCTCAGGATCTAAATTGTTTTTCAACAAAGCTTTTACCGCAAATGCCGTAGTTTGAACTTTATCTTCCTGCCATGAATAATGCCACTGCTTACCGCTCCAGAAAGCAAATGATTTTTCTTCTTGAACAGACTTTGTTAATTTTTCTAAAACGGAATGGAGAAGTGTTTGGGAGTTCATATTATTCAAAGCAATAGAAATCAAAGCGAGAGAATATGGGTTTAAATCTTTTTGAATTAGTTCATCTATAATTTTGACATAGGTTAAATGATCAAAATTATTTCCAGCCATTGCCGTCGTGTATGCATAAATCATAAAAGCAATTGTTGTCGGGTCTAAGCTATTATAATTTTTTAATTGTTTTGTCAGGTTCTCTATTCCATAATTAAACGAAGTTGAATCTACTGAGAATCCAGCGTTTTTAGCAAGGCTCATTCCGTAGATAACATAGGCAGTCATATATGGATTTGTCTGGTCGTTAGTCCACCAACCCCAACCGCCATCAGGATGCTGAAAGCCGTACAATCTTTTTAACCCCGCATCAACGTCCACCGGTAGCTCCTTTAAGGTTTCCGCTTTTAAAGGAGCATTTATTTCTTTAAAAGTAGTTGCGACAATTATCGATGGTAAGAACCGGCTCATTGTTTGTTCAACGCAACCGTAAGGATATCCAACGAGATCGTCAAGCGCTTTTATTATTGTCCCTACAAGTGAAGGTGAAACCGAGAATGAAAATTTCGCGGCTCGAATATCTGAGTTCTTAGGAATGATAAAATCAATATTCTTAATGGAATTGTTTCCGGAAATATCTGCAATTAATGGATTAATTTCTTTTATACCTGCCGGATGTACCGGGATTTTTATTTCCACTGCATCTGATTCTTCATTAGTCAATGCTTCTGCAAGCAATACCGCACTATCTGAGGGTGCAGTAACTTTGACTTTCCAATCAATTCTTACTTCGGAATTATTTTGAACCGGAATTGAATAGGAATTTCTTTTCTCCCATTTTTCATTTTTACTTGATCCCGGCTGATCAATTTTCGATTCAACAAGTTGAATATTTTTTGGTGCAAAAGAAATTTTAACTTTCTTTATTCCGTTTAAATAATTATGAACGATTGTTGAAATGGTAACCTCATCACCCTGCCTAAAGAATCTCGGAGCTTCTATTCGTATCAATAAATTTTTTCTTGAAATAATTTTATCCTCTTGTTGCCCGGCTTCCGTGTTTGCAGTTATACCTTTAACTGTAGCTCGCCAGGTAGTTAAATTATCCGGCATTTTGAAATTAACATCGGCAATACCGTTTTCATTAGTAACTACATCAGGTTTCCAGATAAGCGCATCGACAAAATTTGATCTTAGCTGCGGTTGAATATATTGTGTTTCGCTCATTCCCTTGAACATTATTCCTTGTTGTGTCGCTATAGTCCGAGAAATTCCGGAATTCATTTTAACAAAATCTTGCCCGCCAAGAAATCGTGGAGAGGGCGGGGTTGGAATTGTGTTTTGAAAATCCCCCATATCAAAGTTTTGAGAAGCCATTCCGGTTACGTCAACTTTTCCTTTGTAAAGCAATTCGGCGTTATCAAGAAGAATGTAAAAATCATAATTACCGGCTACAATATCTCTAAAATTAAAATTGCCGAGGGTATCGGCTTTAATTTTGTAAAAATACTTTTCACCGCTAAGGAGGACAAAAATATTATCATATTTTACAAAACCGGGGCGGGAAATTAGTTTACCTGAAAGACCGGCGTTTCCTTTTTCGCTAAGTTTTTTTGCATTATATAAAACTTTATCCGTTAGCAGCAGCCTTCGGCTAGAGCCGTTGTAATTATTATTTTGAAGCGAACTATAAACCGGAGTGAAAGAATATTTTGGTGCATAAAAAAAGTTTTGAATCTCCGGCGTGTTATCTTTCATGATAGAATAAATACTCTCGTCAATCATACCAAAGGAAAGGTCTACATTCTTAACCGGCTTTCCTTTTTGGTCCGTCACCAATATTTTATAAGAAGCTTCTTCGCCAGGCTTAAAGATTTTCTTTGACGGCTTCAAAGAAATGTTAAGCAGCTTGTCTTTATCAAGCACTCCGATCAACTTCGAGCTTGTGTAAAGCTGTTTATCTTTCATAAAGGTAACGGAAATATTGAAGCTTGGCGCAAAATCAGTTGTTAGCTTTTCTTTTATATTCAGCGAAGTACCTTTTACGTCATAAATTTTATAGCCAAGAAAATTAGCCGCCTCGTAGCTAACAAGAATCTGTGCGTTTGGCTGAGAAAGGAAAATGGCAGCTGTGAGAGTATCTCCTTTGATATACGAGTCTTTATCTGTTTCAATCTGAGCTCCGTACCTATTCCCCTCAAATGTATTTCCGTGAAAAGCGCCGATGGTAAAATAACCGGCAGCAGTAATTTTTCTACCTTTTTCATCGTGAGCAATGACCAAATAATTATAGCTTCCCTGATAAAGCTGTCGCGGAAGAAAAGAGATAACGCCTTTTCCTGTAGAATCCGTTGAACCGTGAATCGTGTCGTCCGGAGGTCTGAAATAATTTTTACCCTGAATATTTTGTTCCGGGTAATTTACAACTAATTCGAATTCAGTCTTTACGGGTTTATTTATAAAATCGGAGGCAGTAACATTTAAGTCAATCGGTCTTCCGGCTTCAACAAAATATTTATCCGGAGAAGTAGAAATATTGAAGCTGCCTCTTGTAACAAAAATATCCTCAGAGCCTGAGACGGTTTGGCGCGAATTATCTGTCACCTCAGCTTCGATAGTATAAGTAAAGTCATTACTTAAAGTTGAATCAACCGTATAATGGAAAATAAATTGCCCGTTTTTATCAAGAGTTCCTTCTTGTTGAGTAATTAATTCATTTGGGCTATGATAGTTAATTTTCCCCATATTGAATGAGTTATAGAACCATGCAAACGCGGAACCATGCCACCACGGTCTCCAATAACGCTGTCTAAATACTTTTACATTAACCGTTCCAGCCGTAACAGGAGAGCCGAAATAATACTTAGCAGAAATTATCGCATTAATCGTGTCTGTTACCGCATATTGATTTTTAGCAGTGGAAACAGTGACCAAATATTCCGGCTTTTTATATTCTTCGACGCTGAATGAACCAAAGTAAGGTTGATTATTTTTAGCAGCAATGATGGAATAATTGCCAAGTTCGGCATCATCGCTAAGCTTAAAACTTCCGGATATTGCACCGAACTCGTTTGTTGTCATCTCTTGAGAAAAAATATCTTTCCTCTTTTGCGTTCTTATTATGATTTTAAATTTTTCACCGGCAACATTTATCAAACCATTGCCATTTCGTTCACGGATGATAGCCTTGTAAAAAACAGTTTGCCCGGGGCGATAAACAGGTTGATTCGTATAGATATAGGCGGTGTAAGGTTTTGCGTCGAGCCGGAAATAAAAATAAGGATCGCTTAAAATTGTTTCGTCTTTAGTTTGGGCAACCAGCAACGCATTCTCGTCGCTGAAGTCAATATTTCCCTTAATTGAAAATAGAGCTAAACCTGAGCTATCGGCATCTTTTTTAGCAATGAGTTTATTGTCGTTATATAAACTGAATTTGACATTTTTAATTACATCTCCGGTTTTGGAATCGGCAACAAAGGCAAGAACCTGCCTGCCGCTATTTTTATAGATGATAGCTGTGTTTGTAACCGCAATTCCGCAATAAGCAACATGGTTCCCTTTTATTGCCTGAAGAATATAAGTGCCTGCTTCGTCAATTTTTCCCACGTCAAGATTATTATTAGCCCCAAAATTTCCGGAAGTATTTATTTCCGCATCCCATTGCTTAACCAGCTTTGTATACTTCAGCAAAATTTGCCTGTCATTTGCCCAGATATCAAAGTTTATCCTGAGGGAATTCTTATCTATTTTTGAAAAAAAATTAACCGGATCGGTGATCTTAAAAAGTCTGAATTGAAAATTATTATTAGTTTTTGAGTTAGAGAAAAGATTTACTGTTACATCGTTGCCGGGAGTAAAAACCGTATAGCTTGAAAGATTGAATCGTTCATTAAAATTCGGATCGTTTATCTGAGCAAATAATTTTAAGGTAACCGAAAAAGCTATGGATACAAATAGGAAGATAATGGCTTTGCTTAATTTATAATTCATAAAAATCTTCTGGAAAATTTTCAAAAATAGATTTACAATTGAAGACCGATTAACTTTTCGGTTGAAATATAATAGAATTTAGAACAAAACTTAAGTAAATAAAAATAACGGTATCTAAATTAAAGCGTCAGAGAGTGACCCTATATCGGATTGGATGATCATTTCTTAACATCTTCTTAACAATTCAAGTTTTATATTTACAATAGCTTAGAAAAAATATTTTCAACAGGATTACAAATTGGAATCAGAAATTAAAGCGTGGGTTGTATCGGCAAGTATGGGATATGGTCATCTTCGAGCGGTTGATCCATTACGCAAAATTGCAGAAGAAGAAATTATTTTAGTAGGTGCTAACGATGGAGTATCGCCATCAGAAAAAATCTTATGGGAAAGGCTTCTTTATGTCTATGAATTTCTTTCACGCGCCAAAGGTATTCCTTTTATCGGAAACCCAGTATTTAATATTTTAGATTCATTTCTTCGCATCCCTTCATTTTATCCGATGAGAAATTTATCTAACAAAACTTTTCAAGTTGACCTTTTAACATCGAGTATAAAAAAGGGACTATGCTCGGGAATGTTGAAAAAAATCAGCACGAAACATTTACCATTAGTGACCTCCTTTTTTGCTCCTGCAATAGCTGCAGATATAAATGGATACGACAGTATCTATTGTATTATTTGCGATGCCGATTTGAACAGAGTTTGGGTGGCGGAGGAGCCATGGGAAAGCAGAATAATTTATTTTGCGCCATGCGGAAAAGCAGCACAAAGACTAAGTGCTTACGGTGTTCCCACTGAAAGGATTTTTACCACAGGATTCCCGCTGTCGGATAATTTGCTAGGTGGAAAGGATTTGAGAATATTAAAAGCAGACTTAACGCAACGATTGTTTTACCTCGATCCAAACAATCGATTTTGGGAAATGCATGAAATGGGCGTAAAATATTTCCTTGGCGAAGATAATTGTAAATTTGAAGATGCACGAAAGCTCACCATCACCTTTAGTGTCGGAGGAGCAGGTGCTCAAAAGGAAATGGCTAGAACTATTGCTTTAAGCTTAAAAAGGAAATTGCAAGAAGGAGAAATTAGATTGAACTTAGCCGCCGGCACAAAAGAAACAGTAAAGAATTATTTTGAGAATGTGAAGAAAGAAATCAGCCTCGACAATGAGAATATTAATATTATTTATTCGGATAAATTAGAGGATTATTTTGTTATGTTTAACGAGGCGATTCGTACAACAGACATATTATGGACAAAGCCGAGCGAACTTTCGTTTTATGCTGGTTTAGGACTTCCAATAATTATGACGCCACCTATCGGATCGCAGGAACAATTTAATGCAAAATGGTTGTCTGAAATACAAGCAGGAATTAAGCAGGAAAACCCGGAATACACAGATCAATGGTTGTTTGATTTGCTTAATAGAGGAAGGCTTGCAGAAGCAGCGTGGTCGGGGTTCTTAAAAGCAAGAAAACTTGGTACTTATAAAATTCTTGAAGTACTTGAGACCGGCAAAATGTCTCATGAAGATTCACCTATTCTTCGTTAATAAATTATGAATCAAAAGAAGAAATATTTTTTATTATATCTTAAAACTGGCGGCGGTCATTTAGCGCCGGCTAAATCGATAGCCAATACACTTGTACAAAATTTTGGAGATGAAGTAGAGCCAATCCTCATTGATGGTTTTACTAAGACAAACAAAATTGTTAAATGGATAATTGAGGACGGTTATAGAATTTTGCAAGCAAAGGCAAGGTGGTTATATCAAACCATATATGCAGTATATAAGGTTTTCATTATAGGAAAAATTAGCAGCAATACTATTTCATTTCATGTTAAACCTTATTTACGTGAAATTTTCAGTGCAACAAAACCGGATAAAGTAATCATATTCCATTTTTTCCTTATTCAACCATTGCATGAAGTTTTAGAAGAACTTAAAATAACAATCCCGGTAATCACAGTAGTTACAGACCCATACACAGCGCATCCGTTATGGTTTTTAAGAAAAGATCAGGATTTTATTGTCTTCAGTGAGAGACTAAAAAACTGGTGCATAGATAAAGGAATAAGCAGGGATAAACTTCACTTATTTCCATTCATACTTAACGAAAAATTTTCAAACCCGATTCAATCAAATCAAATTCCTACATTAAAAAAGAAATTGGGTTATGACATTAATAAGGACATTATTCTAATATTAGGCGGCGGAGATGGGATACCGCAGGGGCTAAGGATATTAAAAGTTCTTTCAAACAATTTAAAGGAAATCGAGATTGCAATTATATGCGGCAAGAATGAGTCTCTATACAGAGAAGCATTAGACCTTAAAGAAAAAAGTAATTTAAGTAATTTGAAAATTTACGGATATATAGACTTTATTTATGAGATATTAAATATTTCGGATATTGTTATAACAAAATGCGGCGCATCGACATTCATGGAAATTTTAATGTGTAAGAAAATCCAGGTTATTACAAACTATATTTGGGAACAGGAAAAGGGGAACATGGAATATCTCGTTGAGAAAAAAATGGGGATTTACGAGCCGAACATTAAAAAACTTCCAAAACTTATTTCCGGAATTATAGAGGATAAAAACACTTACCGGAGTTATATTGAAAATATAAATAAAGAATTTCTGCAAAATGGATGCGAGGCAGTAAGCCGGTTTCTTATGGAATTTGATTACCATAAATAAGCCTATTCAATTTAGTCTTTTTGAATTTCTACTTTCCCTTTTAATGCCGCATTTATATTTTTATGATTAAGCAATTACAAATTATATTAAGGAATTTAGATGGAAGATTTAACTTTTGAGGAAGTTCGTATCATCGGAACGCTCATTGAAAAAGAATTGACAACCCCTGAATATTATCCGTTAACAGTAAATTCTTTGATGAATGCTTGCAATCAAAAAACAAATAGGGACCCTGTTGTTTCATTTGATGAAAAAATAATTGAAACAACTTTGGATAGTCTTCGCAGCAAAGCATTGGCAAGAAGAGTAACTGGAAGCGATATAAGAGTAGCAAAATACCGGCAGTCTTTTACTGAGAAATTGGATTTATCGCCGGAAGAAACCGCTATTATGTGTGTGCTAATGCTTCGTGGAGCACAAACTACCGGCGAAATTAAAGGACGTACCGGAAGAATGTTTAACTTTGAAAGCTTAGCACGAGTTGAGGAGATTTTAAAAAATTTAATGGAATTGGAAAATCCTTTGATTGTAAAACTTCCGAGACAAACAGGAATGAAGGAATCGCGTTACGCGCATTTGCTTTCAGGTATGCCGGATACCGAAAAAAGCAACGATCAAAAGGATAGTGCAGCCACGAATGAACAAAACAAAATTGAGGAATTACAGAAAGAACATGAATTATTAAAAACAAAATTAGAAGATTTGAAAAATCAGTTTGAGAAATTTAAGAAACAATTTGAATAACGATATAAACCGAATCATGGGGGCGCACTAATTCTTGACATGGAAAGGTTATGTTGTCCCCCTTTGACGCTTCATTTGTTGCAACATCATCTTTCAAAATATTATTTATTTTAAGGGAAACAACCCCTGTCGTTGCACCTATAATTAAAATCTCATCACCTAATTTTATCTTACCCGATTCAAGCGATACAAATACTGTGTTTGCTTTTTTAAAATAGTTAAGAACTTTGCCGACGTATGCTTTGCGCGTCGTTGCTTTGCTGCCGTATATATCGGCATACTCAGAGGAACTTGGTTTATCAAAATAGAATCCTGCAGAGAATCCACGGTTATATACTTTTTCTAATTCAGCAAGAAAATCTTTTTTTATTTCGGCGGTAAGTTTACCTTCAAAATATAAATCAATTGCTTTGCGGTAAACAGAGACTACTTTTGCAACATATTCGGGACTTCTTTTTCTTCCTTCAATTTTGAAAGAATCTATTCCGGCTTCAATTAGCTGATCTATAAATTCTATGGTGCATAAATCTTTAGGCGATAAAACATAATCGTCTCCTATAATCATTGATTTATCAATTGAGTTATCAATCACTTCATATTCTCTGCGGCAAGGTTGAATACATTCACCGCGATTTGCGCTTTTTCCAAAAAGATGATGACTCATAAAACAGCGTCCGCTAACAGCAATGCACATAGCTCCGTGGATGAATGCTTCAATTTCGAGATCAGTTGAAGTGCGAATTTTTTTTATCTCTTCAAGCGAACATTCTCTCGCAAGAACAACTCTTACTGCCCCTAGGCTTTTAAAGAAGTTTGCGCTTAAAGAATTTGAGATAGATGCCTGTGTAGAAATACAAAACGGCATATCATATTTGCGGCATATTTGGGTAATTGCAAGATCCCAGCAAATTATTCTATCTACTCCGGAATTTTTAGCGGCAGAGATAATTTCTTCAGCTTCGGCAATTTCTTCTTCATAAATTATTGTGTTAAGAGTAAGATAAGTTTTAACGTTTCGTTCCTTGCAAAATGCCGTAACATTCGGTAGCTCCTCAGTGGAAAAGTTAGCCGCTTTAGCGCGCATATTTAATTTTTCCACACCGAAATAGACAGCATTTGCACCTGCATTAACGGCGGTAACAAGCATAGTCCAATCCCCCGCGGGAGCCATAAGCTCGGGAGTAGTTTGTCGTGTGTTGTTTATAGTTTGTTGTGGCAGATTAATCATTTTACTTAGATTTTGTATCCATATAATTTATAAAAACACTTAATCTTGGAATCAATTCATCAATCATTATATTTTGTACTCATTTATATTCCCTGTTTAACAATTACATTATCGAATCCAAACCACAACAACCTACAAACCACATACTACAAACTAATTACGCCTTCTCTTCCCAAACCTTACTAATTTCAACAATAACTTTTACCGCCATTTCCATATCTTGAATAGCTACCCATTCCAACTTTGAATGGTATGAATGTTCGCCCGCGAAAATGTTAGGCGTCGGAAGCCCCATAAAGGATAACCTTGAACCGTCCGTTCCGCCGCGTATTGGATTTTGAATAGGCACAATTCCAAGCCTTTTCATTGCTTCAAGTCCATTACCAGCTACTTCAGCATGCTTATCAAGAATTTCCCTCATATTGCGATACTGCTCAAATACTTCAAATTCCAATCTTGCTCCTGGGAATTTAGAAACAGCTTTCTCTGCTAAGTCCTTTAGAAATTCTTCATACTCTTTTAACTTGCTCGTTTGAAAATCCCGGATAATAAATTTTAAGATTGTTAATTCCTCGTTGCCATTAAAGTTTGTGCAATGGACATAACCTTCGCGTCCTTCGGTTGTTTCCGGAGACAATCGGTCTTTGGGAAGAGAATCGAGAAATGTAGTGCCAACTTTAATAGCGTTGACCATTTTATTTTTTGCATAACCGGGATGAATATTTTTCCCATGGATTTTGATCGAAACAGAGTCTGCGCTAAAGGATTCAATTTCAACTTCGCCACGCGTTTGCCCGTCAACAGTATAAGCGCAAAAAGCATTAAACTTTTTCACATCAAATTTTTCAGTGCCTCTTCCGACTTCTTCGTCCGGCGTAAAACAAATTTTAATTTCGCCGTGCTTAACTTCGGGATGGGACAAAAAATAATTTACGGCATCCACAATTTCGGCAACTCCTGATTTATTATCAGCTCCAAGCAAAGTTGTGCCGTCAGTGGTAATAATATCATAACCGATCATGCCTGCAAGATCAGGGTTATCGGAAACTTTAATTACCTGGTTTGGGTCATTTAGTAATTTAATATCTCCGCCTTGATAATTTCTATGAACTTGGGGATTAACATTCGCGCCGGTAACAGCAGGAGAAGTATCTACGTGAGCAATAAATCCGATTACCGGAACTTTCTTAATTGTGTTTGATGGTAGCGTTGCCATTACATAACCCCACTCATCCATGTGAGAGTCTTTCAACCCCATTTCTTTTAATTCTTCAGCTAAATCAGCAAGGAGAACTTTTTGCTTTGCAGTAGATGGAAAACTTGTAGATTCTTCATCTGATTGGGTATCGTATTTTACATATTTTAGAAATCGATCAACGCAGGTGAATTTGTAATTACCGTCAAACATATTAACCTCACTTTACTTTGATTTATAAATGTTGGGAGTTTTGTAAACCCGGTATTTCTATAAAAATTTTTAATAATGAAATTTAAGGTTAATTATTCTTTAACCAAAGGAAGAAAATTTGAGGTTGAAAAAATTAAGTCCAAGTGGAATTTCCCATTATTCCAGTCTTCCAGTCTATAGAGATTCCCATTATATCTAAAATTTTCTGCATAATGATAGCTAATTAAATATAATCTATACGTCTTTCCCATAGCATGATGATGTCGGCCATTTTGTCACACCTTAGTCTTTTTCCCCTCTGTTTTTTGCCTAAATTTTCTTCATTTCTACCAGGCTTCTAACAAGCCTATAACAAGCCTCCACCAAGCCTATAATTCTTACCTAAAAATTGCAGAAAAAATAGTGTGACAAAATTGACACAGTCTCATTCAAATAAGTAAATCTTTGCACAGATTTTTCTTTGCAAAGCACTAATAGCAGTGTTCAATAAAAAAGGGGTATCAAAAGATTTAGTTTTTAGAGGTATCTTATAATACTTTGCGTCCCGGCATGAGTTATATTTGTAAAATTGTTATATTAAATACAATTTAATAAGAAGTTTTTGCAGAATGATACGGTGATGATCTTAAATATTTCTAATTAAATTTATCAATTATGGCAAAAAAAGTAGAAATTAAATATAGAACAAGTCTCCGGGTAAAACTCATTATCGGAATAGTTACGGTTTTACTTATTGCACTTATGTTTCCGAAAGGCGAATCGATCGAATCGGAAGTGGCGGTTGGTTCAATATGGATTCACGATGATTTAATAGCGCCTTTTAGTTTCCCAATTTTAAAAGACCCCGAAGCATATAAGGCCCAAGTCAAAGCGGCCAAAGGGAATATTTATCCTGTTTATCTAAAAAAAATCGACACTGGGCAAAGAGCTATAGACTCACTAAAAAATTATGATAAATTTCTAATAAAATATATTGAGTCTTCTTCCAGAAAGGGGGATTCAACTGGGCTAAATCCTACATTCTTAAGTTACGAATCATTTAAGACTTTTCGAAATTTTGCAAAAGAAGATAAAAAAAACTCCATTCAAAACATTTTTACAAGACTAATATTTTTGCCTACAGAAGACATTTTAGAAAGTGTTTATCATAGTAATATAATTGACACAACACAAACTCCATCGCTTCACGACAGCATAGCAATCAGAACAGGTAATATAGACCAAATAGAAAATATAACAGATATTGGAAATATCGGTTCCATGCAAGTTAAAGCTGAAAATGCAATTCACAAGCTCCCTTTAACTCCGGAAATTAAAAAGGCTTTATATGAGTACATTGGTCATTTTATTTATGCAAATGTAATTTTCAGCCCTGATTTAACAAAAGAAGAGACTATCCAAGCAGTAAGCAATGTTTCAAGATACAACGGAATTGTTAATGAGAACGAAAGGATAATTGCCAAGCATGACAGAATAACAAAAGAGGCAAAATTAAAAATTGATTCATATAAAGCTGCAAAAGGTGATCAGGTCGGCAGTGAAGGTAATTTGCTTCAATTCCTCGGCAAGGTTCTGCATATTTCCTCACTATTAACTCTACTTGTAATCTATCTATTCTTATTCAGAAAAAAAATCTTTCATGATAACATTAAAATTTTACTGCTGGCTTTAAATTTTGTATTCATCTCTTTCATTGCCTATATGATCAATCAAGTGTCGGTTGATTTTCCTCTGCAGTTTTTAATATTTGTGCCCGTTTCTTCGATGCTAATAACAATAATTTTTGACTCAAGAGTTGGATTTTACTGTACGGTAATTACGGTTTTAATTCTCGGTGCATTAAGAAGCAATGATTATACTTTTGCAGTCATGAACTTATTCGCCGGTGTGCTATCAGTTTTTTCAGTTAGAGATATTAAAAACCGTTCTCAAATTTTCAGATCATTTCTCTTTGTTTTGATCGGTTATCTTACAACAATTTTAGCTTTCGGATTAGAGAGATTTGCTCCTTTAAACCAAATTTTGATAGAGTCCGCATTTGCCGGAACGAATGCTTTGATAAGTCCGGTGCTTACTTACGGATTGTTAATCTTTTTTGAAAAGATTTTTAAAATTACAACCGACCTTACGCTTGTTGAATTATCAAACTTTGACCGCCCGTTATTAAAAGACTTAGCCCGAAGAGCGCCTGGGACATTCAATCACTCGATGACAATGGGGACACTTGCCGAAGCTGCGGCTGAAAGTATAAGAGCAAATCCATTAATGGCAAGAGTGGGCGCTTATTATCATGATATCGGTAAAACCATAATGCCGCAAAATTTTGTTGAGAATCAATTAAACAATTTAAATGTCCATGAAAATCTTTCGCCTGAAGAAAGCGTAAGTTTAATTGTTAAACATGTAAAAGAAGGAATCGTCCTCGGTGAAGAATATAGACTTCCGAAGGAAATAATAGATTTTATTCCTATGCATCACGGCACAACTGTAATTTCTTATTTCTACGATAAGGCAAAAAAACTTTACGGAGAAGGAAAAGTAGATATTGATAATTATCGATATCCTGGTCCAAAACCCAACACCAAGGAAACTGTAATTGTTATGCTTGCTGATGGCTGCGAATCAGCCGTTAGATCAATTGAAGATCCTGACCCGCTAAAAGTTGAAAATGTAATTGGACATATAATTCAAACAAGGATAGATGAAAATCAACTTGATGATGCGCCAATTACCTTCCATGATTTAACGAGAATCAAAGAGTCGTTTACAAGCATTTTGGTAGGGCAACGCCACCACAGGATACGTTACCCAAAGCAAGATGAATTAGAAAAAAGTACGGACGAGAAACTGGAATAATGGAAATATTTTTAAAAGAATATTTATCTCTTATAAGATTAGAAAAGAATCTTTCCGAAAATACAGTTTCATCTTATAAAAGCGATATAACTGCTTTCATACGCTTCTTGGAAGAATTTGGCATTAACGATCCATCGCTTGTGTATTATAAACATTTAGCTGCATTTTTCAAGGCGTTGAGCAATCTTGGGCTTTCAGTAAATTCGGCAGCACGATATTATTCATCAATAAAAGGATTCTTTCTTTTTCTATACAAGAACAAATACATAAAAAATAACCCCGTCGAAAAACTTTCATCTCCAAAGCTAAAAAAAAGCCTCCCGTCGGTTCTTTCCATACAAGAAGTCGATTCAATTTTGTCTATGCCCCAAGTTGATGAAAAGTTAGGATTAAGAGACAGAGCACTTTTGGAGTTATTATACGCTTGCGGAACAAGGGTTTCAGAATTAGCATATTTAAAATTGTCAGATCTTTTTTTTAAGGAAGATGTGATAAGGGTTTTCGGCAAAGGCTCGAAAGAAAGGCTAATACCTATAGGCAGCAGCGCGGTTAACTGGATTACAAAGTATTTGCATCAAAGTCGTCCTCTACTTGAAAAAAAAACAAAAAGCGAAAATTATGTTTTCTTAAATAATCGCGGCACAAAGCTTTCAAGAATGGGAGTTTGGAAAATTGTGGAAAGATACTCTAAAGAAGCCGGGATAAACAAAAAAATTCATCCGCATACTTTTAGACATTCATTCGCAACACATTTGTTAGAAGGAGGGGCAGACCTTCGCGCTGTACAAGAAATGCTTGGTCATGTAGATATTTCAACAACGCAAATCTACACACACATTGACAGAGAATACATTAAACAAGTTCACAAAGATTTTCACCCGAGAGGATAAACAATTGTCTGGAATACACGTTAGCGATAAATTAATCTCATTTTTAACATTTTTGCCAATATTTTTTATTTCAATTTCGGTTCATGAATTTGCTCATGCTATTACGGCAAGTTTGTTTGGAGACGACACTGCAAAAAATCAAGGAAGGCTAACATTAAATCCATTTAAGCACGCGGATTTAATAGGCACTTATTTAATGCCCATTGCTTCTTTTGCTTCAGGGTTTGCGCTTATTGGCTGGGCAAAACCGGTGCCAGTAAAGAGATCCAACTTTAAAGATCCTTACAAAGATGATGCAATAGTTTCATTTGCCGGTCCTGCTTCAAATTTTATTTTATCAATTTTATTTTTTATTGCTTTCGTAACTGTTTTTAAGTCGGGTTACGGGCAGTCTAAATATTTATTAAACTTTCTTTGGTACGGCGTATTTCTAAATATATTTTTATTTGCTTTTAATTTAATTCCAGTACCCCCGCTTGACGGTTCTTTTATTTTGTTCGATCTATTTCCTAATAAATATACTGCGCAAATTTTGAGGTTAGGAATCTATGGTTCAATAATTTTGATGTTCTTAATATACAGCCCTTTGTGGGGATATTTTATGAATTTCATAAACTTAATATTAAGTTTGTTATTGAAAATTGCAGGCCTTAGTTGATGTTTAAGCTTAGATATTTATTATTCATCTCAATTGTTTTTTATGTTTCAATATTTTCCGGCTGTAATGAAAAGAGAAATGACGGTAACGCGCAAAGTAGCTTAAGAAAGAACGAGAAAAAATCCTCCGGAAGCTCAGGATATTTTTACTTTGTGGGAATAATTAATGAAAAGCCAGGATTATACAAATATAATTTTTCTTCGAAAAAGTCTGCAAAATTCTGGTTTAATAAATATGAAAATGTCCTTCAACTTTCATATTCACCGGATAAAAATTTCGCATTCTTCATAACCGCTGAAAATATAAGCAAGTTAGGAATTTTTTCATATCTCACGAATGTTAGGCTTTATCTTTTAAATGCAAAATCTTCGGAGGTTTTTTTCTTAGAGAATATCGGCAGCGGGTTTCAGGTTTTCACTTCGTGGGAAACAAAGAATGCCTTTAAAATTATTCTTAATTCACCCGATAAAGGTAATGTGACTTACGTAAATCAAACTACCGGATATTTTAACACCTACGGAAAAGAATTAATGGTGCAAACAAAAACATACGATATCACTAAGGACGGCTACCCGAATCCGCCTAAAACTAAAGGCAATAATATTTCACCGAACGGCAAATATAGAATATTTTCTGCCGATTCTATATCTACTTCGATCTTTTTGCAGATAATTTCTTCGGGAAAAAATATTTTAATAACATCAGTGAATCAGGATTTGAAGCAAACAAGCTGGACGGATGATGGAAAGTTTGTGGTCTTTTCTACAGCGAATACTTCAACTGAAAATTTAACTAATAAACTGGGAAGCGGAATGTCGGGCATTTTTGTTTATTCGATAAGAGAAAACAAAATTATCCATCAATGGAATGTCAGCGGAGTAGGAAATTTTTTACTTATAAATGATTTTTTGATTTTTGACAATGGATTTGGGAATACTTCTTCTATAGAAATCTTCGAGATTAGATCACTAAAGAACTTCAATACTATAAAAATTAAAGGAGGATGCGGCTTGCAAGGTGTTACACAAACTCCGGGTCATAACGCTTGAAAACATATTTTAGGATATTGTCTTTTGTAAAACCTTACTGGAAGCACTTGGTAATCTCGGTCATCTGCACAATTCTTTTCGCAATTTTAAATGCACTTTCCGTTTACTTAACTATTCCACTTCTTGATACCTTATTCCAGCAATCAGGAACGCAAGAATCAGTACAACAGCCTGCCGCTTTAGAAAATGCATCAAGCCTTCTTCCCAATTGGGTTCTAAGAATAGAACACGATGTAACGACAACCTTTAACGGCTTTGTATTCAGCGGCAACAAAATTGATGCACTTTTCAGAATATGTTTACTCGTTGTATTTACATTTTTATTCAAGAATATTTTCGGTTATCTCCAGGCGTATTTCCTTTCTTATGTAGAACAAGGGACGATGAAAGACATACGCGACAAAGCTTATATGCACCTTCATCAGCTGCCTATGAGTTATTTCAAACAAGAACGGATTGGAAATTTAATTTCCAGGATTACAAACGATGTTACCGTTGTTCAGAACAGTATTTCTGCAGCATTTCTAAATTTAATTAGAGAACCGTTAACCATAGTTGTCCTGGTCGGAATAGCCCTCAGCATTAGCTGGCAGCTTACATTGCTCTCCTTTGTTGTCCTTCCTTTTTCAATGCTGATAATTGCAGGAATAGGATTAAAACTTAGAAAGTACAGTACAATTGTACAGGCTAAAATGGCTGATATAACGAGCATTCTTCAAGAAACTATTTCAGGAGTTAAAATAGTTAAAGCGTTCGGAATGGAAGACTATGAGAACAAAAAATTTACCACCGAGACAAAGAGTTTTTTCAAGACAATGTTAAGAATTTATAGAATAAGAAATGCTTCCTCTCCTCTTACTGAATTTTTAAGCGTAACAGTAGGCGCAGTAATTATTTATTATGGCGGTGTGCTTGTTCTTCAAAGCAACACATTAAAGGCAAGTGAATTTTTTGGATTTCTTTTCGCTATATTCCAGCTAATGCCGCCAATTAAGGAATTAAGCACTGTTAATAACCGCATTCAGGAATCAAGCGCAGCAGGCGATAGAATTTTTGAAATAATTGACACAGAACCTTCAATCAAAGATAAGCCGGAGGCAATTGAATTAACTGAATTTAAAGATTCGGTAGCATTTGATCACCTCTCTTTTCATTACGAAGATTCAACTGATTTGGTTTTAAATGATTTGAATTTTTCCGTTAAGCGAGGTGAAATTATTGCACTCGTGGGACCGAGCGGTGGCGGTAAATCTACTCTTGTTGATTTAATCCCAAGATTTTTTGACCCAACCTCTGGAAGAATTTTGATTGACGGTATTGACATTAAGGATGTGAAACTTAAAAGCCTTCGTCAATTACTAGGAATTGTAACTCAAGAAACGTTCTTATTTAACGAAAGTATTAAAAGTAACATTGCTTATGGACTAGGCAATTACCCAATGGAAAGAATAATTGAAGCAGCAAAAACCGCAAACGCCCACAACTTCATAATGGAAATGCCGGATAGTTATGAGACTGTTATAGGTGAAAGGGGTTTGAAAATTTCCGGTGGGCAACGCCAGAGACTTTCAATTGCGAGAGCTTTGCTGAAAAACCCGGAGATAATGATTTTTGATGAAGCAACTTCCGCGCTTGACAACGAATCCGAGTTACTAGTTCAAGAAGCAATTGAAAGATTAATGGTTAACCGCACTACTTTTGTTATCGCTCACCGGTTAAGTACTATTAGAAATGCAACAAAAATTTTAGTGTTAGATAAAGGTTCTATTATTCAAACAGGGACTCACGACGAATTAATTGGAGATACCGGTGGACTATACAGGAAATTTTATGAGATGCAGTTTAGAGATTAACTAAAATTATTTATTATGATTTCATCAAGGTTCAACCTAAATATTATTTTTTACCTTTTCATTGCCACCGTTTTTAGTATGATGGTTTCATTATTTCTGCTACAATTATTTGCAGGTATTTTGTCTTTGTTTTGGTTATTTGAAAGCGGCAAAAACAAAAAAGAAGCGATAGATGTTTTTACGTGGCTTATTATTGTTTTCGGAAGTGTCAGAATTCTTTCTATTATTTTCTCAGATTTTCCATCAGTCAGCTATCAAGCGTTTTACAAAGACGCACTTTTCTATCTTGCTTTCTTTTCAATGAGTTTCTACATAAAAGTGTTGGACAAAGAAAGAATTAAAAAAATAATACTAGCATTTATTGCCGGCGCTGTGCTGGTTTCCATCATTGGGCTAATACAATTTAACTTAAAGGTTGTGGATAGAGCCCAAGCTTTTTCATCGGGTTATGCGACTTACTCATCTTTTCTTTTGGCTGCGTTGGGTTTGTTTGTAGTATCTTCATCCCCGAATTCAGAAAAGAATGAAAAGCTCTTTTGGCTGCTGGGAATTTCATTTTTGCTCTCCGGGATTATCGCATCGCAAGGGCGTACTAACATAGCTGTTGCCGGATTGGTTTTCATTGCCGGATTAGTTCTTAAAAAAATTAATTTGAAATCAGCGGTGCTAATAATTATTATGACTTCCGTAATTTCCCTTATTTCATTTTCAAATAATAGAAAAGAAATTACTGAAAGAGTTGAAAACCCGACTACGTTATCGGATAGGAATATTATTATGAAAGGAGCCGAAGAATTAGCATTTACCCACCCGGTTTTAGGCTTCGGCCCAAGAACTTTCCACAATATTTTCCCATACAAAAATGAATTGGCAGACAAAGGCATAGGAAGTTGGCATAACGATTTTGTTCAAGTCTATTTTGAAAGTGGATTAATTGGATTTTTATCTTTCCTTGCTATTATTGCCGCAGCAATTTATTATGGATTAAAAATTATTCGCAGCAAACAAAATAACGAAGAAGAGAAAAATTTCACACTGGGAATTCTTCTTTCAGTTACTGCCTTAATACTCTCAGCAATTACAGCAGGATTTATTGATTCGCCTGTACTATCAATTGAGTTTGCTTTTTTCTTATCTCTTTTTTCGTTAGAATTATTTTTAAACGACGGAAAGTTTTTTGGCAATAAAAGACTATCTTAGCTTATAATTTAACTGGGAAATTCATATTATCCTAAAATTTAATTTTGTTAAACAAGAGGAAAAATGGAAGTAAATGAAATTTATGATTTAGCTAAAAAGTTATCTTCACCAATGAACCATGACGTTCACGAAGTAGGAATAATTTTAGCTGCCGGGCACGGTAAAAGGATCAAATCGCAAAGATCAAAGATGCTGCATAAAATTTGGGGAATTCCAACAGTCGAGCGTGTCTATAATGCTTGCCGTACAGGGATAGAGAATATTAATTTGATTGTTGTTGTCGGAATTAAAGCCGAAGATGTGATGAAGGTTGTCGGGAAAAGGCAATCCACAATTTTTGCATTTCAGGAAAAACAGAACGGAACCGGTCATGCAGTGCAAGTTGCTTTGAAAAAAATAGATTCGAAAAATTTTGACGGTATTGTTTATATTTTGCCGGGAGACATGGGATTGATCAATGCCGAAACCATGAGAAGTTTTAGGGATGAATTTGTGCAAAGCGATTCCGACATGATGGTACTCACTGGAATTTTTGAAGGGGATCCGAAAGAGAATTATTACGGGAGAATTATCCGGGTAAAATCTGAAGATGAAAACGGTAATTCTGCCGGGAAAGATTTCGGAAATGTAATAGAAATTATTGAGTACAAAGATATTCTTTCCATTTCTGATGGTGTTCCTTACCGTGTTATGTTCAACGGAAAAAATTATTCATATTCAAAAAAGGAATTAATAGAGAATAACGAATTCAACTCCGGAGTATATGCTTTTAAGTATACAAAGCTAAATGAGTTGGTAGATTCAATTACAAGCAATAATGTACAAAATGAAATCTATATTACAGACCTTATTTCGATATTCAATCAAAATAAATACACTGTGCAGGCAGTAAGCCCCCGGGAACAATATGTTGTCATGGGTTTTAACAACAAATCCGTCTTAAAAGAAATGGCGGATGTTGCCCGCAATAAGGTCTATGAAAGATTAAAAGATATTATTGAGATAAATGACCCTGAAGATTTTTTTATTGACGAAAGTGTTGTTGATCAAATAATTAGCATGGATGGCAATAACGTACCGCTTGACATCAGTATAGGGAAAGGTGTTTACATTGGGAAAGGCGTTAAATTAAATTATAATCTCGAGCTGATGAAAAATGTTTTTGTAGAAGGTAATGTTCAATTTGGAAAGAATGTAAGGGTAAGCCAAAACGTTTCGCTTTCTTGTTTTGAAGGCCAGGCGTTTCTGATTGGCGACAATGTCGAAATTCTTTCAGGAGATATTATAAAGGGAAATATTATCATTGGTGAAGGATCGAGAATTGAATCAAGCGTAAATATGACAGGGAACGATGAATATCCTCTTAGAGTTGGAAAGCATGTACTTATCAAGGGAACCAGCTATATTTTTGGTTCTATAATCGAAGACGACGTTCACATCGAACATAGCGTTATAATAAAAAAACGTGTAGACCGTCTTATAAAAAGAGACGGTTCTATTCAACCGGTAAAATTTTATCTTCCAATGCCTGAAGGAATTGACGCCGTTGAAGATTTATAAATTATGTGCCGGGTTTTTAACAAAAATATTAGGGTAGAAAAAAGGCTCTTTAATTACTAAAGAGCCTTCAAAAAGAAAGGTAAGTTAGGACAAAATTATTTTTCTGATTTTAAACCGTTTATATGTTTAGTTAAAGCTGATTTTTTCCTGGATGCAGTATTACTGTGGAGAAGTCCTTTAGTTGCGCTTCTATCAAGAATTGCAACCGCATCTTTATATAATTTTTCAGCTTGTTCTTTATCATTAGCATCAAGAGCTTTTTTTACTACTGTTTTAATCTTAGATTCGGCAACTTTATTAACTTTTCTTTTCCTAGCGTTAGTACGTATTCTTTTCTTTGCTGATTTGTGGCTTGCCATATTATAATAACCTTTAATTAGATATTGAAAAATTGCGTCCAAATATAGCCAAACCTCTGTTTGATGTCAAATGTTACTTCTTTAAATTTGCACTCTAAATTAAAGCTAAATCCATTTTACGAAGTTCTTTATGTTAAAAATAAACGAAATTTACTTCTCTATTCAAGGCGAAAGTACAAAAGCAGGGCTTCCTTGTGTTTTTGTTCGGTTAACGTATTGCAACCTCCGTTGCAAATATTGCGATACGGGATATGCTTTTTATGAAGGAAAGGAATTATCACTAGAAGAAATTATTGCAGGAGTTAAAAAATTTGACTGCAAGCTTGTCGAAATTACGGGTGGGGAGCCGCTTGTACAAAGTGATACAATTAACCTAATGCAAAGATTATGCGATGAGGGTTTCGAAGTCCTTCTTGAAACTGGAGGCAGTTTATCCATAAAAGAAATTGATCCCCGGGTGAAAATTATTATGGACTTAAAATGCCCTTCCAGTGGGATGCTGAAAAAAAATTATTATAAGAATATTGACTTTATTAAGCCTTCAGATGAACTAAAATTTGTTATTGGCACAAGAGAAGATTATGAGTGGACAAAAGAAATTATTCAGAGATATAATTTAATGAAGAAATGCATCATACTTTTCTCGGTTGTATTTGGCGAGCTTGAACCGGTAAGATTAGTTGAATGGATATTAGAAGATAAGCTTGATGTAAGATTTCAGCTTCAAATGCATAAATTTATTTGGGAACCAACAACTAAAGGTGTTTAATGAAAATAGCAAAAGAATTTAATTGGGAAATGGGACACCGGCTTCCGGAACATTTCGGTAAATGCAAAAATATTCACGGGCATTCTTATAAAATGCTTGTCGAAATTGAAGGTGATGTAATGGAAAACGGGATGGTAATGGATTATTATCATCTGAAAGATGCTATCGAGCCTCTCGTTGATAAATTAGATCATGCTTTCCTTGCTTATGAAGAAGACAAGGATGTAATTGATTTTTTAATTAAAATGAATTCAAAAAAAATGATAGTTAATTTTCAATCAACCGTAGAAAACATCACAAGATTTTTTCTTGAAGAAATTAAAAAGTCTAAGATGCCACAAAATATTCACAAGATTAAAGTTCGCGTTTGTGAAACGCCGGATGATTACGCCGAAGAAGAAATTTCTATTTAGTTACTTCCCCTGCGCAGAAAAAGCTCGTTGGAATGATGAAATATCAGTCAATTCTATGACTCCAATTTTCCAAGGGTTGCGTAACATGAGTGAGTTTGATATTCTCATTAACTAAATTTTATTTAACATTGGTTAAAATAATGTCAAAATTTAAAATCTATCTGGAATATGACGGTACCCGTTATAGCGGTTGGCAAAAGCAAAATAACGCTAAGACAATTCAAGGCTCAATAATAAAAGTTTTATCCGAAATATTCGAAAGTGAAAACTTTGATTTTCAAGGATCGGGAAGAACGGATAGCGGCGTCCACGCGCTTTGTCAGGTTGCTCACCTTGACGTTAGAACGATGCTTGCACCGGAGATATTAAAACTAAAAATTAATGATAAACTTCCGCACGATATAAATATTTTGGAAATAGAAAAAGCTAAACCAACTTTTCATGCACGCCACGATGCAGTTTCAAGAAGTTATCTCTATCAAATTTCAAGAAGAAGAACCGCTTTCGGAAAAAACTATGTTTGGTGGATAAAAGATAAATTAAATTTTAAGGCGATGGATGAAGCTTCCAAACTCTTTACCGGTATGCATGACTTCTCATCATTTGCGGAAGAAGACAAAGAGGATAAATCAAAAAAAGTCTTAGTGGAAGGAATTCAACTTAAAGAGCACGGCGACTTAATTCTTATCCGAATTCAGGGTTCACACTTCATCTGGAAAATGGTTAGAAGAGTCACAGGTGTTTTGGTTGAAGTAGGAAGAAATAAAAAAACAATCCGCGATATAGAATTTTATCTTAACAATTTTTCAAACGAGCCGGCAAAGTATACGGCTCCGCCATCAGGCTTATATTTGGAGAAAGTATATTATCAAGGAGACAAACAAAACGGTTTACCCGAGTCAATGATAAAGATTTCGAAATTTTCAGAGTGATTCCAAACAAAGGTCAATTAGAACTTTAAAATTATTTTTGAACAATATTAAAAAGAACGGAGTGGATAAATGATGAAACGGCTTAATTATTTTTTTTTCGTTTTAATTTTTTCAACCCAATTTCTATTTGCACAAAATAATTCAAACTCACATCAGCGCCTTGAACAGCAAGCCCCTAATAAAGAATTTCACATGATTAACTTGAACCTTAACCTCCATTTTAACCTAACTAAAAAAGAAGTTCTTGGAGTTGCTATGGAAACAATTGTTCCCCTACGTGAAAATTATAATACCGTTCATCTTGAAGCCTCAGATATGAGAATTGACAAAATAGAATTCGATAATGCAAATGTGCCTTTCAAGTATGACGGTAAAATTCTTTCAATCGAGCTTGGTAAGAACTATGGGTTATACGACACTCTTATTTATTCCATCACTTATTCAACTACCCCAAGCAAAGGAATATTTTTTGTTCTTCCCGATAGCGCTTATCCTAAACGCACCCCGCAATTATGGAGTCAAAGTGAATCTGAAGATGCGCACTACTGGTATCCTTGTCATGATTACCCTGATGATTTCGGGACAAGTTCTTTAACCGCAACTGTTCCGCAAAATTGGGTCGTTGTTTCAAACGGTCTTCTAAAAAAGGAAACAACAGATAAAAAAGATAAAACAAAGACTTTTACATGGGTTGAAGATAAACCGCATGTTGTTTACTTAAATTCAATCGTTGCGGGGGAATTTAAAATCGTAAAAGATAAATGGGATGATATTCCTATCTATTATTATGTGCTCCCTAAGTATGCTAAAAATGCAAAAGAAAATTTCTCCCACACTCCTGATATTCTTAAATATTTTTCCGAAGTAACGGGGCATCATTATGAATGGCAAAAACTTTCTCTTTCAACAGTAACAAATTTTACAGAAGGCGGAATGGAAAATGTCTCTGCTATTACTTTAACTGATAATACTCTTCACAGTCTTAATGCTGAGCCGCAAATAACAAGCACTGATTTAGTTTCGCATGAAACCGCGCATCAATGGTTCGGCGATTTGCTTACGTGCCGTTCCTGGGCGAATGCGTGGCTTAATGAAGGATTCGCAACTTTCTTTGAAGCGCTTTACGGAAAACATGCTTTCGGCAACGACCATTTTAATTTTGAAATGACTAAAGATCATGACCAGGTAATAAATGCAGATAAATTTGAGCGGCGTCCGACGGTTTGGAATGGATATAAATCTCCGGAAGATGTTTTTGGAGTCTATATTTATCCGCGCGGAGCTTCAATATTAAATATGATGAGAAAAATGCTCGGCGATGACTTGTTCTTTAAAGCAATAAAATATTATGTGAAAAAATTTCAATTCCATAATGTTGATACTCACGATTTTACCGATGCTGTCCGCGAAGCAACGGGAGAAAATCTGGATTGGTTTTACAACGAGTGGCTATATAAAGGCGGTCATCCTGTTTATGATGTAAATTATAATTATGATGAAGCAAATCACAAGCTTATTCTTAACGTCGATCAAACTCAGAAGGTTGACAGCCTTACTCCTGTTTATAAAATGCCGGTTAATATTTATATCGCTACTGCCGGTCAAAAGATCAATAAAATGATTTGGGTAGACTCATTAAAAAATTCTTATTCGTTTGACTTAACCGAAAAACCGGTAATGGTAAATTTTGATGAGGGACATTCTCTTCTTGCAGAAATTAATTTTAAGAAATCTGCCCAAGAATTATTATATCAGCTTAAGAATGACCCTGATGTTTCAGGAAGGGTCTGGGCAGCGAAACAATTATCGATGCAAGATGAAAAAGATGCGGTTCCCTCTCTTATCAAGTCTGCAAAGAATGATAAGTTTTGGGGAGTTAGAGAAGCGTGCATAAATGCTTTAGGTATGTTCCATTCCTCCGGTGTTAGAGATGAATTGATTGCGGCGGTAAATGATAAAGATAAAAGAGTTGATGTTGATGCAATTAATCAATTAGCAAACTTTAAGAACGATAAAAATATTTCCGGTCTATTAAAGAAAACATTTGATGATGAAAAAAATTATTTTATCCGCGCTGCTGCAATAACTTCGCTTGCATCTGTAGATTCCACAAATGCAATTCCATACATCGATAAAGCTTTCAAAATAAATTCACACCAGGAAACAGTGCGCGCAGCAGCACTTCAAGCTTTAATAAAAGTTGATCCCAAAAAAGGATTTATCGAAGCTCAAAAATATCTTCAGTACGGTCAGCCTGACCCTCTGCGGATAAGAGCCTTAGTTTCACTTGCAATGTCTAAGGATAATAAAGAAAAATCACTTCAATTAATCAGGAAAAGCCTGACCGATTCATATTGGATTGTCAGGCTGATTGCCGTCAACGAGTTAGGTAGGCTTGGAAATCAATCCGATATTATTACGCTTAACAATGTTGCAAAAAATGCCAACAATAATTTCATACTTAGAGCGGCGGAAAAGTCTGTTAAAATGATTGAGGCAAGAGAGGGCAAAGATAAAACACTGTAAAATATCATTGCGGTAGTCGCTAACACACTTGCAGCCTTAAGATGCAATAGGTAAAGAGAGAAACACGAAAAACTGAAAAGAGAGCCGCTTCACAGCGGCTCTAATATTGAAAAAAAATTTATCTTTGGTTCCTTCAATCAAGTGTGCATATCAATAAGAATAATACTTTATTTTCCACTCACCATTTTCTTCAAACGGTTAACTTCATCTCTTAAGGAAGCGGCTTTTTCAAACTCTAAGTCTTTAGCTGCCTGATGCATTTCAAAAGTCAATTGTTCTATTAAATCCTTTTTCTGGTCAGAGTCCATATATTTTAATATAGGTTCGGAAACTTTAGTAAACGAAAAATTTTCCTTGTCTTCTTTCTTGCGGACATCGGCAATCGAAGTAGATGACATAATTTCTTCCATGCTTTTATATATCGTCTGCGGATTAATATTATGTTCAAGATTATATTGCGTTTGAATCTTCCTTCTTCTCTCAGTCTCATCAATTGTTTTTTTCATTGAGTCTGTCATAATATCAGCATACATAATAACCCTGCCATTAACATTACGAGCGGTTCTGCCGGCTGTTTGCATTAATGACCTTGCGCTTCTTAAAAATCCTTCCTTGTCTGCATCAATAATTGCAACAAGAGAAACTTCGGGAAGATCAAGACCTTCTCTTAAAAGATTTACACCGACAAGAACATCAAAATCACCGAGTCGCAAGTTCCTTAAAATTTCCACACGCTCAAGCGAATCTATATCGCTGTGAATATATCTTACCTTTATCCCGATTTTATCCAGGTAATCAGAAAGATCTTCCGCCATCTTTTTTGTAAGAGTTGTAACAAGAATTCTTTCATTCAGAACAACTCTTTTCCTAATCTCGCCGATAAGGTCATCGATTTGTCCTTTTATCGGTCTTACTTCAATTTCAGGATCAAGTAAACCGGTAGGGCGAATGATTTGTTCAACAATTACACCACCGCTTTTTTCAAGCTCATAATCGGAAGGAGTAGCACTAACAAAAATTACCTGGTTAAGCATGCTTTCAAATTCTTCAAACTTCATCGGTCTGTTATCCAGTGCAGAAGGAAGCCGGAATCCATATTCGACTAAATTTTCTTTGCGTGACCTATCACCCTTGTACATCGCACGAAGCTGCGGCATGGTAACATGAGATTCATCAATGACTAAAAGAAAATCTTTAGGGAAATAATCAAATAAATTATAAGGTCGTGAGCCCGGTGCGCGCCCATCCATGTGACGCGAATAATTTTCAATACCGGCGCAATAGCCAATCTCTTTCATCATCTCTATATCGAATTTCGTGCGCTGCTCAATTCGCTGAGCTTCAACATACTTTTCCTCCTTCCAAAAGTATTTCAGGCGTTCGTCCAGCTCTTGTTCAATTTCATAGATTGCCTTTTGAACCTGTTCGCGATTCGAAACAAAATATTTTGCGGGATAAACAGGAACAGAGTCGGTTTCTCTTAATACTTCGCCTGTTACCGCATCAATTATAGAGAGCTTCTCAATGTCCTCATCCCAAAATTCTATCCTTATTGCTTCTTCATATTGATAGGCGGGAATAATTTCTACTACATCGCCGCGTGCACGAAAAGTCCCGCGTGTAAAGTCAATATCATTGCGAACATAGTGAATATCAATTAAATCACGAAGAAGTTTTTTCCGTGATACCTTTTCTCCTTTTCTTAAAAATATTATTTGGTTTGCATATTCTTGGGGCGCTCCGATCCCGTATATACAGCTAACACTTGCAACTACGATAACATCGCTTCTCCCTTCTATAAGGGCAGTGGTTGCTTTCAGTCTTAGCCGGTCGATTTCTTCGTTTACGGAAAAATCTTTTTCGATAAAAAGGTCTCTTGAAACGACGTAAGCTTCAGGTTGATAATAGTCATAATAGCTTATAAAAAATTCAACGGCATTATTCGGGAAGAAACTTTTAAACTCGGAATAAAGCTGCGCCGCTAACGTTTTATTATGGGAAATGATTAGAGTCGGTTTGTTGACTTGCTGAATAAGATTTGAAATTGTAAATGTTTTTCCGCTGCCGGTAACGCCTAATAGTGTTTGGAATTTATCGTTGCGATTAATTCCTTCAACCAATTCTTTTATTGCATTCGGTTGGTCGCCGGATGGCTGATAGTTTGAGTGTAATTCAAATTGCTTCATCTATTCTTTAACAAAAATCTTTCGGGATAAATTTACTAATTTCAAGTTGGCGATTAAATGTATTTATTTACTATCAAACTTCCTAAGAGGCAAAGATGAAAAACACAAAGGTATGGATTATTATTGCCGGGTTGGCAGGATTTACCGGTGTAGCAATCGGAGCTTTCGGAGCCCACGGGTTAAAAAATATTGTGTCTCCTGAATCGATGGAAATTTATAAGACCGGCGTAATGTATCACTTGATTCACGCAGTTGCTATTCTTGCGATCGCTATAAGCGGGAACACAAAGTTTTTTAAGAGCGCTTTGTCCTTTTTGATTGGAATAATCCTTTTTTCTTTTTCACTTTATTTATACGCGATAACTCAAGTTACCGGATTTGCAATCATTACGCCCTTCGGTGGGGTAAGCTTTTTGAGAGAAATCCTGCGTTAGGTGATTTACTGAATTATTTGATTTCCTTTACGACTCTAAGTTTAAAATAGACCTCCTCCGGTGAGAATATTCCGGCAAAAAATCTTTCATAAATTACAGGTTCAATGTTCAAGATATGATCCATCCATTTTAACGGAACGAAGTGCGAGGTAATAAATTTCTTCTCCAAAACTTCAAACTGTGCTTTTCCTTCATAATTAGTACGGTGATTCAGTTTCCACTTTTCATAAAATTTAAGTTTTCGGTTACCGATATACTCGTAATTATCAAACGAACGGATAGAGAAAGGGATTTTATGATCCGGTTCGCCGAAATATTTTGTATTTAGAAAGAATGGAACATAGACAATTAACAAACCGTTCGGCTTTATAATTCGGTAAAGCTCCGTAATGGTTTTATGAAAGCTATCTAAATGTTCCAAAACATGAGAGGCAAAAACCTCATCAAAAGTATTGTCAGCAAAAGGGTAAGGAAAGGAATTGATGTCGTGGATTTTATTTCCGCCATAATCCACAATATCAAGATTAATGTAGCCTTCTTTAATATCTTTGCCGCAGCCTAAGTTAAGTTTCATATTCTTTTTAGTTGTTAGCTCAAATTTAAGGATTTATTCATAAATATTGGTATGATTTAGATTAAACTAAAAAGCCCGGCTAATGCCGGGCTTTTATAGTTTGATAGTAAATCTATACTAATTTAGGTTGATAACCGGAAAGTTTACACCTTTTAGGCTTAGCTGCTCGACTTTTACTCGAACAACACCCCTGTTCACCATGCCTAAAGATAATGCAGCCGCTTTGGAAAGGTCAAGTTGCCTGCCGGGTATGTATGGTCCTCTGTCGTTGACCCTTACGATGACGGATTTGTTATTCTTTGGGTTGATAACCTTCAAAAGGGTACCAAACCGGAGACTCTTGCTTGCCGCCGTAAATGCCATCTGGTTGTATATCTCACCATTTGCTGTTTGCTTTCCATGAAAATGGGGTCCATACCAGGACGCTAACATTGTACCTTTATTAATATAATTCACTATCGAGGAGTTTACTATACTTGCGTCATTGTTAACCGTTATGTTCTCGGTTTTATTAACCGGAAAAGGTGATTTTGACGTCTCATTGGTTACAATCGTAAACCCCACCAACAAAACCATCACCATTATGATTAACACTTTTAATAATGACCTCAATAAGTACCTCTTATTTTTAGTTTAACATACTTTTGACTATCCAAAGTTAGGTTTGATGTTATGGAATTTCAATATGTATTTCCCCCAAAACCGCTGTTAGCTAAGTTTACCAATTATTCGACTTATTAGGTGTTTTGGTTGGCTTTTTAATTTCTTATCAGATAAGAAGGAGGAAAAAGCCTTAAAAAACATCAAAAACGAGAGCTGGAGAGCAAATTAGAGTTTTGGAACACGGTGAAAAGTTCACTGTTATAGTATTAGATTTCCACTTAACAAGATCTCAAGACTTTTCATAGAGGAAATGTATGTTAGAAAGCATTTTCAATATGAGTTATTTCGGGTGGTAATTCTTCCTTAAAGAGAATAGCTATAACATCAAACCGGCATTCTATTTCTTCATATTTATTTTCATATATATAAAGCCGGGCCATTTTTTTTAGCTGCTTTATTTTGCTTTGGGTAACTGCATATTCGGGCTCGCCATATTCTAAATTTTGGCGCGATTTGACTTCAACAAAAACAAGGAATCCATCATTCGGGTCTTTTACGATTATATCTATCTCTCCCCTACCGAAGCGGTAATTCTTTATGATAATTTCATAGCCTCCGGATTTTAAGAAATCTACCGCCAATTGCTCCCCTTCGTCACCAATTTCTTTATTTGTTTTTCCCATTTTTTTCCATTCTGATTAGAAAAATTACCTTTTGAAAAGGTTTTATAATTTATTTATAAAAAGTACCTTTTTCAGGAAAGACTTTCTGTGAAGCGGTGAAGCTCCGTAGATTTTTATAGCTTCAATATGTTCCTTTGTCGGGTAACCTTTATTTTTCCGCCAAAGATAGTTAGGATAATATTTATCTAATCTTTTCATAAGTCTATCACGCGTAACTTTGGCTATTATCGAGGCAGCAGCAATCGCGAAGGATTTTGAGTCTCCTTTAACAATTGGAACAGCCGGCACGGGATAGCTGAAAGATTTATTCCCATCAACGAGTATTAAATGCGGCTGCGTCTGAAGTCTGCCTACTGCAATTTTCATTGACAGTAAAGAAGCCTGTAAAATATTTATCTCATCTATCTTACCATGAGGAACTGCCGCTACCGAATAGGAAATTGCTTCCTCTAATATTTTCGGAAGCAGTTCT
>JAKAFW010000101.1:0-3060 GCA_021817845.1 Bacteroidota bacterium
GCCATCTGTAGCGGCATAGCAATCAAATTTCCAAAGCCGCCTTTTGGCATTGTATCCTGGTTGGGGAAAAATCTATCATAAGATTTGAACTTAATTTCATGCCTCTTGCTCATTGAATAGGTAAGTAACGACGTTCCAAATTTCCGTGCTAAAGCGGCAGGTATTTGATGTTCAAAAAAGAACCAAACATGAGCGCCGTTCCCGGAACGCGAACGTTCAATTGCAACTCGAATATCAAATTCATCGCATGCATTCTTCAACACGGAAATATCCTTTTGCCAGTCCTCGCCGTCAAAATCAATTGCTAAGAAATGACATGTATCGCCGGTGCACATTGGATAAATTCCAACAACAATGTTTCCTTTGAGATGATCTTCAATTACATTTTCGTTTAATACTCCAAAGGACTTATTTGTGCAATCCGCACATTTAATTTTTGGCTTGTTGCATATTCCGATTTCCCATTCATTCGTACAAACAGGCGAGTACCCCGATTTACCCTCTTTGTTTTGCCATCTTTTTGCATAGATATCATTTCTACCCTTAAAGAGCGACATGAACAATTTGATTTTCTCTTCTACGCTGCGATTTTTAACTTTATTAGGAATCGATTCTTCGTTTGTAACTCTGGGGCCATCTGTTGGGAGGTCGCCAATACCAAGTTGCGCTTTTAATTTTTTGTTCTCAGCTTTCAAGCTGTAATTGTCTTTGAGCAGTGCCTGGTATTTTTCCCACAGAGATAAATCAAATTTCTTCCCGTCAGCCATAATTTCTAATCAATGCTTTGTAAATAAAAACAAAATAACCATTCGTTTGTTCTTTTGTTTAGTTAAAATTATGCTCCACAATAAAGAAATGAATGAATTTAGAAAGTTTATGAAGTTATCAGACCGGCGCCAAGGACTTCCGCACAGAAGGAGGTATTAATTGAAGGTTGATTGCTGATAATGTATATTGTAAAAAAAAATAATCTATTATAAGGAATTATATAAATGAAGACATATAAATTTAGGATTGTTGTCGAACAGGACGAGGATGGAATATACATTGTTTCTGTTCCTTCGTTAAAGGGTTGCTATACTCAGGGAAATACTATAGATGAAGCAGTTGAAAATATAAAAGATGCTATTAAGCTTCATATTGAAGCACGCGAGGCTTTAGGCGAAACTATCCCTGTAGAAGTACTCATCGACGAGGTTGAAGTAAGTGTCTAAATTAAAACCCATCAAACCTGATAGGCTTATTAAAATATTGGAAAAGCTTGGCTTTGTTCAGATAAGACGAAGCGGAAGCCACGTTATTTTACGACACCAGGATGGAAGGTGGACGACAGTGCCAATGCATAAAGGGAAGGAAGTAGCAAAGGGTACATTAGCAAAAGTATTAAAAGATACCGGATTATCTTACGAAGAATTTGCTGATCTTAATTGATGGCAACACGGGCTTTTGGAGATCGATTGCTTATAATGTATATTATAGGAAACTCCTCATCTACAATAACTTACAAATGCAATCAACGCCATCATATTTTTTAACTGCTTTGATAGAAATAATTTATCGACAATCGCAATTTTTTCGAAAATCGATTTTCGAAGTTTATTACTGATGCCGTTGCGAACATAAAATAATTTGTTACGGCAAAACGACTTATAATTCACAAATTACCGTCTAAAAGCTCATTTTCGCAAATGCGGGGTAATTTAAATTTACTCATTGCAGAAACAATTTTTCCCTCCCATAAATTCATTAAAAAAGAATTTTTTTAATTTCTTACCTGCTTTAAGTTTCGCAACAGAGTCAACAATTTATTTATTTAAAACATTTTCGAAAGGATAATTACAATGAAAAACACAAATGCAATAAAACCGGTTTGTTCGAACTTACCTACTCGCCTCGATCCGACGATCGAGCCTGCCTCGTCTTCAACGACGCAAGACAGGTCGGAGCGGTCCGGCCAGACAAGTGTAACATGGAATGGAATTTATTCCTATGAGTATCTTGATAGTAAAGATGAGTTATTTTTAAAAAGGGCAATAAATTTGTTTCTCAAAAATCTTGAATATTCTAATACACCGAATACGCTTTATTGTTATTCCAGAGACTTGCATTATTTACTGGAGAAAGTTGGCAATATAAAACTAAACAGTATTAGTGAAGAAATTCTGCAAAACGGTATAACCCAATTGAAAAATTCAGGCATTAAAAAAACTTCTCGTTCGGTTTCAACAATAAACAGGATTAAAAGTGTATATAGATCATTTTTTAGTTGGTGCTTTAAAAAAAATACATTAATAAAAATCTATCTGACGAAATCCACCTAATAAAATCTTACTCGCGTAATACAACTGCAATAACACAAGAAGAAATTTTCATTTTGCTTAACACTATTTCCAAATCAATGGATCCTCATTCCGAAAGAGATAAAACACTTTTTGCGGTGTATGCTTATACAGGCATTAGAAAATCCGAAGCATTGGAATTACGTATTTCAGATTACGACAGTGTTTCAAAGATTTTTCACTTACGCAAATCCAAACGGTCATCAAAAACATTCCAAATAATTCCAACAATGCTTTCCCAAATTTTAGATGAGTATTTAGAAAAAAGATTTAAATTAATTACTCGCGATAATGATTCACCGCCTTTTTTCCCAGGCAAGGAACTGAATAAAAAACTATCATCCAGGCAGGCAAGTAATCGGTTAGAGAGATGGAAAAGAATTTCTGGCATAAGAAAAAATTTAACTATCCATTCATTTCGTGCAGCTTACGCATCGCAGCTTTACAAAAAAACAAAAGATCCATTACTTGTTTCTTATGCGCTTGGACATTCTTCTTTTGAAACTACAAAAAGATATATAAATCATGATAACTTGAACTTTCGTTCAATTGTTAATGATGCATTTATAAGCGGTGTATAGCCGGGCTCTCTCACAATGCTGTCAGGTTTAGGTTAATAGACTTTGGACTAAAGTCCAATGAGAAAAGGTTTGTTTAGTAACCCCACGCTTAAGCGTGGGGTTAGAACAAGTAAAAGCTAATAGGGCTTTAGCCCAATAAT
>JAKAFW010000102.1:0-3023 GCA_021817845.1 Bacteroidota bacterium
ATTTCTCTTTTTATCGGCTGCTTAGCCTGTCCCGGCGTAGCTAAAGCGAAGCCGGATCCTATTCCAAGTATTCCGGCAAGTAACTTTATTTTATCTATTTCCTCAGGAGAGAAATTATTGAATATACCAAGAACATCGCTTTGCTCTTTGCGCTCTGCACTTTGCGAATTATCTATGTTGTTCAATCCTTCCATCTTTTGCTCTTTTTATTTTTTCTTAATCTTAATCGTAATCTTTTTTAATTTTGTTTTCCCAATTTATCCGCCGATTTATCCTCCGAAACTTTAGTGAAGGAGGAAGTTTTAACGAATGCGGACAGCCAACCACCACCAACCTCCAATTAAGGCGGTTCCGTTTCTTCTTCTTCAACAAACATCTCCATCTGATTCTCTGACCTCTGATCTCCGCTTTCCACTTCTTCTAATTTTTCATTTTGAATTTCTAATTTTGAATTGTTAACGATCCACTCGTCCAGCTCTTGCTTAAAAAAATAAAGATACTTCCCCGCGGGCTTATGGAATGGAATCTTTCTTTGACTTGTATACTTGTAGAGTTGTGAATGTGATATGCTTAAATACTGTGCGGTTTGGTTTAGGTTTAGTAGATCGGTTTGCTTTCCCCTTAACAGATTTTCAATCTCTGTCAGCTTCTGTAAAATTTCCTGCTCGTGCATTGTGGTACTCCAAAATTTTATGAGTACCAACTAAATAAAAATAAAATTTAAAATTCGTTACCTTCGTGAGGTAATGTTTTTTTGTAGCTCCTCCAGGCTCTTAATAATCTTTTCCAGGGCATACTCTTTATCATGAAAGCTTTTTCTGCATAATGTAATTACAAACATTACCAGTTCTTCACTGTTGGACGAGCTTCCATCAATCTTCAGCCTGCTCTTTATCGAATTGTATTTCTTTTCAAACAAATATTTATCTGCAGGTTCGCTAAAGAACAATTCTGCTATTTCTTTTACCGGTGTTTTGCTCGATATTACTTCCTCTTCTTTCATTGCCTCAAATATTCTTACAATATCGCTCATGCCGGATTTTACCTTAATCCTATCTACCGTACTCAGTGTTGCCTTTTCTTCTTTGCTCTCTGTAGTTTTAATTACGGCTGCTTCATCTTCCAGCACTTCCTCTATATTCCTCATGCCTTCGATTACGTTTTGAATATCGCGTACAATATTACTTCCAGCTTTTAAAACCAGGTAATATTTTTGTTCTTCCCTGACTAGCTTATTAGTTGCCTCCTTATGTAATTCACTCCCTCCGCCTAAAAACCATATCAAATTCTCATCAATATTTTGTTCTAACTTCTTTACGAAATTTTCATCTAAATATTTGCCATCTAATTTCTCTGCCAGATTAATAATCCGTTTGCAATCACCTATTACTTTTTTAAGATATATAATCTTTTCGTCATTTGTTTTCAGCTTTTCACACTTGTTAAGAATCTTTTCTATTGTTAATGTTGCTTTTCTTGCTATGTTGGTTGGATTACCATTATCATTCATTTTATTTCTATTGATTTAACTATTATTTGAATTTCTATTTTTTAGAGTATGCCTTTAACTGGGTAATTGAGGTAGGTATATCAGCCTATGCGCTAATCTGCTTTTGCCTGCCCGTCCGTCAGGCGGGGCATAAACTAACATCTATAAAATCCCTTCTTGTCTGTAACTATAAAAACCTTCGCTTGAAATTATTATATGATCCTGCAAATTTATATCTACCATTTTTAGTGCTTCAGCTATTTTTAGCGTAATTGTATCATCATACCGGGATGGTTCCGGAACTCCGCTCGGATGATTATGTGCAACTATTACAGATGTGCAATCATACTTTAGTGCCGTTACCACAATTTTTCTGGTACTTAAATATGATTCATTTACCGTACCTTCGCTTACTATTTCAGTATGAAGCATTTTGTTCTGTGAATTTAAATATAATACTTTGACGACTTCATATTTATTATTTCCAATTGTACCTTCTAAATATGCTGCTATCTGCTCAAGCGTGGTAAACTGAATTTCATTCTTTTCAGCCTGATGCTCAAAATAAAATTTTATAAACTCATTTAATACTTTAATAAATATTACAGTTTGTCTGCCTAATCCATCAATTTGTTTTAATTCTTCTATATCTCCAGATAAGATCCCTTTAAGTGATCCGAACCTTTCAAAAAGATCTTTTGATATAGCTTTTGTGTCTTTTCTAGGTATTGAATAAATCAATATAAATTCTAAAACTTCATAATCATTAAAACCGTCAAATCCGGATTTTTCAAATCTCTTTCTAAGTCTTTCTCTATGTCCTGCGTTTTTATCTTCAGCTGAAGGCTTCCCGATTTTCGGGATCCGCCTCTGGAGGAGATGAGCCTCTGGCTCAAATTCAACTAATGACATATTTTCTCCTTTTTAATTTATACCCCGACTTGTCGAGGCTGGTAAACATTTTCAATTTAATTTATACTAATTAACTAACCTGTGTTATTAAATAAAACCCACCCAATATTACCAGCACTCCGCAAATCCTCTTAATCCACAAAATCGTTTTTGAACCCTCACTCCAGTTAAGATATTTTTGAACTTTCCCTGTTAATGTTCCGGCGCCTACAATAACAGAACAATGACCAATTCCAAATGCAAGAAGAAAAATAACGGCGAGAAAATAATTCGTCTGCGCTGTTTGAAAAACTACACCAAGCACCGGCGCCATGTAAGCAAATGTACATGGTCCTAATGCAATTCCGAAAAGTAAGCCAAGTATTAAAGCAGCGAGTAACCCTTTGGCTTTAGTTTGTTTAAATCCAACAGTGTTCCAATCAATTTTAATAATATCAACAAGATAAAGTCCGACAAGAAAAAATATCCCGGCTACAAGATAATTACCAACGCTTCCTACATCTCCCATCAAACGTCCAAGCGATGCGGTAATTATTCCAATCAAAGCAATTGTAATAAGTATTCCAAGTGAAAAAATTAGCGAGATTTTAAATGTCCTTCCAATCGATATCTTTCCCTGCGA
>JAKAFW010000062.1:0-12503 GCA_021817845.1 Bacteroidota bacterium
ACGCCAGAAATCATAAAGATTGCACATGACGAAAAGGCTTGGCTTGATAACGTAAAGAATAAAGCAATTATTGATTTTACGATTTATGCGCCACAGTTAAGTGCATTATGACAATTCTGTAATTTATGGGCACTTCTAAAAACTATCTTTTATAAAAATTTAACGCAAAGAACGCAAAGAATACGCAACGTTCGCAGAGAACCTGCCTGCCTGCCGGCAGGTATTGAAGTTTTTAGAAGTGCCCTTATACTATATAAACTCAAAAGTACAAGGTTAAATTCAAGAAAAGAAAATATCCCGTTTGAGAAAGGGCAGCGTTAAAATAAAAGACAAAAAGCTTAAACGACACAATTATATTTAAAATGAAAGATAGCTCTTTTTAAGGAATTTCTCCCCTCGGTCGGAATGGCAATTATTTATTGGTTAATTTCTAAAATTACTAAAAATCTTAAAAACTGCTTGTCATACTCTCTGCCGCGGCAGAAAAGCGAGTATCCGCTATGACAAAATAAACAAAAAAATTGATTTCCACCCTTCACTTTCGTAAGGATAAGTTACGTGGGGATGACAAATCAGGGTATATTTTTCTTAAAATACATTATTTTGTAATTTTAGTTATGATATTTGTATTTATAATGAATGAATCGAAAATGGTCAAAATTTATGGGAAATAATTCTTACACTGTCCTAACTAAAAAATGGCATGTTTTTGCGTTGACCGGCTTTATCGGTTTTTTAATTATTCTTGGTGCCTATTATTTCTTTTTACATGAAGTTAAGATTACACGCGAAGATACTTTTAATGAATTAAAAGCTGTCGCAAAGCTTAAGATTGATCAAATTTCAGACTGGAATGATAATAGATTAGCTGATGTCAATGCTCTGGCTAAAGATCCCTCTTTCGTACAAAGCGTTGAGAATTATCTCCACAATTCCAACTCATCTAACATTCAAATTATCAAAAATCAATTATCCTTATTGGAAGTCAAAAATATTTATGAAAATGATCTACTCTTTTCTGCCGGCGGAGATTTATTATTTTCCCGTAATCGTTTACCCGGACCGGTAGATAAAATTACTACCCGTCTTGTGAAAGAAGCAATAAAAAATAAAAGAAATTTTTCTAGCGACCTATATTTTAGTAGTAATGAAAATGAAATTCATGATGACTTTATAGCTCCTATCATTAACAAAAAAAACGAATCTATTGCCGTAATTATTTTGCGCGTTAGACCTAAAGACTATCTTTATCCTTTGCTAAACTTTTGGCCCCTACCAGGAAATACTCCTGAAAATATAATCGTTGAAAAAAATGGCAATAATGTCCGTTTCTTGAGTGAGTTAAAACAAATAAAAAATGCTCCTCTAAATTTTCAGATACCGTTGACAGATAAAAATAGTACAGCAGTTCATGCGGTTTTAGGTTATAAAGGGTTTTCGGAGGGAAAAGACTATTTCGGCATAAATATACTTGCTTATGTTTCCCCGGTACCGGGTACCAATTGGTTCTTAATTTCCACGGAACATACAAGTGAAGCATATTCCGGGCTTCATTCTAAAGTAGCAGCTATAGTTCTATTCACAGTTCTTATGATTTTACTTTTTGCAACGGGTCTTATCTGGATTTACCACTATCGCCAAAAAAATATTTATAGAGAACTATTTATTAAAGAAAAAGAACTCCGCGAATACCACGAAGAGTTTAGAACTATTTTATACAGTATAGGCGATGGTGTATTAACTACAGATACATCCGGGAACATTAAACAGATGAACCCCGTAGCTGAGGAATTAATTGGAGTGAATGAAAATGAAGCATTAGGTAAACCACTCGATGCTATCTTTAATATTATTAATGAAGGAACGAGAAGCAAAGTTGAAAATCCCGTTCATAAAGTTTTAAGAGAAGGAGTAATAACCGGGCTTGCTAATCATACAATTCTAATTTCAAAAGACGGTAAAGAAATACCTATTGCCGATAGTGCTGCGCCTATCCGCGACGAAAAGGGTGAAATTGATGGAGTGGTTTTAATCTTCCGGGATAAAACTACAGAATATCATCAAGAAAAGGCGTTAAGAGAAAGTGAAGCAATGCTTCAAGAATCGCAGCGAGTTGCCTCTTTAGGGCATTATGTTTTTGATATTAAAAAAGGAAACTGGACAAGTTCTGAAAATCTCGATTCTGTTTTTGGAATAAGCTCCAGTTATAATAGAGATATTGAAGGTTGGTTAAATATAATTGACATTTCACAAAGAAATGAGATGCTATTTTATTTCACTGAAAATATATTGAAGCAAAAACAGCTATTTGACAAAGAATATAAAATAGTTAGGCAAAACGATGGGAAAATTCGCTGGGTACATGGATTGGGACATTTGGAATTTGACCGGGAAGGAAATCCAATTAAAATGTTCGGAGTAATTCAGGATATTACTGAACTAAAATTACTTAATGAAGAACTTAAAGAAAGTGAAGAGCTATTCCGAACTACTTTATACAGTATAGGTGACGGAGTTATTTCTTCTGATAATTTTGGAAACATTATCCAAATGAATCCCGTTGCGGAAACCTTGACCGGATGGAAGCTTAATGAAGCAAAAGGTCTGCCGGTCGAAAAAGTTTTTACTATCATTAATGCAGAAACAAGAATTCCTGTAATTAACCCAGTTGGTAAAGTTTTGGAAACCGGAACAGTTGTTGGACTTGCAAACCATACAGCATTAATTTCAAAAGATGGTAAAGAATATCAAATTTCTGATAGCGCCGCTCCAATAAAAAATCAGGAAGGGAAAATTATTGGTGTTATAATGGTTTTCTCCGATGTAACTGCACAATATGCGGCAAGAAAAGCTTTAAGGAAAAGCGAAGAAAAATTCCGAAAGGCATTTATGACAAGCCCGGATTCTATAAACATTAACCGCCTTAAAGACGGAATGTATTTATCAATCAACAAAGGCTTTACTCAAATTATGGGATATACAGAGGAAGATATTATGGGCAAATCTTCAATAGAACAAAATATCTGGGCAAAACCGGGTGATAGGGAAAAGCTTGTGGAAGGTTTGACAAAAGATGGAGTAGTCGAAAATCTTGAAACCAAATTCCGCTCCAAAAGTGGAGAAATAAAGGATGGATTGATGTCGGCATCCATTTTTGAGCTTGATGGCATTCCGCATATTATAAGTATTACAAGAGATATTTCCGAACGTAAGCAAGCAGAAACAATAATTGCGAATTCGCTTAAAGAAAAAGAAATTTTACTTAAAGAAATTCATCATCGCGTAAAAAATAATTTTCAGACTATTATTAGTCTTATTGCTTTGCAGACTGAGTTTATCAATGATAAAAACATTGTGAATATATTTGAAGATCTTCAAATGCGGTTATACTCTATGTCTTTAATACATGAACTAATTTACGGAACCGGCAATTTATCAAGTGTTGATATCGCTGATTATATCGAAAGACTTACCGGATATTTAATCAAAACATACTCTCCGAATGATAGAATCAAATTAAATTTGGATTTGGAAACTCACAATCTTGATCTTGATTCAATAATTCCGTGCGGTTTATTAATTAACGAGGTAATTACTAACTCGCTTAAATATGCCTTCCCGAATAATTCGGGAGGCAATATCAATATTTTCTTCAAGAAAATAAATAACGAATTTTGTCTTACGCTTTCCGATGACGGAATTGGGATAAAAAATAAAATAGATTTTGAAAATCTTAGTTCACTGGGTTTACGGCTAATAAATCTCCTTACAAAACAATTGAGAGGTTCATTAGAAGTCTTTCAATCCGGAATAGGATTAAAGTTTATCATAAAATTCAAAGAAGATAGCTGATATGGAAAACTTAGGTCAATCTAAAGCTAATATTCTAATTGTAGATGATGATGTACTTATCGCAGAAAGCACAAAATTCCAATTAAGAAAAGCTAATTATCAAACTATCGGTACTGCGTTTACCGCAAATGAAGCAATTCAAATTGCAAAGGATAAAAATCCTGATTTAATTTTAATGGATGTAAATCTTGGAGGCAATGTAGATGGAATTTCTGCTGCTGGTGAAATACAAGAATTTGCCGATATTCCTTTTATTTTTGTGACTGCTTACTCCGATAATGCAACAATTGAACGTGCCAAAAAAATTGGTCCGTTTGGTTATTTAATTAAACCTTATAACGAACGCGAGCTGCTTGTCGCTATCGAGACTTCTTTGTATAAACATTCCTTCGATAAAAAAATAAAAGAACAAGAGCTGTTATTTAGAACCGTTGCCAATTTTGCTTATGAATGGGAATATTGGCTTCTGCCCGATTTAAAGTTTAAGTATTGTTCTCCTTCATGTAAAAGAGTAACCGGTTATACTTCCGAAGAGTTTATCTCCGATCCAAAATTACTTCTTGATATTGTCCATCCCGATGACAGAAAAAATTTTGAAGAACATATACGAGATTATTATCCTGAAAGACGGGATGAACATTTTCAAGCTTATGAATTCAGGATAATTGATAAACAAGGCAACCAAAAGTTTTTAAGTCATTCATGCAGCGCTATCAATGATGATATAAGCAACTATCGCGGTAGAAGGGTTACAAATATAGATATTACCGAAAAGAAAAAAGCACAAATTGAACTTGAAGAATATAAAAAGCATCTTGAAGATTTAGTCGAAGAAAGAACCGCTGAACTTGAAGCATCAACGGAAAGATTCCGGTATTTAGCGGAAAATTCTAAGGACTCAATTTTTAGAATTGACAATAAATTCGTTATCCAATATATGAATGCGTCAATGAAGGAAAGATTGGACATCAAAGAAAGAGAAAATCTATTAGAAGTATTAGTTATTAATAAAGCATCTAAAAGCCTAAGAAATTTAATAGAAGGCACTCTTCAAGAAACATTTGAAGCCAAGGTCGTTGTTAGGAAACAGATTTTCCATACGAATAAATTTTGGATGGATTGGGTATTTATCCCGGAGGTCAACACCTTCAATGAAGTGGAAACTATACTTGGCTTCGGCAGAGACATAACTGAAATAAAACAGCTACAAGAGAAAATACAGGAAGCATTTGAAAAAGGAAAAGAGTTGAACGAACTTAAGACAAATTTTATATCTTTTGCTTCACATGAATTTAGAACACCTCTTACAACAATTCAAACATCTGCTGACTTACTTAAACTTTTCGGAAGGAAATGGAGTAAAGAAAAATACAATAAGCATTTCTCCCAGATAGAAACTGCGATAGATGAAATTACCCACATGCTCGAACAGGTCCTAACAATAAGCAGAGTAGAGAGGAGAAAGCAATCCTTTAACCCTGAGCAGACAAATATTAAAAATCTAATTGATGAGATAATTGCAGGTATAAATATACTTCCATACTTCAAACATATAATTTCAACGAAGTATGTAATAAAAAGAGAAGAGAGTTATATTGATTCTAAGTTAGTAAAAAGTATTCTTCGGAATCTTATATCCAATGCGGTAAAATATTCACCCAAAGCGAAAAGAATCGAATTTGAGGTAATTCAAGAGGAGAATTCTCTACTATTCGAAATAGAAGACCATGGCATAGGCATTCCAGAAAACGAAATAAATAAAATATTTGAGCCATTTCACAGGGCCTCAAATATAGGCACAACAGAAGGAACAGGATTAGGGTTGGCAATAGTAAGACAGATGGTAGAATTGCACAATGGTACAATATCAGTGTACAGCAAAATAAATGAAGGTACAAAATTTCGGGTAATAATTAGCACTAAAGTTTCAGCAAGCATTTGAGTAAATCAATTTATGCTCGATTTCCCTTTGGAGTAATGGAATAATGGAGGGAAATAATATATTTCATCACTCCAAGAGCTGTATTAATAATTCACCTTACACAGGATTTCTCTTTGGAGTAATGGAGAAAATTGGTATATTCTATTTCCCCAAAGGATGCGTAAGCTGAGTTAATTTCAATAATAAAAATCATCTTAATGCAAAGACAAAATAAAATACTCGTTGTAGAGGATGATCCAATATTATCCTCAAACCTAAATGAGCTCCTGACTTCCTTTGGCTATTCTGTCTCTTTATCGTGCAATGGCATTGAAGGATTAAAATTTCTAAAGTCCGGTCTTCCGGATCTAATTATCTGCGATGTAATGATGAATGGAATGGATGGCTTTTCTTTTTTTGAGGAAGTAAAACAGGTTTACACTTACTCCGTGCCTTTTATCTTTCTAACTGCCAGGAGCGATTTAAATAGCCTTCGCTGCGGAATGAATTTGGGCGCTGATGATTATATCTTCAAACCTTATAAAGCCGGCGAACTTCTAAAAGTAATTGAGACAAGGTTGAAAAAACATAATATAACTTCAATCGTTAAGGATACGGAAAGCACTGTTAAGCTTAAATATTCTGATATAATTTTTCTGGATGATTCCGGAAAAAGTATTCCGTTGAATGTCCGTGAGATTAAATTTATTTCTTCAAATGGCGATTATTCAATAGTTAATTCATCTAAAATTAAAAATTTGATTATTAAACAAACTCTAAAAGAATGGGAAGAAATACTTCCCGTTAGTCAGTTCATAAGGATACATAGATCAACAATAGTGAACATTGAATTCATAGATAAAATTGAAAAAGGTTTTAATAGGGAATTATTGATTAAAGTAAAAGATTACGATAAAAATCTTGTAGCAAGTATTCGCTATTCCGCCAAACTAAAAGAAAAATTATTTAAGTAATTTTGCTTAATTAAAATAGTTATTGAGAATTCTGAGTCCTGGTACATAAATCCTCTATTGTAACGCTCACCCCCAAGATTGTAACGCTTATCGAATAAAATTATCATTTTACAGAAACCTTCCGAATATAAACCAGAAAGATTTTTTCTTTCTGATATATAGGATTAAAATGAAGAAAATATTATTTGTAGAAGACGACAGCACTATAGATCGAACATTTACGAAATTCTCGATGAATCCGGGTACGATTGTATCCTAGCCAGAGATGGGGTTGAAGCATTAGAAAAAGCAGAAAAGAATTTACCTGATCTCGTCATTTCAGATATTATGATGCCCGAAATGTACGGATATGAATTTTTCCGCAATTTTAATGAACAGTACACCGATTATAGACTTTTTCCCAATTGATAAAACAACAAAGCAACAATCCGGTAACGGACTCGGGCTGGCTATTGTGAAACGTATTTCTAAACTCTATAAACTTGATTTTACGATTAGCAAAAATGAAAACAATGAAGTGATTTCAACAATGATATTTCCTTTAATCAACTAATTATACAATAAATACAGGAGGTGTACTTATGAATTGGTTTAATAACTTAAAAATCAGTGTCAAACTTGCCATTGGCTTTGGCGTAAGTTTGCTGGCAATTGTTATTACCATTATGGTTTCCGACTCAAATAGCTCAAAAATAGATCAAATGATAAATGACATCAATAATGTTCAATTCCCTAAAACCGTGTGGGCGAATAATGTTGTTAATATGATCAATGAAGAAAGTAAATCTTTAAGGGACCTGGTTTTGACTACTAATCAACAAGCAATTCAAGATTTGATGTCAAAATATCAAGCCGATGTTGACAGTGCAAATGAAAATTATGATTCACTAAGCAGAGCTATTAATACACCAGATGGTAAGGCATTATTAGCAAAAGTAATACAGCAAAGAGATAAATATAAAAAAGAAGCTCAATCTGTGTTGGATCAAATCCAAGCTGGGAATAAAGATTCAGCTTTAGCAGCTTTGTATGGCGGGTTTAGAATTGCCGAACATGAATATTTGAACGGTATAAATGATTTAATAAAATTACAAGCAAAAAGAGTAAGTGATGAAGCTAATATTGCTGATCAATCTTCGAGTAATGCTAAAACAACATTATTTATAATCGGAGGTCTTACCTTTCTATTAATTTTAAGCCTTGGTCTTTTAATATCAAGTGGAATTGTAAAATCGCTGAAAATTGTCGCTGATAGATTAGTGCAACTTCAAAGTGAGCTTATAACAAACTTAGGAGAAGGTTTACTTGCATTGTCTAAAGGTGATCTAAGCGCAAAAGTCGAAAAAGATGTTAAGCAACTTAATTTCACCAGAACAGATGAAATCGGTTTACTGGCTATTACTGTAGATAAAGTTATTGCACAATCTCAAGGCAGTGTCGATGCTTATGAAATTGTTCGTGCTAAAATTAACCAGCTTAGTAATGAAACATTAAGGCTAATAGATACCTCTAAAGAAGGGAAACTCGATAACAGAGGAGACTTGACAAAATTTGAAGGTTTCTATAAAAATTTGCTTTATGGATTCAACTCTGTACTTGACGCTATTATTATGCCAATAAAGGAAGGCGCCCGTGTTTTAGAGATTTTTGCAAATGGAGATTTTACTCATAGAGTTACTGCTGAGTATAAAGGCGACCACCAATTAATTACGAATAGTATAAACAAACTTGGAGACTCAGTAGGTTCGGTACTTGCAGAAGTTTCCGAAGCAGTTTCAGCCACAGCAAGTGCATCGACACAAATTTCGTCAAGCTCAGAGGAAATGGCTGCCGGTTCCCAAGAGCAAAGCTCTCAAGCTCAGGAAGTTGCTGCAGCTGTAGAGCAAATGACAAAAACAATTCTTGAAACTACTAAGAATGCAGGCAGCACGGCTAATGAAGCAAAGAATGCAGGTAAGATAGCAAAGGACGGTGGAAAGGTTATCTCCGAAACTATCGAGGGAATGAATAGAATAGCAACAGTTGTAACAAAAGCCGCTGAAACAGTTCAAGAATTAGGGAAAAGCAGTGATCAAATTGGAGAAATTGTTCAAGTTATTGATGACATAGCAGATCAGACTAATCTACTAGCATTGAATGCGGCTATTGAAGCTGCTCGTGCAGGTGAGCAAGGACGGGGATTTGCAGTTGTTGCTGATGAAGTTCGTAAGTTAGCTGAGCGTACTACAAAAGCGACAAAAGAAATCGCCGATATGATTAAAAGAATTCAAAAAGACACAAATGGTGCAGTAGAGTCAATACAACAAGGCACAACAGAAGTGCAAAGAGGAAAAGACCTAGCGGCTAAAGCAGGAGAATCCTTGGAACAAATTATCACTGGCTCTGCAGCAGTAGTAGATAGTGCAATGCAGGTAGCTGCCGCAAGCGAGGAACAATCCGCATCGGCAGAACAAATTAGCAAAAATATTGAAGCTATTAGCAGCGTGACTCAGCAATCAGCTGCGGGGACTCAGCAAATAGCTCGTGCCGCAGAGGACTTAAATAGACTGACTGATAATTTGCAGAATATTGTTTCAAAATTCAAAATTGATAATAATGAAAGAAGAGACAACAGATCGACTCTTGCTGTCAGGTCAAACGGTCATATAGTACACGCTAATTAAGAAAGGTAAACAATGCAAACTGATGTTCAAGAAATTGTGAAAAAGGAAGTAAACAACGAATTGCTTCAACTTGTTACTTTTAAGTTAGATGTGGAAGAATTCGGAATCGATATCTTACGTGTTCAGGAAATTATTAGAATTATGAACATAACTAAAGTGCCAAACTCACCTGAGTTTGTAGAAGGAGTCATTAACTTAAGAGGAAGAGTAATTCCGGTGATTAACTTAAGAAGAAGGTTAATGCTACCTACTATAGAGAAAGACAACAAAACAAGAGTAATCGTAGTAGAACTAAGTGATAAGACAGTAGGGTTTATAGTTGATGAAGTCAACGAAGTATTACGCATTCCCAAAAGCATAACCGAGCCGCCTCCGGAAATGACAGCAGGAATAGACAGCGACTATATTACAAGCGTCGGCAAACTTGAAGATAGACTTCTAATCTTGCTCGACATAGAGAAGCTTGTTGATAAAACGAAATTCTAAATTCAACTTATAGAAAATAAACTAACTAGCAAAACCCGTTCAGTTATACAATAAACGGGTTTTATTTTTCTATCGCTTTTAACAGCTTACATTGACGAAGTCACCGGGAGAAATTCAACTATGCTGGCAAAAATGGACGCAAATCTTACTGGGCTTAGACTTACATTTAAAGCTGCTGATTCGTCGATATGCAAACATTTAATTTATAATAATTTTTTCCCGATAATAGTTTCATCCCTACGGGCTTTAGGAAAACAAAGGTCGATTGGATGACATCTCGCATAACAGCGCAATTTAAAGAAGCCTCCAATTTCGACAAAATTTCAGTCCTTGTGCATTTTCTTTAAAATAATAAGACCTTGCGACAAATTATATTCCAAGGTTTTACAGATGTGCACCTGTGGAGATTTGAACTCCAAACCTTCTGATCCGTAGTCAAAAGCTCTATCCAGTTGAGCTACGGGCGCAGAACATTAAAATATTTCTATGCAAAGATACATTTCTATAATGAAAAATGTCAATCTTCTTTGTTCATTTTTGTATTAAAGGTATAGATTCTTAGAAAATAGTTGATTTGATTTGGTTGAAAATATTTTTTATAATATTGATACTAAAATCTTTGTTTTAGTGTCAAGATATTCGTTTTTCCGTTATATTGACACTTGCACTTTAACAGGATATGTAATTATTTTATGAATAAAAATTGAAGGAATATAATTATGGCAACAGAAATATCGGAAAAAAGCACTAAGAATCAAATATTGCAAGCCTACACTGAAACGCTCGCAAAATTAAAAGAGCAAAAACAAGATGATCGTAAAGCTGATAAGAAGAAGGATGAAGAAAATAAAATTGTCAAACAAGCATCTGATAATTCTGTTGAAAAAATTGTTACCGGTATTGGATCTGCTAAAATTGAGATTATGAGCGAACTTGATAATGTAAGTGAAAAATTATCGCTGGAGTTTAAAAAACTTGAGGACATAAAAAAGGCAATCGAAATTGAGAGCAACTATCTAAATGAAATCTACGAAATAAAAACCAACGCCGACACTCTCTCTGCTTTACTGACTGCCCAAAAAGATAAACGAACTTCTTTTGACGCTGAAATGGAAAATAAAAAAACTGTGTTTCAGAGAATGTTTACTCCGGGATATGAAAGAACTAACGAACAGCAGAAAAGAGGAACTGATTAAAGAATTTCAGCGCAAAAATTTCTTATGAAGTATTAAAATGGATTCAAAAAAAAATGATATAGCTGCCGGAGCAATAAAAGAATCATTTGAAGAAAAAAAGGTAGAGCTTAATAAGATTATTATTTACGGTTCTTCTGCATATCTTTCTCTGAAGGATTGTAATGATATTGATATTATTATTATTTCTAAAGGCTTTAGAAAAAAAAATTATGATGAAAGACTATTAGTTTTTAGAAATCTTAATAGAGATCTGGTAAAAAAACTAACAAACCTGTTGATATATTATATTATTCCGATGAAGAATGGAAAGATAACAGCTCTTTGATTATTCGTGAAGCTAAAAGAAACGGGAGGGTTATTTATTCAGCTTAATAATAATCTGTTTGAACTGTGTACAAATTCTTCAATAAATATCGGCATTTAGAGTATTTCGGCTTTGTAGAGTGAAATCATAAATTTAATTAAAAGGTTTTATAATGAAATCAGTTAATTGCCCTTTATGTGAAGGTAAATCGGAATTATTTGTAGAAAAAAGAACAAGTTCTTTTCGTGGTGAAGATTTTGAAGTTTTCGAATATTATTATTCATGTAAAAATTGCAAAGAAAAATTTACAACAAGCGAAATCGATAATATTAATATCAATTATTTATACAACCAGTACCGGGAAAAATACTCTATCCCATTTCCACAGCAACTAACAGCAGTAAGAGAACGATATAATTTATCAGCAGCTAAAATGTCCGAAATTCTAGGACTTGACGCCAACCAATATCGCCTTTATGAAAATGGCGAAATGCCTTCTTCCAGTACCGCTACACTCCTTAGCCTTATTATGAATCCATTAGACTTTAAGGAAATTATCCAGCGTAAAAAGGAAATTCTTAAAAATTCAAAAAGAATATTAGACGATCTTATTGATTTAATCTTGCAAAATAAAGCAAGAGAAAAAGAGTTAAAACAAATATTATTCGACAGCTTTATTATACCTAACCGTTTTACCGGTTTTACTGTCCCCAATTATGAAAAATTTGCAAACATGGTTTTGTACTTTATACCCAATGCATCAATGAAAACACGCCTTAATAAATTACTTTTTTATGCTGACTTTTCTAGCTGTAAATATACCGGTTACTCAATTTCTGGCTGTAAGTACATTGCTCTTCCTATGGGTTCCGTTCCTTGTGATTATGGCTTAATCTTTGGGTTGTTGGAATCTGAAAATTATCTAACAAATGAATTCGTTATTATAAAGGAAAAGGAAACTGAAAAAATAGTTCCGCTTAAATCGTTCAATCCCAATTTATTCAATAGTTCAGAATTAAATATTTTAGAAACCGTATTGAAAAAATTCAAGTCTCTGTCTACGCCAGAAATCATAAAGATTGCACATGACGAAAAGGCTTGGCTTGA
>JAKAFW010000028.1:0-51746 GCA_021817845.1 Bacteroidota bacterium
AGACACTCCGAGACGAGCTCGTGGCTCAGGTTTGGTTCCTTCTACTTCCGTAAGAAAATAAATTCTTTCATTATGTCAAAGAACATTATGACCTTTTTTGTTTTATTTTAAACATACAAGGTTTGCACTTCACTTCCTTTATATTTGAAATTGTCTGCGTAACATGAGTTATTTAATTATTTAGAAAGGCATCGTTATGAAAACAGTCAGCGAAATATTAAAATTAAAAGGTAGCGAAGTCTTTACTATCTCTCCGGATGATACTGTTTTTGATGCCCTAAAAATTATGGCCGATAAACAAATCGGTGCACTGCTGGCTATAGATAATGGCGAGGTTGCTGGTATTATGTCGGAACGTGATTACGCCCGGAAAGTGATTCTGCATGGGAAATTATCAAAAGATACGCTGGTAAGAGAAATTATGTCATCCAAAGTTCTTTACGTTACTAAGGAACAAAGCACCGAAGATTGTATGGCTCTGATGATCAACAAACGAATTAGACATTTACCTGTGTATGAGAACGAAAGACTCATAGGACTAATTTCAATCGGAGATGTTGTAAAAGCCGTTATTGATGAAAAAGAATTTATTATTGATCAGTTGGTAAATTACATTACCGGAAAGCCAACCATTAAATAAAATATTACCTGTTTCCATCATTCCACCCCTATTGCCGCTTTGCCGTAAAGGCATTTGTTTATATTCTTTGATGCAGAATACAACCCTGAAAAATTGTTAAACCAATTAGAAATTGTTTCAGTCTAAAAGGTAGTTTTTAAGATTCATTCCATTATTTATAACCGGAATGAATAATATTTTTCTATAAACTTAAATTTAATTTTTGGTTAGAACCAATTAAAATATAGGATATGAAAATGAAAACGAACATGAATAAAGTTCAAATTACCGGGATCTCCTTATTTTTCCTTTTGACCTTGTTTGCGCAATTAACATTTGCCAAAAGTAGCGACGGACATCCATCTAAAGGTACCTTGAAAATATTTGTCGAGTACCGATTAGCAAAAGACCATTTGTTGAATGATAATAATATAAATGTTGATATAAACGGTAACAAAATTATTCTTTCCGGAACAGAGCAAACGATATATGAAAAGAATCAGGCTGCGCAAGAAACACAGGATGTCGCTGAGAATTATGTCGTTATAAATAACATTACTGTTGCCAGCCCTTTTGTTTCCGATTCGGCAGTTGTTAAAAACGTTCAGAAAAGAATATTTAAAAATGTCTTTTACGGAGTATTTGATTGGGTTACCGTTCATTATAAAAACGGTATTGTAACCTTAAAAGGATGGGTTCATTTGCCCTGGTATAAGTCCCAGTTTCAAAAGGAAGCAGAAAAAGTGGTCGGAGTTAAAAGTGTAAATAATGAACTTCAAAATACTTTTGGTCCTGGAAATATCGGAAGAAGGGCAGCCCGGCTTATTTACAACGATCCGATGTTTGAAGGAATGGAGTATGATTCAAATCCTCCAATTCATATAATTGTAAATAACGGAACAGTGCTTCTCGAAGGCTCGGTAATGTCCAAAGCGCAAAGCGGCTGGGCATCTAACCTTGTCCGGTATTACACAGGTGCAATAACCATAAAAGATAATTTGAGTATTATTAAGGGTTAAAAGAATCCGTTGTAGAGGACTTTCTATTTCGCGCGAAGGCGATTAGAACTATAATCCTTAGACGAAATAGAAACCTCTACAACAACGATATTTCTTAATAACACCCCTTACGCAAAAGGTTATTATTACATAGTGAGAAACCTCCGAGGTTTTCCTAAACCTCGGAGGTTTTGCACTTTACTTCCATTATATTGGAAATTGTCTGCGTAACATGAGTTAATAATATACTTAAGTACACTTCTAAAAATTCCTCTGCTAAACAAAGTAGTATAATAGAACATTGGAGATTTTTCCACTATTCCACCACTCCTGTTTTTAGATGTTCCCCTAATTCACAATTTACCCTCAAAAACTTTAATCCCGTGTTCCGAACAAAATCTTGTAGTCTTTCTCTTTCCCTTTTTCCCACCAATTTTCGGGAATTACTTTCCAATTGCCCAACGCTTCTGGTGTGACGGATTTCTTTTTCTCTATCCACCTCATCAAATAATAACGAAGATCCTTTTGAGTAGAAGTAATAATTCTCTTTGGAATCTCTTCTTTTGGAATTTTTGCTCCCAAAGTTAAGTGACCCCCGCCTCCGTTTCCCCGGTATGAGTTCATGGCAACCTTGTAATATTTATCCATATAAAACGGTTTCCCATTTGAAAAAGATTCTATCGTAACTCTTTCTCCTACAGGTTTTGAAACATCCACCGTGTAATTTATCCCGGCGGCTGAGGAAAAATTATAATAGCTTGTTGCAAGTTGAGCTTCATGATATGAGTATAATATTCCTCCTGTCGAATCCCTTTTAAATTTCAAAAGATCATCGTCAGAGTTTTTCATTTGATTAAACCAATTACCGAAAGAATATTCAAGATAATCTTTTATTTCCTTCCCGCTCATTTTCATTGTGTATAAAAGATTTTCAAATCTGTAAAGATTAAACATATCACGGACGTAAACAGTTCCTTTCTTTATTTCGGCATTAAAAGACAGCGGCTCTGAGAAAGAAACATCAGCATGTGTTAGATCAAGCTGAATTTTTTGGATGAGATCAACAAACGGAGAATCACCGAACATAGACTCGCGCGTTGAAATTGTCTTTGTAAAAACCCCCATAGGTTTGGACACATAATTTTTCACCTCTTCAATTACAGGCCCAAATTTTTTCATATATCCTGCATCCGGCTTATAATTCTTGCTTGCAACAATTTCCCCTGTAATTTCCTTCTTCCATAATGACGAAGAAGAATCGTAATGAAGCGTAACCGTTGCTACAGCAGCGTTTCGTGCTGCATTGGCGGGATCGAGAATTAAGACCTTTTTTCCCTCTGAATTTTTTACGTCGAAATTCCAAACCTTATGATCATGCCCCGCGAGTACAATATCAAAACCGGGAACCTGTTCAGCTACAAGCTTTGATGCATTTTCCAATAGCGGTGTATTTGCTGTTTGTCCGTTATAATTATATTCTATTCCGGAGTGAAAAAGTCCTATCAATAAATCCGGTTTCTCTTTTTCTTTAATAATTGCTACCCATTTCTTCGCAGTTTCAATCATATCTTCAAATTTAATCCCGCTCCATATTTTTTCCGGCAGCCAATTTGGAATGGCGGGTGTTATCAATCCTAGTACCGCAACTTTTATTCCGTCTTTTTTAATTATTGTATAGGGCTTATTGTTTTGCCACCTGTTTACAAAATATGGCTTCCCGGTTTTTGTATCAACGGCATTTGCCGCAAGCCATGGAAACTTAAACTCTTTATCTATTTTATCATAAACCGGATGACCAGGCTCAATATCATGGTTGCCAACTGTACCGGCATCATACCTCATGTAATTCATTACCTGTGCACAAATATGGGGAACATTCGTCTTCTCGAAATTATAATAATAGACAACAGGCTGTCCTTGAAGAATATCACCGTCGTCAAGCAGAATCACACTTTGATCTTTCTTGGCTCTTTCTTCCTTAACGTAAGTATAAATTTGTGCAAGTGAAGTATTGATGTCCTTTCCAGTCGTAAAATTATAAGGGAAAAGAGAACCGTGAACATCACTAGTTTCAATTATTTTCAATTTGATTGTCTGTGCAGCAATGAAAGGATGAATAGCTAATAAAGCTATTAGAAAGATCGAAAAACTTATTTGTTTTAATTTGTGATTCATTAATATCCTTCCTTAAGATTATTTCTGAAAATACTTTTAATATGTATTATACAAATATCATGAACAAAAACGCAAAACAAATTTACAATCAAATCAAGAAAAGTAAATACAAATTCTTTATTCTTGTCATTACGAATCTTGTTTTAACCGGGGCCTGCCAAGTTTGCGGGGAGAAATCCTCCCATACAAACTGTCATTTCGACTGAGTCATCGAGGGAGAAATCCCATACATAGTTCTGCATCTCAAATTATACTTGAGAATTTTCCGACACTAGTTACTCGTCACTAGTCACTAGTCACTCCTCCACCTCCCTTAAATATTTAAATCATTTTTGCAAGACATCTTATTGATATTATTTTTAAGTTAGACTTATAAGTTTAACAAGTCTAATTAAAACCATGAAATTATTATTCTTCTTATTAATTGTTTTTGTAACTTCAACAACATTGTTTTCACAGCAATATTTTATTCGCGGTAAAGTAAAAGATGAAGCTTCTCACACGCCTCTTCCTTACGCAAATATCAGGGTCCTGAATTCTACAATAGGCACGACTGCAAATAAGAGTGGGGATTTTGAACTAAAGTTGACCCCCGGGAAATATAGGCTGACGGCATCATATATCGGATATAATTCAGATACCGTCAATATTAATCTAAATGACAATCTTTCCGGTATAAATTTTATTCTATCCCAAACAGAAATTAATTTGCCGGCAATTACTGTCCTGCCAGGAATAAATCCTGCACTCGAAATAATCCGCAAAGCAATTGCACGAAAGGAAGAACGGAATAAAAAACTTCTAAGCTACGAATTTGAAGCATACACAAAAGGGACAGTGAAAACCCCAAAAGATTTTCAAGCCAACAGTCATCAAGTAAATTTAGGAATAGGCAAAGATACATCACGATTAAAAATTACAGGTATACTTGAAAACGAAAGCAAAGGCTATTTCAAAAAGCCGGACTGCTATAAGGAAATTATTATAGCACAAAAACAAACTGCCAACTTGCCTTCCTTTGTAAATACTATTGCAGGGGGACGATTGGTACAAGATTTTTACAAAGATAACTTTAATTTCCTTGGCGGTGAACTTCCCGGTCCACTTGCAAAAAATGCACTAAGTTACTACGACTTTTACATTGTCAATACTATGGCAATTGATAAGGAAATAGTTTATCAAATTTATATGACGCCCCAGCATCAGAGCGACCCGGGCTTTATTGGAAACATTTTTATCACAGCCGGCACTTACGATTTAATTAAAGTCGATTTGAAAGTCAATAAAGCAGCAAGCGTAGGTGGTCTATTTGAAAGCGTAAATGTCTTTCAACAATTCTCACTTTTCAAGGACTCAATTTACATGCCCGCCGACCTTAGACTATTCATAAAGTTAAACTATCTCGGACTTGCAAAGATGGAATTTGAGTTAAACACAATTCTCTATGATTATAAAATTAACCCGGATATTAGTAACGACTTTTTTAATAAAGCTATCCTTACTGTTTTACCTGGAGCGGACAAAAAAGATTCCACCTACTGGCAAAATGCTCAGACTATTCCAAACTCAATGGAAGAACAATTAGCTTATAAAAGAATTGATAGCGTCAGTGCTGATCAGTCCAATTTTCAGTTTAAGTTTTCCCCATTATCTTCAAGAATAGATTTATCTAATAATTTTTCCGTCAGCGCTCCTCTGGCAATGTATCATTTCAATCGTGTAGAAGGACATGCAATCGACTTTGGTCTTTTCATAAGCCAGGCTGATAATCTGAGATTGAATACATCTTTGCAGCTTTCCAATGGATTCTCCGATAAGAAATTTAAATCAGATTTTAACTTCTCTTATCTATTTGGAAATTATCGAACATATAAAATTTCTTTTAATGCATTTAATAAATTGAATGTACTTTTTGGAAATTCGGATTACTATAATGATTTAACTTCATCCGTTCTTGCTCTTGTTTCAAAAGATGATTTCCTCGATTACTATTATTCAAATGGATTTACCATAAATGCAAGCGGTGATGTTTTCCCAATACTTAATTTGAATATAGGATTTACTAATCATACGGATAATAATGCATTTAAGACAACAGAGTTTTCCTTTTTTGCAAAGGACAAATTATTCCGCGATAACCCCCCAATCTTTGAAACAAAAATAAATGCTTTAACTGCCGGCTTCACATTGGATTTTAGGGACTATATTGAAGACGGATATTTCAGAAGAAAAGTTTCGCTCGGAAAATCTTTTGCTGTATTAAATGGTAATATAACCTTTTCAAATCCAAGCCTTTTAGCGAGCAATCTTTTTTTCACCTCATATCAGCTAAAAAGTAACGGTACAATAAATACTTTTAAGTCTACAGCTCTAAACTTCCGCTTACTTGGAATATACACCAATGGCGCTCTTCCCTATCAAGATTTATATTCGCTTCCCGGGAATATCAATTTGACGGCTCAGAATTTTACTTTCAGAACTTTGAACTTAAATGAGATTATGGGTGACAGGGTTGTAACCTTAAATTTAGAAGAAGACTTTGGCAGCGAATTATTTAGGCTTTTAAGAGTTCCAGGTTTGAAGGATTGGGATATTCAATTGAATACCTTTCTCAATATAGCTTATTCGAATATTAGTAATGGATCGAAATCAATCTTAATTGTACCCGTAAAAAGCTTTACTCATCCTTTCTATGAAGTCGGATTTGGAATAGGACATGCTCTTATTCCGCTTGAATTGGATTTTGCCTGGCGTCTTAATTACAGAGGAGAAAATAATTTTAGAGTTGGAATAAATACATTCATCTTTTAAAAAACAAAAGCGCTCGAAAGAGCGCTAAGAGAAACGCAAGTAACCAAATATTTTATTAGCTCTTCGGTTTTGCTTCACTAACGATAATGTTGCGACCTTTTAATTCCGCGCCATTAAGTGCTTGAATAGCCTTGCCTGCATCGGATTCGTTTTCCATTTCAACAAATCCAAAGCCTCTTGATCTACCGGTCTGACGATCGGTTATAACTTTTGCAGAAACAACGGTACCATGCACTTCGAAAGCTGACTTCAAAGTATCGTCATTTACTGCCCAGGGAAGCGATCCCACAAAAAGTTTAGTACTCACTAACTTACCTCTAAATAATATTAATAAAACAGTACGGTTCTTTAAACCGGAGAGAAAAATAGTACTATTATTTTAGAAAACAAAATAATTTTTTCATAAAATTATGAATGAATATGGGTAATACGCTGCTGTCCATAATAATTTTAGAGTTTATAATAATCAACGAAATTATGTGGGATTATTATATTATGGACATTTTAGTTTTATCTGAGTAAAACCTCCGAGGTTTTCCTAAACCTCGGAGGTTTACTTAAAGGAGTATAAAGAATTCTATCATTAATTCTTTTTCTCTACATATTATCATTTTATGGCCGATACCTTTTAATTCTTCCAATTCCATTCGAAAAAGAAAAAGCAAATCAGAACTAAACCCTTAAAAATTATGAATGCACTCTGAATGCACTCTGAATACACTATAACAAGCCTTCTAACGTCTTCGTCTTGCACTTGATTCATCTATTAACTTCTATCTATTATATAATAATTCCCTAATCAGCAAGTAATAGTCAAATCATTCATTAGTTTTCAAACATTCCATTATTCCATTCCTCCAATATTCCAATCCTCCACCACTCCACCATTCCATTACTCCAAAGGTAAATCGTTCTTATGGTGAGATATAATATTTATTTAGGATTGAAATCTGACAACAAAGGTTTGTGTGAAGCTTAACTAAAAATCAAATTGACCGCTTCGGGTAAGTTCTCCACGGCTATTATCTTGATTGAATTGCTGCCTTTAAGCCCCTTAAGATTATTTTTAGGAATGATGACTTTCTTAAATCCCAATTTTTCCGCTTCTTGAATCCTTTTTTCAATGTTTCCGACGCTGCGAATTTCTCCGCCCAACCCGACTTCTCCGATTACCACAATGTTATTGTCTACAATTTTGTCAAGCAGACTAGAAGCAATCGAACAACATACTGACAAATCAATTGCGGGCTCATTTATTTTAGCGCCGCCCGCCATATTCAAAAAAACATTCGTCGCAGACAGCCGGTAGCCGGCTCTTTTTTCAAGCACCGCAAGAAGTATTGACAAACGCCTGTAATCGAATCCAGTAGCAACACGCTGCGGATTGCCGTAATTTGACGGCGTAACAAGAGCTTGAACTTCAAGCAGAATTGGACGGGTTCCTTCCATTGTTGATGTAACTACAGAACCGGAAGATTCCTTTTCTCTTTCGCTTAAAAATAATTCGCTTGGGTTCTTTACTTCAGTCAATCCGTTTTCATGCATTTCAAAAACACCGATTTCATTCGTGCTTCCGAATCTATTCTTTTGTGCCCGCAAAATTCTAAACGAATGATGAGACTCTCCTTCAAACTGAATTACCGTATCTACTATATGTTCTAAAATTTTCGGTCCCGCGATTATCCCATCCTTTGTTACATGCCCAATAATTAGTACGCTAAATAAATTCCTTTTTGCTTCCTGCATTAAAAGAGCAGTGCATTCTCGAATCTGCGTAATTGTTCCCGGTGAGTTTTCAAGTTCGCTTCTGTACATAGTTTGGATGGAATCAATTATTACAACCGAAGGGGACAAGTTGTTTATAGCCGATATTATCATGGACAAATCTGTTTCGGCAAGTACATAAAGATTATCTGATTTGACCTTTAATCGTGTAGCTCTAATCTTAATTTGTTTCTCAGATTCCTCACCCGTAACATATAAAACCTTTTCATTGATGTTCGATGCGGCCTGCATGGCAAGTGTTGATTTTCCAATGCCGGGATCGCCGCCAAGAAGTACTATCGATCCGGGCATCAGTCCGCCGCCAAGTACCCTGTCAAATTCTTCTATGCCCGTTTTAAGCCGCTCATCTTCACTTGCCGATATTTGATTAATCTTTGAGACCGACACGTTTCCGCTATAAGCTGCAGTCTTATGTTTTGAGGTTTCCACTTTCTCTTCGGTGAATGAATTCCAACTATCACACTCAGGACATTTGCCAATCCATCGTAATGATTCGTATCCGCAACTGGAACAAATATATTTGATCTTTGTTTTGCTCATACAATTCCAGGGTTAAAGAGACTTAATTCTGTTTGATAAGATTTCCGAGTTCTTAATACAATCTCCTACTGAAATTCCGCCCCTATAATTACCCCCCAATATTATTCCCCGGTTCTCTTTTTCAAACTCATCGAAATAATTCTCATGTTCTATGTAGCCAAGGTTATACTGCGGAATGGCTTTTGACCAATACCTGTAGGATTCATAAACCGGCTCTGCTGAAATTTTCATTAGCTGATGAAATTCATCCTTAACTTTTTTTATTAGCACTTGCTTGTCAACATTTCCTACTTCGGGATTCCGTGCGCCGCCTACAAACAAAGTAAATACTGCTTCACCGGTTTGAGACCTATTCTGAAATATTACTGAACTCCAAATCGCACCAAGAAAAGATTTCTTTTCTTTTGCCGGAACCAAAAAACCAAAGCCATCAAGCGGCTGAGCAATATCCGTTTTGTTATAACCTAAAAACATAACGAGTACAGGCGGATAATAAATTTGGGATAAATGTTTGCATAATTTATCATCAAACGCCTTAAATAAATCCGCACCAATATATGCCGGTAATGTCGAAACCAAAATATCGCAATCAATTCTTTGCGAAGATCCTTCGTGATTATAAATTACTGAATAACCCATTCCATTTTTTTGCAAAGAGACTACTTCCGCAGAAGTAATTACTTTTTTGCCAAGCTTATCCGCAATTGTTTTTGGCAGAATCTGCATCCCGTCCTTAAAGGAAAACATCCGCGCGCTTTGTTTTGATTTCTCCGCACGCTGTTTTCTTTTCCGGATACTTTTAATAGTACCGACAATCAATCCGCCGTATTCTTCTTCAAGAGCATACAGCTTAGGGAATGCTGACTTAACGCTTAACTCTTCCGGATTACCCGCATAAACTCCTGCTACAAACGGATTGATGGCATAATCTAAAAATTCTTTTCCTAATCTTCTGGTAACAAACTCAGAGATACTTTGATAATAACCGTCGTTAGATTTTCCGATTAGCGGTTCAATAAAAAGCCGTAACTTTGCGGCAGGTGAGAATAGTTTTGTCTTAATAAACGCAATAGGGTTCATCGGTAGGGCATGAAGAAAATCGTTGCGAAGAATGTATCTTTTATTTCCCTCTTTGCTTGCGTACATAAGTTGATCTTGCAAACCAAGATCTTCTACCATCGTTCCGATTAAAGGCGTAGTTTCAAGCCCGCTGTTTGGACCGCGATCGAACATGAAGCCGTTTTCCCAAATGCTTTCCATTGAACCGCCGACCTCACTTTTCTTTTCCAAAATGGTTACATCATAACCGTCTTTGTTAAGCAAGTACGCCGTAGATAGTCCGGAAATACCGGCGCCGAGAATTACGATTTTTTTATTCATTCTTTTCTCCGTGCCTTTGTGTTAAATAGCTCTAAACAGTTCTCGAATATTTTGCGGTATCCTCTTTCCGCTCTATATAGCCGTCAAAGTTCATAGCAATATTTCGGATCAATAATTTTCCCATTTGTGTAACTTCGATCTTTTTATCGTCAAGAAGCAGCAGCTCATCTTTTTGCATCTCCTTTAAGTTATTTAATCCCCATGCAAAATATTCCTTAAAGTTAATATTGAATTGTTTCTCTATTGCCGAAAAGTCAAGCTCAAAATTGCACATTAATTTCATAATAACATCCCTGCGAAGAATGTCGTCATCACTTAGCCTATAGCCTTTTGCGACCGGCAATTTTTCATTATCAATCGAATTAAAATACTCCTTTTCAGTTTTGAAATTTTGAGCATAAACATTCTGGAGCTGGCTAATAGCTGTAATCCCCATAGCATAAAGATCGCTGCCGGCGTGAGTGCTGTATCCTTGAAAATTCCTATACAATTTTTTTTCTTTTAAGGCTATAGCTAGTTCATCATCCGGTTTTGCAAAGTGATCCATACCTATAAAAACATATCCCGAAGAGGTTAATTTCTCAATAGTCATTTTTAATATTTCAAGCTTCACTTCAGGATGGGGAAGATCTTCCGGGTGAATTAAAGCCATGTGTTTCTTAACCCACGGAACATGAGCGTAATTAAATACGGCTATTCTATCTGGCGAAATATCAATCATTTTATCAACCGTTTCGGAAAAAGAATCAATAGTTTGAAACGGAAGCCCATACATTAAATCTAAATTAATGCTGTTAAACCCTAGCTCTCTTACCCATTTTACTGTTTGCCGGGTTATATCTTCCGGCTGAATACGGTTAACGGCTTTTTGTACTTTATCATTAAAGTCTTGAACGCCCATGCTGATGCGGTTAAAACCGTTTCTTCTTAAGGCTTCAAGATGCTCCCGCGTTAGATCGCGCGGATCAATCTCACAACCATTTTCGGAATCATCCTTAAAATCAAAAGAAGATTTGATGTAAGAGGCTACTTCATCAATTTCTTCCGGGCGTAAATGGGTCGGAGTTCCGCCGCCCCAATGAAGCTGCGTAACTTTACGATCCGGCAGAATATAAGTTCTGATCATGTCGATTTCCTTTTTCAAATACCGGATATATTCTTTAACGCGGTCACGGTTGCGCGTGATAATCATATTGCATCCGCAGAAATAACAAAGAGTATCACAGAACGGTAAATGAAAATATAGCGAAAGGTTAGGCAGCCCGGCGCCGTAATTAGTTTTAATTACCTCATCGAGATAGTTCTCGTAAGTAAAATCTTCGTTAAAATGAGGAGCCGTTGGATAGCTTGTGTAGCGCGGTCCCGGCTTATCGTACTTTTTTATTTTTGCTAAATCTATTTCAAACATAATTAACTCCTTAATCCTTCACCGAAAATAAATCCTTCACCGCAAAGGCGCTAAGACGCAAAGGATCAAAAATTGTTTACTTTTCGTTTAAATCCATCTACTAATTTTGGAACATTAAAATTAATTAAAAGTCCAAGTCTTTTATCTGCTAACTTCAAATAAGTTAAAATCTGAGCTTCATGAATTGGCAACAATATTTCTACTGCTTTCAATTCTATAATAATTTCATTTTCGACTAAAATATCAATTCTAAACTCAGCATCTAAAATTTCATTTTTATAAATTACTGGAAGCGCTGATTGTCTTTGGAATCTAACTCTTCTCAAACTCAATTCTTTACAAAGACAAGTTTCGTATACACTTTCCAATAAACCCGGCCCTAAATTCCTATGCACCTCAATAGAAGCATCCAAAATAATCTTACTTAAGCTATTCAACTCTTCTCGACTCAAAACCTTTGCGTCTCCGCGTCTTTGCGGTGAACTTCCTTGCTCATCGATTTTGCGTCTTTATGGTGAACTTCCTTGCTTTCTTCCTTAACAATTTGAACAAGCGCCTTCGCCTTTTCCGGATCAACATCGGGAAGAATCCCGTGTCCCAGATTAAAGATATGCCCACTTCCTTCGCCATAAGAATCAAGAACTTTTTTTGCTTCTTCTCTAATTTTATTTTCGCCGGCATAGAGGACAGTAGGATCTAAGTTCCCTTGCAGCGCGACCTTACCGCCGATCTTTTTTCTCACCTCACCTAGATTCATAGTCCAGTCCAACCCGATAACATCGGCACCAGTGTTAGAAAGCTTATCAAGGCTATGATGAACGCCCTTAGAAAAAACAATTACCGGCTCACGGTTTCTTTTTATTTCCGAAATAACTTTAGTAATATATCTTAAAGAAAACTCCTCGAAATCAGAAGGCGAAAGAATACCTCCCCAAGTATCAAAAATCTGAACAGCATTAGCGCCGGCATCAATTTTTGCCGAGAGATACTTAGCCACAGCTACTGCCAATTTATCTAAAATTCTATGAGCAAGTTGTGGATTATTATAGACCATTTTTTTTACATAAGAAAAATTCTTAGAACCCTTTCCTTCAACCATGTACGTTAAAAGCGTCCACGGTGAACCGGCAAAACCAATTAATGGCACTCTTCCGTCAAGCTCTTTTTTTGCAAGTGAAACAGCATCGAGAACATATTTTAAGTCCTTTGCCGGATCAATATCTTTAAGATTTCTTGCGTCATCTTCATTTCTGATAGGATGCGGAAAAACGGGACCTTTGCTTTCGATCATCTGAAACTCCATTCCCATTGCTTGAGGCACAACCAAAATATCAGAAAAAATAATAGCGGCATCAACGCCGATAACATCTACCGGCTGAATTGTAACTTCCGCCGCAAGCTCCGGCGTTTGGCACATCGTTATAAAATCAGCTTTTTCCCTGACCTTTTTATATTCGGATAAATATCTACCCGCCTGCCGCATTATCCAAATGGGAGTTCTTTCAACAGGCTCTTTTCTACAGGCTCTCAAAAACAAATCATTTTTTAACTCGCTCAAATTTATCTCCTAAGTTGCATAACTGATTTTTATTTATAGTAATCTACAATTGCCTTAGCCAAACCATCAATAGTGTATTCATCCGGCATAATTCTTACGAGGACGCCCTTATTTTCAATTGCCGTTTTAGTTGATGGTCCTATAGCAGCCACATCGCACTTTTGAAAGTAACTTGCCGGTTCGGAAATTTTTAATATCGTCAAGAAATTTTCAAATGTTGACGGGCTTGTAAAGATGAAAATATCCGGATTGCCTTGCTTTAATTTTTCCAAATTTTCTTTAATAACTTCAGGAGGAGGAACAGAAACATTATAAACAGGAGCGCTTTTTATAATTGCTCCAAGCTTTTCAAGCTCTTCCGGAAGCTCTTCGCGACCAATAGCAGAGCGGGGAATAAAGATTACCTTACTTTCAAGATCATAATTTGAAAGTTCATTGATTACCCCGTTGGCGCTATATTTTTGAGGGATAATATGAACAGGAATATTATTCCTTTCACAAATTGCTGCGGTTTTATTTCCAACTGCTACAATTTTAATCCTACTGAAATCAAGCTTTATATTCAAGTCATTGCATCTCGAGGTAAACATCTTTACCGCATACGCAGATGTGAAAATAATAAAATCAATTTTTGCTTTACCGGTAATTATCGAGTCAAATTGGTTCCAGCTATCCGGCGGAACAATGTCAAGAGTGGGGAAAATAATTACTTTCGCGCCAAGTTGTTTAAATGTTTCGGATGATTCTTTCGACTGTTCAATTGCACGCGTGATGACGATAGTCTTATTCCTTAAAGGCAATGAATTTATGCCTTCAAAGTTGTAAAATAATCCATGCATAATAAAATCAAAAACTTTTTCTCTTTCAGTAATCAATTTTTCTTCGGGATAATTATTTTCTATGCCCCGGTGAACAGTTCCGTATACGCTCCCAAGTATCAGATCAACAGCAAAATCAGTTTCAATATTTCGGAAAAGATTTTCTAACTTACCCGATTCAATAATCCCGGCTAAAAGATTTTTCAATTCTTTTTCAAGCGTTACCAATTCCGAACAAAGCTCGTTTTCTGTATTAAGAGATTCTTTCCGGTACATTAAGAAAAAATCATGGTACTTCATCATAAACATATAAAGATGTATTACAAACGAATGAAGCGAATCTACTCTGCTGGTTTCATCTTTTATTTTTTCTTTTAATGAAGTTGTAAGTTTTTCCATCCTCAGTTGCATGATAGAAAAATATAACTCCTCCTTTGAAGAAAAATAAGTATAAACAGTTCCTTTAGCGATGCCGGACATACTTGCAACGTCTTCCATCATCACTTCGTGATAACTTTTACGAGAAAATAAATTAGAAGCAGAGTCAATAATATTTTTCCGCTTGATACTTTTTTTACTATCTCGTTTCTTTTCTGCGATCATTATTGCTTTTCATTTATGCTTGCTTGACGGGTTGTCAAGTAAATTTCATCTAATATTTTTTTGGCGCCGGCTTTTAGTAAATCTTTAGCGAGAGTTTTGCCGAGCTTTTCCGACTCACTCTTTCGCCCGCGAATTTTCTTTCTAAATGTAATCGTACCGTCAAGCGAACCTACCAACGCATCCAGATAAATTCCGTTAGACTTTACTTGAGCTAAAGCGCCGATCGGTACCTGGCAGCCGCCTTCCAGAGTTCTTAAAAGAGAACGCTCCGCTAGCACGGCTAAATAAGTCGCTTCGTCGTGAATCGATTTCAAAATATCATTTACAAAATTATTTTCTTCACGGATTTCTATTCCAAGCGCACCCTGTCCTACTGCGGGTAACATTTCATCCGTAGTGATAATTGAAGAAATGTGCTTGCTAAGCTTTAACCTCTCAACACCGGCGCGGGCAAGGATAATACCATCCCAGTCCGATTTCAAAAACTTTTCGATCCTTGTAGGAACATTTCCGCGAAGCTCCGTCATTATAATATCCGGGCGGAGATGCATTAACTGAGATTTCCTTCTAAGCGAGCCGGTTGCAACTACAGCCTTCTCTTTTAATGTTTGCAGGGTGATGCCTTTTTTCTTTGCAATCAGAACATCCTCAACCGCGTGGCGTTTTGAAACTGCTGCAAGTTTTAGTCCTTCCGGAAGCTGTGTTTGTAAATCTTTTAGACTGTGAACAGCGAGATCAATTTGACCGCTTAAAAGAGCGGCTTCAAGCTCCTTTGTAAATAAACTTTTGTCGCCGATTTTGGAAAGGGCTACGTTAAGAATTTTGTCCCCGGTAGTCTTAATAATTTTAATTTCAACAGAGATATTTTTGTTATATTTCTGTAACTCTCTTTTAACAAAATTAGCCTGCCAGAGTGCTAATTCGCTTCCGCGGGAACCGATGATAATCTTATTTTTCACGTTGGTCTTCCTTTTCATCATCCTTAATCATTCCAAATAATTCCCGGACTATGCTGACTTTCTGAGCAGCTTCGTCAGAGTTTGCACCGCTTTCGGTATATTTCTTTAATTCAACTGTTGGGTGATGAAGAATTTTATTTATGATTCTTTTTGTGATTATTTCTAATTTCTCCTGGTCTTCGGAAGAAAATCTGTTCTTATTTTTCTCGACTTCTTCCAGCCGGATGGCTTCAAAATAATCGCGAAGATTTTTTATTGTTGGTGCAACTTCAAGAGAGTTAAACCAGCTTAAAAAGGAATTCAGTTCTTCTTCAATTATTTTTTCAACCTTCGGGATTTCCTCTTTTCGCTTGATTAGATTTTGCTGAACAATAATGTTGAGCGAATCAATATCATTGTAAAAAACATAATCAATATTTTTTGTCTCAGGATCAATGTCCCGCGGAATTGCGATATCCATCAACACAAGTGAATTGTAATTCCTTTTTTTCATTGCGGCACGAACATCGGCTTTGGTTAAGATTAAGCTGTCGGAACTAGTGGCGCTTAGTACAATATCAAACTCATGCAACGAATCTTTGAAATTTCCGAAAGGTAAAATCTTAGCGGAGAGATTTTCGGCAAGTTTTTCGGCACGCTCATACGTCCTGTTTGTAATTGTCAGATTGCCGATACCTCTTTCCCTTAGGTGTTTGGCTGCAATTTCGCCTGTCTCACCGGCTCCAATAACCAGAGCGGATTTCTTACTTAAGTTAGAGAATATTTTTTCAATCAGTTGAACTGCAGCGTAGCTGACCGTAACGGCGCCTTCACTGATGCCTGTCTCGGAAATTGCGCGCCTTCCTGCTTTAACTGTTGAATCAAAAATTCTCTTCATTAAAAAGCCGGTGAAGTTTAGATCTTCTGCTGCCTGAAATGAATCTTTTACTTGTTTGAAGATTTGATTATCGCCGATTAGAAGTGAATCGATTCCGGTTGCAACACTAAATAAATGTTTTATTGCGTTGGCGGAAGAGAAATATTGAAAATGTTCCGGTTTTAAGCCTGTGACTGATTTGAAGTTGAGTAAAGCATTTTGAATTTCTTGATGACTTAAATTTTGATTGGCGGGAATTCCATAAATTTCCGTCCGGTTGCATGTAGTAACAATTAGCCCCTCGCTGAATAGAGAATTCTTAATGCTATGCGTAAGATTTTTAATCTCTTCGTTGTTTAGGTAAACTGCTTCTCTTACTTCAACCGGCGCAGTATTGTGGTTTATGGAAATCGCTATTATGTTCATTTTATTTTAATAAAAAGAATGAAAACTTTGAGCTAAAAAATTCGACATAATTGTAGAGAGAATTGCGATTACAAAGCCGAGTATTGAGAAAATTACTACTTTTTTACCCTGCCATTTTCCGACAACTTTACTTAATATACCAAGACCATACAAAAGCCAAACCAAGAAAGTACCGATTAATTTAGGATCCACATATGAAAACTTTGGAAATGCTTTCGGCAGCCAAATAATCCCGATAAAAATGGCTATCGACAAAAGGAAAAATCCTATTACAGCTGAAATGAAACTTAACCTTTCCAAAACATCCAGACTCGGCAGCCGGTCGAAGATTAAACCGAATTTATTAAGTTTAATTTGTTTGTAAAGTATTAGATATAGAAACCCGTAAACGCAAGAAATAGCAAAAGCCGAATAACCGGTGAGTGCGCTAAACACATGAACACCAAGCAGGTGGTTTCTTAAGACTTCTTTTACCTGAAAAACGTCGGGTATAAAAGAAGTCGAAATTAGCTGAAAGAAAATAGAGATGATTATAATAAAAGGACCGGTTCCTCGAATATCTGTGACAAGCTCTAAAATATAATAAGAGAAGCCGACAGCGAATGCCAGCACGGTAAAAATTTCAAAAACATTTGTGATTGGCGGATGATCAAAATAAATGGTTCTAAGAAGCAGATAGAAAAAATGGATCAATAAAGTTAAGAATAAGAATAACCGCTTTGAGTTTGCAAACCTTTTCCCGGTTTTCATGAAATCGTAAAAGTAAAACCCAAACGTAACAAGATAAAATACCGGAAGAAGTAGATTTAACGAATCTATAATTGCTTTCATAAGAAACCTTTAATAACTATCAGTAGTAAAAGTAAATATATTTCATTTATCATACAATATATAAATGACTAACCGGTCGGTCAAAAAGGATAGGCAATTTTCAATTTCCTTCATAAACAGACAAATTCAAAGGTTTGTATCATAATTCAATCTACTAATTCACCTTATCCAGGATTTCACTACTCCACAACTCCAATATTCCACAACTCCACTACTCCATTTCTCCAAAGGTCGCGTTACATGAGCTGCTAATATATTATCTTTTTTACAAGTGCCGGTCTTTTTACTGGAGTAGAGGTTAGAGTTATGCTATTGTATATCTTTTTCTTTGCATTTTCAATTTTTACTTGCGATGAAGTATGAAGTTCTGCAAGAATGTCTCCTCTTTTGATGAACTCGCCTATCTTAGAAAAAAAGATTATACCTGCTTTCGGATCTATTTTATCTTCCTTCGTCATTCTACCGGCGCCAAGTTCAAGGGCTGCCATTCCGATTTCAAAGTTGTTTATAGCGCTTAAATAGCCGTCTGCTTTGGAGACAATCTTTTCAACAATTTTAGATTTAGAATATTTCTCAGGTTTTTCAATATAACTGACGTCCCCTCCCTGAAGTTCAATTATTTCTAAGAATTTTTCGTATGCCTTACCGTTTGCAATTAACTGTTGTGAAATTTTAATTCCTTCTTTAAGTGACGATGCCTTTTTACCTAAAAAAATCATTGCACCGGACAGAATTGTACTAAGTTCAAGCAAATCACCGGACGATTCACCCCTCAAGATTTTTATTGATTCGTAAACTTCAAACCAATTGCCGATGTATTTGCCCAACGGTTGATTCATATCGGTAATAAATCCAATAACTTTTTTATCGAAAGATTTTGCCGTATTGATTAAAGAATTCGCAAGCCTAACTGCATCTTTTTCTTTTTGCATAAAAGCGCCGCTGCCGGTTTTAATGTCCAGAACAAGCCCGTCAATTCCTTCGGCTAATTTCTTGCTCATGATACTTGCGGTAATAAGCGGGATTGATTCCACCGTTCCGGTTACATCGCGTAAAGAATAAATTAACTTATCCGCCGGTGCAATTTCCTTTGTTTGTCCTATTAAAACGGCCCCGCATTTTTTTAACGCAGCTTTATATTCCGTAAGAGATAAATTTGTTCTAAAGCCAGGGATGGACTCAAGTTTGTCTAAAGTTCCGCCGGTATGACCAAGTCCTCTGCCGGAAATCATCGGCACATAAACTCCTGCAGCCGCAACAATAGGGGCAAGGATTAAAGAAGTTTTATCGCCGACCCCTCCGGTTGAATGTTTGTCAATTTTATCTTCTTTTAGAAAGTTGAGATTGATTACTTTGCCGCTATAAAGCATCGCTTCGGTAAGATATGAAGTCTCTTCGACGTTCATACCTTTTAAGTAGATTGCCATCAGCAGGGAAGAAAATTGATAGTCGGGGATTTTATTTTTTGTATAGGCTGAAATTAAAAATTTAATCTCGTCTTTAGAAAGGACATCGCCATCACGCTTTTTTCTGATTAACTCTACAGTGTTCATTTAAGGCGCTAACAAGAATGAATATTATATATAAAATTACTCAGTTGACCGCTGTTGAAGGTAAGCCGTTAAAACGGCTGCTCTATAGTATTTGAAAAAAGCAGCCCACGACTTCAAGTCGTGGGTAGCTTGATGTAAAGCCATAGTTATTAACCGTTTCAACGGTTTCTAATTTCTAAATAAAAACTAGCGATCAACTTGAGTAAAATTAAATGTATTTTTAAGCAAAAGAAAGCCCGCCGCACTCATAAAGCTGGTTTACTTTTCGAGTTTAATATTTATAATTTGTTAATTTACCCGAATAATTTCTTTTCATTGGAAGAACAACGCTGCTGATATTGAAGGAATAACCTGAAAATCTCAAAAATGCAGAATGCGAAATCGTGCCCGGCAATTGCGGGTTATTCATTAACCTTATTAAAAAGAATAAATTTCTAATTCTCTTACTTTTTCAAAATCTTTTTTATTAAACGTTGCCACTTTATTTATACTGTTAGCTAGCCCAATACTTATTATTTCGAAATCGTGAATTTGTAATCCGGTAGGTCTATATTTTTGTAGTAAATTTAGGAATATTGAATATGATTTTTCGGTTGGATATAATACTGTTAGCAATCCTTTGAAGTCTTCAATTACCATTAAAGCGTCTTCTAAAGAAATGGGTGCTTTAGGAAGTCTTGTCATTACTGCAAGAAATTCAGACAAATTTTTTGAAGTAGTAAATAATTCATGTGTTGGTTCTGAAAAGAAACTATTTGCTTTTTCAAAATACTTTGAATCCTTATCAATCGAGTATATTAGTAGATTAGTGTCTAGCAATATTCTACTCATAAGCCCTTTCTCTGATATTTATATTATCAAATTGTCCCTTTAAATTGAATGTATGGATTTCTTTCTTTTTAGATTCTTTAGATTTGAGTCCATTAATATATTTATAAACCTTTTCCATTAAATCATTCGGCATTTTATCAATCTCTTTTTTGATTTTTTCCTTTGTTATCATAAAAAACTCCGTTTATAAAATTTGAAATACTCTTAAAATATACTCTCAGATTTGCAGATAATCAAACACAGTAGATAAAGCATAGCGCGGCAAGTTTGCCTACCGAGTGTGTTGTACAACTCTAAACTGTCATTCGACCGGGGGGAGAAATCCCATGTATAGCTTAAGTACACAAGTTGAACGTGGGATATCTCAGTCGATTACTCCTTCGATATGACATCTGGAAGTTGTGCAACAGTCTCGACAGGTAGGCCGCAATGGAAAATGGTTGATGGAATATAACTTCTGAATTTTCACACAGCCTCTGAAGTCGTGAGTAGCTTTGCTTCTCTTTTCGAGTTTAATATTTATAATAGGTTAATTTATCCGAATAATTTCTTTGATGTGTTCACTTTATTTGATTACCCCTTCACAAATGATTATTTTTACGGCTCAAATTTCAATTTAGGAGAAGATTTAGCGTAGATGCAATTTAAAACACGAACACACACTTGCGGGGAATTAAGAGAAACTCATATCGGCGAAAACGTGGCTCTTAACGGATGGGTTGATACAAGACGCGACCTGGGCGGTTTAATTTTTATAGATATCCGTGACCGGTACGGAATTACTCAGATTGTTTTTGAACCGGGATTTAATGCCGAAGCTCATTTAGCGGCAGGAAGTTTAAGGAATGAATTTGTTGTTTCCATTGAAGGAAAAGTAAGAAAGCGTCCTGAAGGTACGGAGAATCCCGCACTTCCGACAGGCAATGTTGATGTAATGGTTAGCAGACTTGTAATTTTAAATGAAGCTAAAACTCCTCCTTTTCAAATTAAAGATGACGTTGAAACAAGCGAAGATGTTAGATTAAAATACCGGTATCTGGATTTGCGCCGTCCTTCAATGCAGAAAAATATGTTGATGCGGCATAAAATGTATCAGCTTGTCCGCCAATATTTCGATAAAAATAATTTTATTGAAGTTGAAACTCCCGTGCTGATGAAAAGCACTCCCGAAGGAGCACGCGATTATCTTGTCCCGAGCCGCCTTCACAAAGGAAAGTTTTATGCGCTGCCTCAATCACCTCAACAATACAAACAGCTATTAATGGTATCCGGACTTGATCGTTATTTCCAAATTGTAAAATGTTTCCGGGATGAAGATTTGCGTGCAGACCGCCAGCCGGAGTTTACTCAGATTGACGTTGAAATGTCTTTCATCGATCAACAAAATATTTTTGATATAGTTGAAGGATTGATGAAGATTCTTTTCAAAGAAATCTGGAATAAAGATTTGCCCGTAATTCCAAAGCTTACTTTCGACGAAGCAATGGAAAAATACGGAAGCGATAAACCCGACCTTCGCGTTGATTTACAGATGGTAACATTAAACCATGTTTTTGAAAATACTTCGTTCAAAGTATTTAATGACAGTATAAAAAATAACGGTATAATTACGGGACTTCTTGCTCCCGGATGCGGCGAGTATACAAGAAACCAGCTTGACGTATTAACCGACTATGTTAAAAAACTTGGCGCCGGCGGACTCATCTGGATGCGCGTAAAAGAATCTGCCTCCGGTACTGAGCTTGAAGCACCGATAGCAAAATTCTTGTCGGATGATGAAAAGAAAAACATTATCGAAGGTCTAAATGCAAAACCGGGGGATTTACTATTTATTCTTACCGGATCAAAATTAAAAACGCTTTCTATCATGGGGCAGTTAAGATTAGAAATGGCGCGCCGTCTTGATTTAATTAAGCCGGATGCCGATCCCAAATTACTTTGGGTAACTGATTTCCCTCTGTTTGAATGGGACGAGCAGACAAAGCGCTTTTATGCAATGCATCATCCATTCACATCGCCGCGCCTGGAAGACGTAGAATTTATGGAAAGCGATCCGTCAAAAGTTAAAGCACGCGCTTACGATCTTGTATTAAACGGAACCGAAATCGCAGGCGGAAGTATTAGAATTCATAATGCGGATCTTCAGTCAAAAATGTTTAAAGCGCTGGGAATCACTGACGAAGAAGCAGAACATAAATTCGGATTCTTAATGAATGCCTTTAAATTTGGCGCACCTCCGCATGGCGGAATTGCCTTTGGATTCGACCGTATGGCGATGATATTTGCGGGTGAAAGTTCTATCCGTGAAGTAATTGCGTTCCCCAAAACCGCAAGCGCTATTTCGCTGATGGATGAAGCGCCTTCGTTAGTAGATGAAGATCAATTAAAAGAGTTGCATATAAAGATTAGATAATGACTCTAGGACCGGGATTGATGGAGAGATGGAGTAATGGAATAGTGGGAGAAATCCCAAACATTCCATTATTCCACCTTTATAAATAAAGCCCCAGCCGGGTAGGCGTCAACTTAAGAATCTGTTACATTACAATATTGAGGATAATATTATAATAGAATAGCGCAAATACTGGGGAATTTGTTAATCCTCTACGAGGATTTGCCAATGTAAAATAAACCTTTTCTACAATAATTTGACCTCTACGAGGTCTAAAAACATCGTAGATGTTTGATTATTGTAGAAACAAATTAATCCAACAAATAAACTATCCTCGTAGAGGATAAATAAATACATTTAGTACGTTAAATACAAGTGATTACAAAGGTTAGGGAGTTTGGAAGAAATATTAAGTTGACGCCTATGTGCCTACCGGCAGGCAGGCGACAGGGAGTGCTCGCACCGTTTTCGGGTGCGTTTTAGCGAGCTGTGAAGAATAAATTGAAAACCCCTTCGGTTCGTGACTCCCATATTTGTTTTATGAAATAGTATCTTCTACAGATAAAACAGAATTAAAATAATTTGTTATTGATATCTAATGGTACAACCATATTGAACGCGAAATCAATCGTCCAAAGGGATGAAAAAGGGATTACATCCTTATTTTGATTGCTTTAGATGTTATAAATTTTTATGTTGTTACTAAAAGAATTACCATTTTAAATTGGTATTATACTTATTCGAGCTATTTGCTCTCATGATTTCTTTTCAGGTTGTATAATGCTTAAAAAATAATTATGAAAAAGAAATTAAAATCCAATCTTATCCCTGTCAAAAAGAAAAATGAAAATTTAACATTGATTTCCCGTGATAGTTCAATTTTTGTTGTTGGTATAGGTTCTTCGGCAGGCGGTTTAGATGCTCTCGAAAAATTTTTCCAGAATATGCCGGAAAATACGGGAATGGCATTCATAGTTGTTTCTCATTTAGATCCCACACATATTAGCATAATGCCGGAACTAATACAAAAAACTACCAAGATGAAATTATATCAAGCCGAAGACGGTATGAAAGTAGAGCCGAATCATGTTTATGTTACACCTCCGAATCGTGATATAGCGATACTACACGGAATAATTCAATTGATAGAACCTATCGATGCACATGGATTCAGGCTTCCAATTGACTTCTTCTTCAAATCTCTTTCGGAAGATTTAGGTGAAAATGCTATATGTATTATTCTCTCCGGTATGGCATCAGATGGATCTGCCGGGTTAAAGGCAATCAAAAATGAACTTGGAATGGTAATGGTTCAAGATCCAAAGTCGGCGAAATTTGATGGTATGCCTGCCAGCGCAATTAAGACTGGATTAGCAGATTATATTCTTCCACCCGAAGAAATGCCCGGTCAATTAATAAAATATACTTCCACAAAAGTTAAAGGTGTTTTGTTTGATAAATCAATTACTGAAGGGAAAATTCCGGATGCATTTCAAAAAATTTTCATACTGCTAAGAACGCGCACCGGTCATGATTTCTCATTATACAAGCAAAATACAATTTACCGTCGTGTAGAAAGAAGGATGAGCATATCTCAACTAGATACTATTCCGAATTATATCCGATTTCTTCAGGAAAATCCTGTAGAAATTGAAAACTTGTTTAAAGAACTGCTGATCGGAGTTACAAATTTTTTTAGAGATCCTGAGTCATTTGTTGAATTGAAGAAAGTATTATCAGAATTAGTAAAGAATAAACCGGAAAACGGACGAATAAGGATTTGGGTGCCGGGCTGTTCGACCGGTGAGGAAGCTTATTCTATAGCTATTATCCTGCGCGAATGCATGGATGAATTAAAGAAGTATTTAACCGTACAGATTTTTGCTACGGATATTGATAGTAGTGCAATTGACAAAGCGCGAGTAGGCACTTATACAGGAATAACAAGCGATGTAACCAAAGAACGGTTGAATCGTTTTTTTATTGTTGACGGAGATCTTTTTCATGTTAGAAAAGAAATAAGAGAGATGATAATCTTTGCACCTCAAAGTATAATAAAGGATCCACCATTTACCAAACTTGATCTTATTTCATGCCGTAATCTTTTAATTTATTTAAATACCGAACTACAAAAAAAAATTATTCCTTTATTTCATTATAGCCTATTACCAAACGGCATACTTGTTCTTGGACCTTCGGAAACTATTAGCGGATTTGTCGATTTGTTTTCGCTAGCAGAAAAAAAATGGAAATTTTACCATAGAAGAGATTCAGTTTTTTCTGCTCAACCTTATATTGAATTTCCCATATCACGGTCAAAAGAAAAACCCAACGAGATTATTATGAATAAAATCGAAATAAATAGTATTACTCAGTTAGCGGAAAAAGTAATCCTTCAAAATTACTCTCCAAATTGTGTGATAATTAAAGAAAGCGGAGAAATTATTTATATTCACGGAAAAACCGGCAAATATCTTGAACTTAAGCACGGTGAAGCCAAGATGAATATTTTCGAAATGGCGCGAGAAGGACTGCAGCAAGAACTTCCAATGATGATCAGAAAAGTTTTATCAAATAAGAAATCAATAACTGTTAACGGAATAAAAGTAAGGACTAACACCAGCGTAAAGTATATCAATCTAACTGTTAACCCAATAAAAGAACCTGATGCTATGCGCGGTTTTCTGCTAATTGTTTTTGAAGATATAATACCGCAGAAAAAAGAAATCCATTCAAAAAAAGTCCAGTATGAAAAGAAATCTGAAAAAGTTATCAAAGAACTTGAGCATGAACTCAAATCAACCAAAGAAAATTTGCATTCAACCATAGAAGAGCTTGAAACTTCCAACGAAGAGCTTAAATCGACAAACGAAGAGATGCAATCAACCAACGAAGAGATGCAAAGTGCCAATGAGGAATTAGAAACATCGAAGGAAGAATTACAATCCCTTAATGAAGAATTAATAACAGTAAATACAGAACTGCAAAACAAGAATGATGAATTATCTGTTGTCAGTAATGATATGAAAAATCTACTTGACGGTATCGATATACCTACTATATTTCTTGATAACGAACTATGTGTGAAGAGATTTACTTCTAATGCAGCAAAGATCATTAATTTAATCTCATCGGATGTAGGAAGGCCACTAAGCCATATTGCTACAAATTTGAAATATGAAAAACTAATTGAGGATATAAAGGAAGTATTAAAAAATTTAGTTTTTAAAGAGAATGAACTTCAAACGAATGACGGCAATTGGTATCTAATGCGTATTTTACCTTACCGTACTTCAAAAAATTTCATAGATGGAGTTGTGATAACGTTTTCAGATATTCACAGCGCAAAAGCTGCTTCCGAAGTAATTGCTAAATTGAATCAAGAGCTTAAGATTTCATATAACTACGCTAATAATATTTTTGATACAGTCCGTGATGCGCTTCTTGTTCTGGATAAAGAATTAAAAGTTATTTCCGCAAACAGGTCATTCTATAAAACATTTAACACAGATATGGAAAAAACAATAGGTAAGTATATATTTGATCTTGACGATAAAAAGTGGGAAATTTCAAAATTGCGGCAACTACTTGAGCAAATTATTCCTAAAAATAATTTCTTTGAGGATTTTGAAGTTGAATATGTTGTTGATAATGAAACCAGGAAAAAATTGCTTTTAAATGCACGGCAAATCTATCATGAAGATAGAAAAACAAAACTAATTCTTCTTGCAATGCAAGACAGGAGTATAAAATGAAAAAGAACCAGGGAATTAGACCCGTAGAAAAAAATAAAGTGAAAACTTCAATTAAAAAAGCGAAGAAAGGAAACAAACCAAAAGTCAAAGTGAGTGTTAAGAATAAAATGGATGATATGCACAAACTAGTTCATTTGCTGGAAGTCCATCAGGTAGAATTAGAACATCAAAACCAGGAACTTAGAATTGTGCAAAACGACCTTGAAGTATCGAGAAATAGATATGTTTACCTCTTTGATTTTGCCCCGATACCATACTTTTCCCTTGACATGAACGGTATAATAAAAGAAGTAAACTTAAACGCAAGTAAAATGCTTGGAGTAGAAAGGAATAAACTTATCGGTAAGAGCCTTAGTATTTATATATCGCGGGAGGATCAGGAAATATTTCATTCTTTTATGAAATCTGTTTTGAATTCTAATATAAAACAATCATGCGAATTAAAAATAACTAATAAAGTAAAATCTGTATTTTATATTTTATTGGAAGGGTTAAAAATAGATGATCCATTGGAATCAAGTCAAGAATGCCAGCTTGCGTTAATTGATTTGACGGAACGAAAGAAAGTTGAAGATTCCGTCAAAAAATATTCCGAAGAACTTAAAATTTTGGATGCCACTAAAAATAAATTCTTTTCAATTATTGCTCACGATTTAAGAAGCCCTTTTCAAGGCTTACTTAGTGCCTCCGAAACTCTTTCGGCTGAAATGGAAAGCCTTAAAACAGAGGAAATTAGTAGCTACATTAAGATCATGAGTGAAAGCATAAAAAATGTTTACCATCTTTTAAATAATCTTCTCAGTTGGTCAATGCTTCAAAGAGACCTTTTAGAAATCATCCCTGAAAAGCTTAATCTTCATAAGGAAATTGATAAAACAGTTGAAATATTGAAACCATCGGCGAAAGAGAAAAATTTGGAAATATCCAACGACATCAAAGAAAATATTTCCATTAATGCTGATAGGAATATACTTCGGATGATCATTCAGAATCTTATAACTAACGGGATTAAGTTCACGAATCCGGGAGGACATATTTTAATTACTGCAGATATTCGTGATTCATTTGTTGAAATATCGGTGAAGGATTCCGGGGTAGGAATTAACTCCCAAGATATTGATAAACTATTCCGCATTGATACATCTTTTTCTTCTAAGGGTACAGAAGGCGAAAATGGAACTGGATTGGGTTTACACCTTTGTAAAGAGTTTGTCGAAAAGGGCGGAGGCAGAATTTGGGTTGACAGTAAATTAGGAGAAGGATCAAAATTTACTTTTACCTTACCTCTAGCAATTCCTTAGTACGGGAATAGACAAGGATGAGGGAAAATTCAAGTTTAAGTTTAAGGCCAAGGAAAAAGGTTTAAATAAACTCATAGCGCGGCAAGCCGCAATTTTGAATTATGAATGTTGAACCTTGCCTTCCGGCAGGCAGGTTTTGAATGAAACGCAATGAAATTTATCATAAAAATATCTTGACATAAAAAACAAAGATTTAAACGGCAATACTATAGGGAACTTTATTTGTTTGTTAGTTGCAGATAAATCAATAGCACAGCAGCAGCGGTCATAAGAATTAGTGCAGCAAATCCAAATATATTTGAAAATATTCCATTAGTATGCTCACCCATTATTTTTTTGTTGTTAGAAATGTGTAAGATTATTGCAATGAGTATGGGTGCCGTCAGACCATAAAGAATTGCAGAATAAATCAATCCTTGGACGGGAGTAATGCCAATATAATTTAGTGATAGTCCTAAAATAAGAGAAATAGCAATTATGATGTAAAAGGATTTTGCCTTGTAAAATGTTTTATCCAGTCCTTCTTTCCATCCAAAAGTTTCACAAAAGATATATGACAATGAACCACTCAAAACAGGAATAGCTAAAAGACCCGTCCCGATTACTCCGATTGCAAAAAGCAAATAAGCAAATTCTCCAGCGAGTGGTTTTAATGCCTGTGCAGCTTGTTCAACGGTGTTAATTTTGTGAATGCCGCCATTGAATAAAACGGTTCCAGTTGCAAGGATCATAAACCACATAACAATGTTCGAAAACAACATTCCGAAATCAACATCCTGATTCATTTCGTGAATGATTTTCTTATTTACTATTATATGATGTTTCTTATGTTTCATTTCTTCAACTTCCATAGTAGCCTGCCAGAAAAAAAGATAAGGCGATATTGTTGTTCCAAGAATCGCCACAAGCATAAGAATAAAACTCTTATCAAACCTTATTGTCGGGATGAAAGTGGCTCTAAGAATTTGCCCCCAATCCTGTTTGTATAAAAACGGAACTATTAAATAAACCAATAATACAATGCACAGATATTTTAAGGCAGCGGCAATTTTCTGATAAGGAAAATTTATAATAGTCACTAAAAGAAAAGTGGTAAAAACTACGCTAAAGTAAGTCGCGTTAATGGATGGGAATAGTAAGTTGCCAACAGCTCCCATTCCCGCAATATCTGCACCGATGTTCATTACAATAGCGGGAAAACTAAAAATCAACATCAGGTATAAAATAGGTCGCGGATAATGTTTCTTTAGCGTACCTGTCAGACCCTGTGAAGTGACCAATCCTATTCTCGCGCACATTTCCTGAATGGAAGCCATCAATGGAAAAGTGATGAGAGCAGTCCAAAGGGTAGCAAGACCAAATGCTGCACCCGCCTGCGAGTATGTTGCAATACCAGATGGGTCATCATCGCTTGATCCGGTTATAAGTCCTGGTCCGAGTTTTTTCCAAAATCGAAGAAGTATATTAGAATTCTTTTTTTGTTGATTCATCTTTTCAATAGTTGCATAACATGAGTTATTAATCTTTTTTACATGAACTAAGTTTTTCTTTAAAAAGAAAAAACCATTTCTGATGGATTGACACGATTACAAAATCCTTAATTGGATAAACCCACTAATGCAATCCTTACTTCTACCGAATGATCCCGGCGGTCGTCAATAAGAGGAATAACATTATCGATATTTTTAACTCCATCAACGGTTATAGTAGAATCAACACCAGTACCATGTATTTGAAAAATAGTGATGTTGTAAATCGTTTCCCGGTACCGGTAACGTACTTTATATGTTTCCCAATCAGCAGGGAGGCACGGCTTAATGTATAGCTTGTCTACTTCAAGCCTCAAGCCAAGTAGTGATTCTACTATAAGCCGGTACATCCAGCCGGCAGAGCCTGTATACCAGGTCCACCCGCCGCGACCAATGTGCGGTGTAAGGGCATAAATGTCAGCCGCGACAACATAAGGCTCCACTTTATATGTAACAATTCCTTCATAAGATTTCGCATGGTTTACAGGATTAATTATTGCGAGAAGTTCCCATGCATGTTTACTGTCGCCTAAAGCGGCAAACGACATCGCTGCCCAAATTGCTGCATGTGTATATTGTCCGCCATTCTCTCTTACACCGGGAACGTATCCTTTTATATAGCCAGGGTTCAAATCTGATTTATCGAATGGCGGATCCAAAATTTGTATCAAACCATGGTTCCGGCGAACAAGACGTTTATCCAACGAGCTCATCGCAATGTGAGAACGTTTTGCATCTCCTGCGCCGGAAAGTACTGACCAGCTCTGTACAATGGAATCAATCTTGCATTCAGGATTACTCTCAGATCCGAGAGGTGTCCCGTTATCAAAGAAAGCCCTAAGATACCACTCGCCATCCCAGCCGTTCTTTTCAATATTCTGACGCAACTTGGATGCTTCACTCTGGCAACGTTCAACGAAAGAAGTGTCGCCTTGTGCAAAGGCAACCTTTGAAAACTGGGTAAGTACTTGATAAAGGAAGAAACCCATCCAGACACTTTCTCCCTTTCCTTGTTTGCCAATCATGTTCATACCGTCATTCCAGTCACCTGAACCAATTAACGGTAAACCGTGCACACCAAACGTGAGCCCTCTCAGAATAGCTCGCACACAGTGCTGATACAAGCTACCGGTTTCTTCAGACCTGTTTGGAAGGTCATAATACGAGTCGTCTTCAGCGTTTACCAGGCGTCCCTCAAGATAATTTATAGATTCCTCCAGTATTCCACTATCTCCGGTACTAAGTACATAGCGGCATGTTGCTAATGGCAGCCAGAGGTAATCATCCGAACAATGAGTTCGCACACCCCTGCCGGACGGTGGGTGCCACCAATGTTGAACATCTCCTTCCTTGAATTGGCGGCTTGCGCTGAGGAGTAAATGTTTTCGCATGAGGCCAGGCTCCGTATGAATGAGTGCCATTACGTCCTGCAACTGATCTCGAAAACCAAAAGCTCCGCCTGATTGGTAGTATCCACTGCGTGCCCAAATGCGGCATGCTAAAGTTTGGTATAAGAGCCATCCGTTAGCAAGTACATTTAAAGAAGTATCAGGTGTTTCGACCTGTACTGCTCCAAGAGTGTGATTCCAATACTGCCAAACTTCTTCTAATGCATGTCGCGATGCCGTTGACCCACGGAAATGCCGAATCATCTTCCCAACCTCATCATAATCATTTCCAGCGCCAAGTTTAAAGATGATTTCACGCTCTTGTCCATCCTCCAGCTCGAAAGGAACCTGGATAGCAGCGCAAGGATCCAAAGCGGCTCCTGTTTTACCTGAAAGATGTGAACGATTCAACGCCGCCGGATTTCGAAGCGTACCGTTTCGTCCAAGGAATCGTAATCGATCGCAGCATATTGTATGAATTTGGTCGTCCGTTTGGAAGAAAGAAATCCGGTTTGAGAACTCCGAATTATATGAATTTCGTGCATAGAGTGCCCCGTTGCCGGGGTCAATTTCGGTAATTACGTGCATGGCTGATTTCGGGCGTAAATTGCCCAACACCAACTCGACATAACCGGTTGCAGAGAGCTTTCGCGGCTTACCTGAGCTATTCCTCACTTTCAATACAGAAAACTTGATTGCCGAATCCATAGCAACATAAATCCAAAGCTCTGAGTGGATTCCCCCCTCTGTATGCTCATAAACGCTGTAGCCGAACCCATGACGGCTAATATAAGGTCCAATTCCAAGGCAGGGCAATGGAGTGGGTGACCAGAAGTGTCCTGTTTCTTCATCACGAATGTAAAAGGCTTCTCCGCTCGAATCACAAACTGGGTCATTATTCCAAGGCGTAAGCCGAAACTCGTGGGCATTCTCGCTCCATGTATAAGTTGGGCCATTTTCTGAGACTACTGTTCCGAAGCTCGGGTTTGCAATTACATTTACCCATGGCGCCGGTGTCACTTGCTTGCTTGAGGTTGTGATTACATATTCATGACCGTCAGGTGTGAATCCTCCAAATCCGTTGAAGAAAATCAGGTCATTGCGGGACAATACAGTGTCATCCTGGTGCTGGGCATGGTAGGTTCGAGTCTTCTTGAAACGTGGAACCGGTACTTCAACTATACCATGATGATTTATCTGCGCCTCAAGAGTTCCGCGTCTATCGGATAGGATAACACGAGCGACTGTTTGGATAAGAATTCGATCTTCATTTGATATCTGGTCTCCTTGACGCACGAAGATTCCGCCCGGTCGATCGATATTGTTAGCTTCGACACCAGCAGCAATCATCCTCATTATTTGTTCCTGGAGTTGTTGCCGGTAACCAGCGTGATCTTCGTTCCATATTACTAGATCAACAGCCATCCCTTTCAAATGCCAATATGCATGCGCCTGTACTATCTGACGCACTAAATTGATATTGGCCGGATCTTCAATTTGCAGTAATACAATAGGTAAATCTCCGGAAATAGAATAGCCCCATAGACCTGATTGACCCCTGCGATTTCTTATAATGACCCCTTGATCGGTACGCAGGAAGGAATTTGCATAGATGATTGAATTTGCAAGGCGTACGTAAAGTTGTGCGTCAGCCTCTGTAGCATTGATTTGTCGCAGCACTACCTGGCTGTGTGTCCATGCAAGTTTGAAGACACGATTCGCAAGCCGTCGATCTTGATATTTATCAATAAGATTTAAGGCTATGTCGCGCGTTTCACCAATTCCGAAAATCATGTCTATAGTTATCATTTCCTCCGGCTCGAGTATAATGTGATACCGGATTGAAACAATCGGATCCAGAACAGAACCCTGACTGTTAGATAGTGCCGTGAACTCTTTCATCGCCTGAGGAGCAATAATTGTATTTCCGCGACCAATGAATTGCATTCGGTCGGTCTCGAAGGATATCTCACCAATATTCACCGCTCGCACCACCATCATGTGAAACATCCACAGCTTTTGGTCTTCGGTAGAACGGGGTCTGCGAGTACAGAGTATTGCCTGTCGCTCGCGAATTATCTCAGTCTGAACAAATAGATTACTGAACGCTGGATGCAGCGCGTCCGAGTCAGGAGACGCTAGTACAACTTCTGCGTAACTTGTTACGTCGATCTCCCTGCGTGTCCGGGAGTGATTTGTTAGGTGAATACGTCGTAGCTCAATATCATCTTCAGGTGAGACAACAATTTCGGTGTGAATATCAAAATTCTGGTCACGTCGGCGAAATTCAGCATGCCCTTCAGAGAAAATTGCTTCATAATACTTCGAGCGTTTTAGCGTTGGTTGATATGCTGTAGACCAAAATTCTCTGCTAGCTTCATCGCGGATATAGCAAAAAGTGCCCCAATTGTCGCAGGTACTGTCTTCATTCCAGCGAGTAAGAGCAATATCTTTCCATCTACTATAGCCGCCCCCTGAGTTTGTAATCATCAATTTGTACCTGCCGTTCGACAACAACTGCACTTCCGGAATAGTTGTATCGGGGTTGCTAATTATGCGCACCGGCATTTCAGGAATGCTAGAACTCTTATGAGTGTCTGATAGCCCGGAAGAATGTATATAGAACAACGTTGCCTTTGGAATCCTCTCCTGCAGCAGCAGCATAGTTGATTCGAACAATGGATCTGACTCAAACCGCTTCTGCATCGGACGATCTAGAATCAAATAAGCCAGAGCAAGGAGGCTCATTCCTTCGTGATGCGCCATGAAAGATTTAATTACTACACGCGATTGCCCACGTGGCAGGCGTGACGTAGTGTAGTCAACGGCTTCATAGAAACCATAATTTCCTACTAACCCTTCAGAAGCTAACTGCTGAAGATTGATGCATGCCTCCTCAGGCTCCACCATCAGTGCAAGTGCTGATGCATAAGGGGCAATTACAAGGTCTTCCGCCAATCCGCGTTTGAGCCCCATACCAGGGACACCGAATGCCCGGTATTGGTAATTTAGATTAACATCTACTGTGTTATAGCATGATTCAGAAATTCCCCACGGAACTCCGCGCTGTTTACCATATTCAATTTGTTTATTTACCGCCGCCTTATAAGTTTGATCAAGTAGAGTATTTTCGTATGTCGGCATCACAAGGAGAGGCATTAGGTACTCGAACATTGAACCGCTCCAGGAAAGGAGAATAGGCTCGCCGCCAAAGTTAGTGAGCAATCGCCCTAAAGCAAACCAACTCTCCTGAGGCAATCGCCCTTGTGCAATCGCCACGAAACTGCTCAATCTTGCTTCCGAAGCCAATAGATCATAATAACTCGAGTCACGCCGCTTTTCTTCAACATTGTACCCAACAGAGAGTAGGTGACGTGTCTTGTCATATAGAAAATTATATTCCAAATTGGAGAGTTCGCTTGATTGTTTTGCAAGATGTTTGATCGTTGCAATTCTCTCATTGGCTCGTTGGCTTGTTTCTATGATGACGCGTCGAAGCTCATCAAGATGTCCATTTTTTTCGGTTGTCATGTTCTTTGAGTGCAAATCTCCAATGGCAGGCAATAATTCTGTGTCAAGTTTTGCTAGTTCGCGCAGAGTCGGTATCTCATCGTTACCGGGAAAGTAGCTCTTCCAGTCCGGTGAAAGAGGCAGAATAATCCAGGGAGTGAGAAATGTTAACTCATCAAGGGCTGCTTTGCACTGACTAGCAAGGGCATGTGCCCATAATCTAGCTTGCTTTTCAGGTCGTGCAATAAAATTATCTTTTACTTTTGCAGCGGAACTCGCAAATTGGTCAAGGCTTTGCCATGTTGCCGCAAGTGTTATAGGCGGGAAATTGATTGAGAACTCCAAATCTTTTTGAAGTTGGTCAAGAAGATCAAGATCAATTCCTTCGGCGACATCAATGAGAATTCTTAGAGTGTCGCTTATACCTTCGAATAGTTGTGGTCCCACTATTTTATGATCGGGAAGAGCAAGAATACCCTGGCGCATTGTAAGCAGGTGACCTGCAAGATTCCCGCTGTCGACCGATGAGATATAATTAGGTCGTAGCGGCATTAAAGATTGTGTGTCATACCAGTTAAAGAAATGACCTTGGTATCTTTCCAGCGCAGTCATAGTTCGGCATGCATTGGATGTACGATCAATTAATTGACCGGTAGTAATATAGCCAAAGTCATAGGCAGATAAATTTGCCAGAAGTGCCAATCCCATGTTAGTAGGGGAAGTGCGATGTGCGACCACCCCAACAGGATTTTCCTGATAATTATCCGGGGGCAGCCAATTATCTTCCGGACCGACAAAGGTCTCAAAGAAAGACCAAGTTTTCCGGGATAGGTTTCGCAAAAATAATTTCTGATTAATGGTTAACCTTGCTTTGCGGCGTTCGAGAGGTAAACTTATCCACCATGTTATAGCCGGAGACGCAGCCCAGAGAAACAGTATGGGAATAATAACAATAGGTATAGCCTGTTCTGAAATCTGGAAATAGATGATAGTTAGTATGACTATGATAGGGGAAATCCACATCGTTCTAAAAGAGCCGCGAAGGTTAATGCGGCTATTACGATCTATAATATTGGATGGATTCCATTCAAGAAGTTTCTTGCGGGAAATCAACATTCGCCAAAGAGTGCGGATAATGGCATCCTGACTAAAAAACGCTTCATAAGGGAGAGTGATAAGAGTAAAAGCGGCTTGGGCGAAATTCATACCGGCAGAACGCACTGCGGTTGCGAAATGCTGGCTTATAAGCATATCGGCTGGTTTATTTAGCAACTCAATTATGGAGATAAACAGAGAAGGAATTAGAATGATTCCGATAGCTGCCAAGGTCCAAAACCATGCTTGTGTTAAAAACATCCATCCGAATAGAAACAGAAGCATCAGTGCCAAAGGGATAGCGCTACGTCGAAGGTTATCGAAGATTTTCCATTGAGACAGAAGTGATAGAGGGTTCTTTTGTAAACCACCGTTAGGACCAGGAATGACCGGAAGTACCCATCGTACCAACTGCCAATCTCCGCGAATCCAGCGGTGCCGGCGATTTACGTCCACATTATAACGTGACGGATATTCCTCATATAACTGAATATCACTCAACAGCCCTGCCCTTGCATGACATCCTTCAAGAAGGTCGTGACTTAGAATTTGATTCTCCGGAAAGCGTCCGGTGAGTGCATGCTGGAACACATCGACATCATAGATACCTTTCCCAATGAATGAGCCCTCTCCGAATACGTCCTGGTATACATCAGAAACGGTACGTGTATATGGATCGATACCTGGCTGACTTCCGTACAACCGCGCATACCGGGAACGGTTTGTTCCCGGAAGGCTTACTGCAACACGCGGCTGTAAAATGGCATATCCCTCAGAGACCCTATGTTTGTCATCATCATAATGGGCACGGTTCAGCGGGTGAGCCATGGCTCCGACTAACTGATATGCTGAGTCGCGAGGTAGTTGTGTATCTATATCAAGAGTAATTATATACTTCACGTATGGTAATACCTCAATATTACCGATGATAAGCGAGAAGCGATTTTTCGATCCGCCACGTAATATAGAATTCAATTCCTCAAGTTTACCCCTCTTGCGTTCGTAACCCATCCATAAATGCTCTCGAGGATTCCATTGTCGTGGGCGATGAAAAAGGAAGAAGCTATCGCTTTGCGAGTCTTTGTATTTTTCATTAAGCTCTTCAATTTTCTTACGTGCCAGCTGCAAAAGAGATTCATCCTCCGGCAGGGTTTCTTTATCGGAATCTTGAAAGTCAGTCAGAAGGCTAAAGCTCAGGTTGGACTCCCGGTTTGCCAGAAAACGCACTTCAAGAGACTCGATCAGTTCTTTTACATTTTGAGAGTTTATTAACATAGCCGGGATAACCACAAGAGTACGAAATTCCGGTGGAATTCCTTCGGAGAAATCCATTTTCGGTAAAGGGTTTGGCTTTGCCAACAAGGTTGATAGCCAGTTCACGAGCGCAACGGCTAGTTGACTTGAACATAAAAAAAAGAGGATTCCGATAGGTACAAGCAAATCGCTATGTAAGCCCCCGGCATAGGCTTTCTCCAGTAATCCGGTGGTGAAGATGAATGTCATTAGTATAATCGAGCCTATATAAATAGGCAAAGGAATCCGGCTGCTCACTTTTCTGATAGCCGCGGAAGCAGAAAATCGTACCTTAACCAGATTCTCAAGTTGTTTTAAGCCCTTATCGATCAAGTAGAATCCGACATGTGCAGATCTGTCTTCTCTGCCTTTACTGTCAGCGCCTGCTTGCGCCAGACCGATTGCACGTTGTGCTACTTCTTCTTCTGATAGAGCACTGCGTTTCGCGATTCTCTCTATTACATGACGATAGCGGTCACGAGTGGCAAAATCCATTTTACCGTAAACTCCGCCCAGATCTTTAAGTAAGATCTGTTCGACAGAGCTCATTGACTCGACGAACTTGCGCCAATTCATCGATTCCAGGAATCGAAGGCTGCCGATACTATTACTGATAGAGACTTGGTCAGCAGCCTGTTGTTGGTTGCCTAACAGTACTAATTTTTCAATCGTCAAACCAGATTCAGAGAGTCTCTGTTCAACCCAAGTTAGCGGGGATACAAGAGCAGGGCTTAAATCCTGCAGCTTGCGTGCAAATTCCGAAACGAACGGGGTAGTCATTGGCGGATCTGACCGAGCCATATCTGCGATTATTAGAATTAGGCTCTTCGGATCTTTCTGAGCAACCTCGATCATCTGGTTCGCCCATGAATTAGCCAATTCTCGTTCGATCCTTCCCGCAGCGACCCTAACAGCTACGCGGCGGAGATTCTCGATCAACGCCAAGCGCAACATAGTAGGAATTGCCCACAACTCTCCTAATTTTAATGTTGAGATAGTCTGATAGGCAGCAACGAAACGGCTAAGGTTTTCCGGGTATACCCTTCCATCTCCATGAGAAATAGTTTCCTGGGCTATGTCATAAACACGCGGAAGACCTTTAGATGGTCCATTCAACAGGCGGGGCAATTCCCGGCTATAGCCTTTTGGCAGATGCCTTTTACCTGTGCGAATCTGTTCCTCGATTAAATAGAAATTATCAAGAAGCCATTCACCGGCAGGCGTAACCTGCTGGTTTGCCTTAACTGTTTCAGTCAATAAATTGTGGACTTCAAACAAAAAGATTTCATTCTCAGCCAACCGTGCCAGTAAGCGCTGATCCGGTACACGTTGGGTTCCAAAGGTATGCGAGCTGGCGAGGGTTTTGCCGTGCTGTTCCATCTGATCGGCGCTGAATAACTCCGAACGCAATGGCGGTTCTCCGCTAGCGAATTTTTTAGCAAGAAAATTCTCACTAAGCTGAACTTTTAGCCTGAACAATGATTCATTTATTTTCGGAGTGATTACTTTCATAGTTTTCCTGCGGAGATAGGTAAGGGAATTCTGATGTACATATTTTCAATGTGAATATAAGCAATATTATGTATCATTACGCACTTAAATTCAAAAACAAGATACAAAAATTGTTTGGTAATTAAATCGTCCAAAGGGATGAAAAAGGGATTACATCTTTCAAGAGAGTAAATTTTATCTGAATAGTTCTATAAACTACATTGCTTATTTTATCTACCGGTAGGTAAGCTCATAGGCTTGTATTTAACGTACTAAAAGTATTTATTTATCCTCTACGAGGATAGTTTATTTGTTGGATTAATTTGTTTCTACAATAATCAAACATCTACGATGTTTTTAGACCTCGTAGAGGTCAAATTATTGTAGGAAAAGGTTTATTTTACATTGGCAAATCCTCGTAGAGGATTAACAAATTCCTCTTGTTAAAAAGTATAGAACTAAATCTCTAAAGTCAATATTTGTTGAAACTACATTTTAGAATATTGACCAATTTTACTACCACTTCATTCTATACGGAAAATATTTTCCTTCATTCGTAAGTAATTTTGAGACACTATTTGCCTGGTGATCTAAAATTTGAGCGGCGGATAAATTTAGTGATCTCTTCTTTATTTTTGTATGCCATCAAAAAGGATTAAAGAATATTTTTTATGATGATGCAGAGTATTGGTATCTACGATGGTGGGATTCTAAAAAAAATTCTTATGCTTTCCCTTATAGAGAAACCAATCATCAGCAATATGTATTAAGAAAAGATGATGGCATCTGGAAAGTTTATGAAACTATTAGACCAGCGCCAAGGACTTCTATACCACATAGGAGGAGATATAATAATTAGTTATTAAAGGGAAAATTTGCTTGTTAAATTGTCTTCTAAGTTGTAAATTATACAAAGATAAAATCTATAAAGAACGGCTTTTTCTGTATTAAGCAAAAAGCTAATTAAGAAGAGCAAAAGATTAATAAAAGTCAAATTGACAAAAGAAGAACATATAGAATATTGGATAAAAACCTCGGAGCACGACCTTGATGCAATGCAAGGAATTTTCGAGGCAGGCAAATATGATTGGGCTCTGTTTGTGGGGCATTTGGCTTTGGAGAAGATTCTTAAAGCACACTGGGTGAAGAATAACGAGAATATCACGCCGCCCAAGATTCATAATCTTGTTAAATTATATCACGAGTCGAATCTATTGTCGTTAAATAAAGAAGAGCTTGTCTTTCTTAATGAAGTTACAGGGTTCAATTTAGAAGGCAGGTATCCCGAAACTAAACTTGCTTTTTATCGACTATGCACCAAAGAATTTACAGAAGAGAAAATAAAAAGAATAAAAGAGTTATATCAGTGTTTACAAAAAGAGATGTAGAAAAGAGAATCCGTGATTTATATATATTAATTTCACGTCAAATTAAGGTCGATGGGATATATCTTTTTGGCTCTTATGCAAAAGGAAACCCGCATAAAGACAGTGATATTGACATAGCTGTCTTATCGGGAGAATTTGAAGGGATAAGATTTATTGACGGTTCAAAGATTTCAAGAATTATTATTGATGAAACTTATCCGGATTTATCATTCGTTGATTTCGAAATCCATGCATTCAAAACAAAAGAATTTACAGAAGATAATCCTTTTGTCGCTGAAATTCTGAGGACCGGAGTTAGGATAATTTAAAATAGTGAGATGCTAATGACACGAATAATTTTAGAGTCAAAAAATAACAGTGATGTCCGGTTAATTAAAGAACTAGCCGAACGCTTAAATATTCGTTATAAAATTCAAACTGTACCAACATCAGAAACTGCAGTCAATGACCAGGAACATTTGAAAGAAAAAGCAATAGAAGGCACAAAAAAGACAATAGGAAAAACACCGGGGGAAAGAATTAAGCTACCTACATACCAATTAGGCGCTGTGCATGGAACCTTGAGCCGTAAAGAATTATATGATTACCTCTGATACGGCTCTCATAGACGCAAACGTTCTTGTATATGCAATAAACGAAAATGTGAAGCAACATGCGGCAGCTCTCAAACTTGTCGAATTGGGCTTGAACGAAGAAATTTCCATCTGTTTCACCCCGCAAGTGTTCTCGGAATTTTTTGCAACGGTAACAAACCTCAAACAAATCACTAATGTGCTTTCTCGTGAAAATGCTATATCGGAGATTGAGGATTATTTCCTTAAAGGGAAATGCGACATAGTATTTGTGCATAGAGGAACACTAGATAAAATAATTGAGCTGCTTAAAAAATATGCTGTTAGCGCACAAGATATTTTCGATCTGCAACTTGTGGCTACTATGCTCTCTAATAATATTAGCCGCATCTATACTTATAATGAAAAAGATTTCGCCCGATATTCGGAAATTGAAGTTCTCAATCCGGAGACGGTGATACGATAATATCGCAAAAACTACCTTACTCAATAAGGCTGGTTAAGTAGATTTCTTTCCTATAATGTATATTATAGGAAAGTCCTTAACTACAACGACTTGCAAACGCAATCAACCATCTATATTTTGTTAACCGCTTTAATGATAATCATTTATAGCAAATTAACATCTTTTCGAAAATCGATTTTCGAATTTAACTACACTACCAATTGAGAAGCTTTTGTAATTGCTTATGGAACAACGACTTATAATTTCTATTTTAACGATTAAAATAGAATTTTCGCAAACGAACAACTATACCTTAATACTGGCTGCTTAAACATATTTCACCTAGCTTATGGGTATCCATCCCTACGGGAAAAATTGACGAATAAAGTCCTTTTATTTATTTTCACGTTTAATACTTCGCAAGCGGGTTAATAAATTATTCAATCAATTTATTTTCGAAAGGATCAATCTATGAAAATATTAAATGTAATAGATCATGAATACTCTAATACAACATGGGATGGAAAATTCGCATATGCATATAACGCAAGTAAAAATGATATTGACCTGAAGATGGCAATAAAATGTTATCTTGAAAATCTTCAAAATTCATGCGCACATAATACACTCTATTGTTATTCAAAAGATCTCAATTTTTTATTAGAAAAGATTGGCAACATAAAAATGATCAGTATTAGTGAAGATGTTCTGAATAATTTTATTACTCAATTATGCAGTTCCGGTAAAAAGTGTTCTAACCGTTCCGGCACTACGATTAACAGAATAAAAAGCGTTTACCGTTCTTTTTTCAATTACTGTTACAAAAGAAAATACACGAATATAAATTTAGCCGATGAAATACATCTTATTAAATCGTGCTCGCGTTTTACAACGGCTATAACTCAAATAGAAATTACATTCCTGCTTACTGCTATTTCACAATCAGCAGATACATTTTCACAAAGAGATAAAACTTTATTTGCCGTTTACGCATATACCGGCATAAGGAAAACGGAAGCGTTAGCATTACGGATTTCAGATTATGACAGAGAGTCAAAGTTACTTCATTTACCAGTTGTTAAAAGATCCTCTAAAAATTTTCAAACTTTCCCTTCAATTCTATCAGACATTATAGATGACTATTTGACAAGTTCTGAAGTTGTCGATTCATCCTTACCTCTGTTTCCCGGTAGCAACATCAATACTTATTTATCCGGCAGACAAGTTTCTTACCGGTTTGAAAAATGGAAAGCTATTTCCGGTATTAGAAAAAAATTAACTATTCATTCCTTCCGCGCTTGGTATGCCTCGCAACTATATCTAAAAACGAAAGACCCTTTGCTTGTTACCCATGCGCTTGGGCATTCTTCTTTTAGCTCAACAAAACGCTATATAAATGAAGAGATTTTTGATATCAGAACAGTATTACAAAAGTTGTTTGGTAATTAAATCGTCCAAAGGGATGAAAAAGGGATTACTTCTTTTAGGAGAGTAAACTGCATCTCAATAATTCTAGATATTTCATTGCTTATTTTACTTCTCGGAATGTCGTGGATTTCGTCTAATGATTTTTACAAATGTATAATACATAATATTCTTAGTCAAGAGTTTGTGTTGTTTTGCCTTAATGGCTAATTTGTAAATGGGGATAGTCTTAGGCAAAATAATAAGATGAAAAGAAATTTGTTCTTTTGCCTTTCGCATATTTGCTTTGTATATTACTGATGTATACTAAAAGACATAATGAAAACAATAGACATACCGGAACCAATCAAGTTTGAATGGGATTCTGGAAACATAAATAAAAATAAGATTAAACATAATGTTGACTATACTGATATCGAACAAGTCTTCTCAAATGAAGAGTTGTATTTTTATCCGGATGAAAAACATTCAAGCAATAAAGAGACAAGAATCATTGCTTACGGTCATGCAGACAATGAAAGAAATCTAATTATTTGTTTTACATTAAGAAATAATTCTATTCGTGTAATATCTGCAAGAGACATGGATAAAAAAGAAAGGTTGTTATATGAAAAGTTTAAAAGAGATCCCGGACTTTAAAAGTGAAGACGAAGAACGTGAGTTTTGGTCAACTCATAGCACTGTAGATTATATAGACGTGTCAAAAGTTTTTAAGGTGAGATTACCTAATCTTAAACCTACGACTAAAGCTATATCCATAAGATTAACTGAATCTACATTATCCAAATTAAAGACCAAAGCAAATAAGATGGATGTACCATATCAATCTTTAATAAAGATATTCATTGAAGACGGTATTAACAGTGACAAACCAAATCATTCAAAAAGGAAACCTTCAAAACATCCAAAGAAGATTTTAATAAGGTAATTAGGGATGCGTAACTACTTTAAAAAAAATATGCAGTTACAATCAATATTAGAAAACACGTCAGACTTTTCCAATACTCCAAGAATTAGGTAACACCAATTAATAACTATTTGATATTTTTCTGAAATGGAATCCATAAATCGTAAACAATATTGCTAAGGAAAACAACTGCGGTTTACGGAATAGCGACCAGAAAAATAATTTCCAGTAGTAAATTCTTTCCTCACCAACCACTCCCAATTTGAATATAGATTTAAAAAGCGCGAGGATATAATTTGGATTAAGGTGAAATACTTTCTTTTTCTTCGGCTCAAAATCTTTCATGAAGCGCATTACACGTTCGTAATAATATTTAGGTGAATAGATAGTATCTAAAATTTTTTTATATCCGTCAATAAGTACTTCGGAATTCATCTGAGGGATAAAATTGATTGAAAAGTCTGTGTTATTACCGGTAAAATCTTTAAGCATCCTTCCTTCGGTAATGAGTCTTTTCTGAAGTTTCGTCCCGTTAGGTGCATTTAACAACCCAACCATAGCCGTCACAATGCCGCTTTCCTGGATAAAATTTGTAAGCCTATCGAATATTGTAGGTGGATCATTATCAAATCCAACTATGAATCCTCCTTGAACTTCCAATCCGGATTGTTGAATTTTCTTTATGCTTAAAAGTAAATCGCGATTTCTATTCTGAAGTTTATTACATTCTATCAAGCTCTCTTCATTCGGAGATTCTATGCCAATGAATACTGCCTCAAAACCCGCCTTAACCATAAGATGCATTAGTTTATCATCATCCGCAAGATTAATAGAGACTTCCGTGTTAAAGTAAAATGGGTTTTTATTTTTATCATTCCACTCTGCAATTGCAGGCAGAATTTCTTTTTTCAATTTTACTTTGTTGCCTATGAAATTATCATCTACGAAAAATACAGGTCCTCGCCATCCGGTAATATATAATGCATCCAATTCGGCTAATACTTGTTCTTTTGTTTTTGTACGCGGTCTTCTTCCATAAAGAACTGTTATATCACAGAAGTCACAATCAAAAGGACATCCTCGTGAATACTGAACATTCATAGAGGTATAATTATTCATCGATACAATATCCCAAAGTGGCAGGGGAGTGGTTGTAATTTCTGCCCATTGATCCGAAGAGTATTTTTGTTTTGCTTTTCCTTCACTTAAATCAATAAGAAACTCCGGCAGAGTTATTTCGGCTTCATTAAGAATTAGATGATCAATGTTTTGATAATTGTCAGGACTGCTTGTGAATAAGGGTCCGCCAGCTACAATTTTTGTATTTAATTTTTTACACTGTTGTATTACATCATCAACGGATACGCTTTGTATTGACATTGCACTAATAAAGACATAATCAGCCCAAAGAATATCTTTATCCTTCAGTTCACTTGCATTCATATCAACCAGCTTTTTATTCCAATCTTTCGGCAGCATTGAAGCAATTGTCAAAAGTCCTAACGGAGGAAAACTTGCTTCTTTCGATACAAATTTCAGTGCATGTTTAAAACTCCAAAAGGTATCCGGATACATCGGATAAACTAAAAGAATATTCATCTGTCATCTCTTTAGGTTATTGAAAAAATATTATTTATACAGCAATTCGTTCCACCGAAGTTTTTAGATATGCATTCTGATCATGGAATATAGCTCCTTCGGGAAGCCAATTCCACAGAGGTCCCAGGTCATTTTTAATGATATTTTTATAGAATTGCGGAAGCACTGTTGTTTCTTGTTCAAAGTAATCACGGAATTGAGTATCTGAATTGAGATGCATTAGTATTCCTTTGTTAAATGCAATCCTTCCGGATCCTTCTTCGGATACTGCCCTCACAACATTCATCCATCGCGGGATGAATGCATTAGTAGCAACTAAACGCTTTATGATAGCGCTCCACGAAAATGTATGCTCGCCAAGACTGATAACATGGGAATAAAAATCCTGCCAGGAATAATTTTTCGGTTTAACGTTCATAGAATGATTATTATCCAGGAAATGAAATGGAAACGGAATTACCCGGTTTAGTTGTTGATATTCTAAGTTGAGAGGAGCTGCCTGTCCGAATGCTGATAGTAGTGAATAACCGGGAAATGCACCGGGTGTCAAATCTACGAATTTTTTAGTAAGTTCAAACGGCTCATCACCCTCGTCAACATCAAGTCCCAGAACGAAATTAGTTTGAACGTAAGGGATATAACTTAAGATCATATTAACCTGATCCGCAACATGTCTAACCTTAGCTATCCCGGTCATGCTGCCTGTATTTGATTTATTTCCAAGATCAAACCATGATTCTATTCCCGGCAGCATAGCTCCGAATCCATTCCGTTTAAGCCGTTTCATATGCGGTTCGGATAATAGAGATAAGCTGCTTTCTGCGATAAAATCTATGCTATTTTCGGGTACAACTTCTTCAATTGCATCCATATATTCGTTAAACCGGATCCCAAAATTGGGATCGTGCCATCCCACAAGGGGGCGTTTGAACTTTGTAAGAAGAAACGATAAATCTTCTTTCATAATAGCAAAGTCTAAAGGCTGATATGCTACAGTTGAATCAATGCAAAAGCTGCAGGTATATGGACAGCCCAGGCTACCGAGCATAGGAACCATTTTTATTAGCGGAGCTTTCATTAAAGTTGGCTCAATAAATTTCCATCGTTCCTTTACACCCGGAAGTGATAAAGGCTGCTTTTGAGTGGTGAGATGTAAACCGGTGGGGCGGTGTGGTGAACAATCATATAAAATTTCACGAATAATATTTTTATCCGTAAATCCTACAACGTAATCAAAATACTTTACTGCATCTTCAGGGTAGCAGCGTGCATGCGGTCCTCCTAATACAGTAACTGCACCTCGCGACCGTAAGAGGTTGCTTAATGCGTAAGCAGTTTGTGCAGCTTCTGTAAATGAACCGATAAATATTATATCTGCATTTTTCGGCAGCTCTTTTATTAAATCTTCTTTACCTGTATAACAAATATAGGTGACGTTATGTCCCTCTTCTTCACACCATACTCCTACAACTTGTGGCATTATGCTTGCAAAGTTCGCGTTCATTATGCGTGCGAATAATTTTTTATTTGGCTTTTTTGATACAAGGTCAATTATTCCGACTTGAAGTTTGCGGATCATATCAACACCTATATTTATTTTCACTTATTTATAAATGTTAAAGATTAGAATGAGAATTGCTAATTAGAAAATTCTATTCTTACAAAACTGTTTTTCATTATAAAAAAGTATAAAAATGATGTTCAAATAAAAATGCATCTAAAGGATGAAAAAGGGATTAATCCCTTCGTATTTTTAACTATAGGATTTATTAACTAAAATAAATAGATTATTCAATTTCGTTGAATCATTAATGTGTTTTTATAGTATTATTAACTCATGTTACACAGACAATTTCAAATATAAAGGAAGTGAAGTGCAAAACTCCGAGGTTTAGGAAAACCTCGGAGGTTTCTCACTATGTAATAATAATTTTTTGCGTAAGGTGACTTTTTACTATATAAAGAGGGGTCTATTTAATTTTATCAATTATTGTAAAAATTTCTGCTTGAGTTTTTGAAAGCATTTTTCTAAATCTAGTCAATAGATGAAATTCATTTTCATTGCTTGAATTTAGATGGTCTTCAGTTATAAGTGGATAGGTTTGCTGAATCTTTTCCTTAATAGTTTTCAAGCTTTCTTTATTATTGATCTGGTACATATGAAACCTCTTCTTTGATAATTATATAGTATAATTATATTAAGAACAGGGTTGTAAATAAATAGTCCAAAAGGAGGAATTAAGGATTAATCCATTCACTGGCCATTTGAGCTTACGATAAGAGAGTTGCTATCATTTATCAGATGAATGAACACTCTTGTCGACTGAGAAAGTAAGTGGATATTATGAGTGTTGGGCTTGTATAGGGGATTTCTCCCCGCAAACGGGGCGAGCACTCCCTTCGGTCGTCGAAATGACATTTTGGAGATGTGCAACAGTCTCGGCAGGCAGGGTCGTCGAAATGACAAACTGATTATTCTTCGATTGATGAAATCGATTTTATTGCATCATTATAATTTTCAGTATTATTAGCATATTTGGCAATCTGTACGCGTGTATGAAGCGTTAGTTTTTCAAGAATATTATGAACGTGGCTTTTTACTGTGAATGGTGAGAGATGAATTTTTTGTGCAATTTCTTTATTGGTAAGCCCAACGGCAATCAATTCGATCACCTGCCGCTCTCGTTTCGTCATGCGTATCGATTCCATCAGCTTTGAGGGTTCCGATACGTTAAGTGCGTGCTCGACAATCTGTGAAAAAAGGGATCCGGTTAAGTGCGGAGGTAAAACCTGGGCTCCTTGAGAAACCAATCTAATGGTTTTCAAAAAATCATTTACCGTTGCATCCTTTAGGATGAACCCTGATACTCCTGCTTGTACAAACTGAAAGACATCTGCCTGAGCCGGAATAAGATCCATTACAATCACTTTGGTGTCCGCAAAATCCCTTTTAACAGCTCTTGCTATTTCTAAGCTATTCTTACTTCGCAAACCGAGATCTAGAAGTACTATATCTGCAAGTTTAAGATTGCGCATTATCATCAGAAGGTTTTCGCCATTACCCAAAGCAGCAACTACATTTATATCTTTCTGCTTTTTAAGCATTTCTACAATGCCATCTCGCAGAAGTCGATTATCTTCAATAATAAGTATCCGAATTTTTTTCATGCATGGGCTTTCAATATTAAACAGAACGATAATTAAATCAAAAAAAATATAAAATAATAAATGAATAAAGGCAAGATAATGGTAAAAATAAGCTTTGTGTGAATATTTAATTGTGCTGAAATCAACACAATGATTGAGTTAGCTGCTCTGGCAATAGATTCGGATAAAGTTATAGCATTCTGATATTTAAAAAGGTTATTCCGGTTAAAGCACCTTTACCGAAGGAAAGCTAATTATAAATTTAGTTCCTGTAGGATAATTATCTTCAATTTTTATTTTGCCTTCCATAGCAAGAACAATTGTTTTAACGAGACATAAACCCAATCCATAACCCTGGATATTTCCCTTCATTGCCGGAACCGAACGATAAAATCTTTCAAATATTTTTTCTTTTTCTTCATCGTTAATACCGAAACCGGTATCTTCTATTTTAATAATTATATTTCCATGAGTGTTTTCTGCTTTAACAATTACTCTGCTATTTTGGGGTGAATATTTAATTGCATTATCTATTAGATTCTCAATTACTATTTGAAAACCCTCGTAGCTTCCGCGCAGATAAAGATCATCATCAATTTCATAACCAATATTATGATATGTAAAGACCGGTTTAATTGATTCATTTACAACTTGTGAAACCTTAAAGATATTTTTATTAATTTCTGAGTTGCTACTGTACTTAGCAATTATTAAGAGCGATTTAATTATGCTTATCATTTTATCCGTCTGAACATTTAACACGGTTAAGGTATCTTTATATTCATCCGGGGTTCTTTCCCTTTTAAGGATATATTCCAGCTCTGTTTTTAATGCTGTAAGCGGAGTCATTAATTGATGGGAAGCGTTATCTGTAAATTGAGAAATTTGGTTTATCTGAACTTCTAACCTTGTAAATAAATTATTTAAAGTATCTCTTAATCTTCCTAATTCATCCTGCGGATGTGCATCATATTTAATTCTTGCATTCAGATTATTGGCGGAAATGTTTTCCGCTATGTCTATTATTTTATTCAAAGGCGCGTAACTTTTCTTAGCCAAAAAAACACTAACAACAACGATTATCAAAAGTATAAATGGAAGGTTGAGCATATTAAACAATATAATCTTTTTCATTATCGAACTGTATTCTGTTTTGAATACCGAGAGCTGGAGATAAGCAGCTATTTTATTTTGTTCATTCAGCATTGGAGCATAAACGACCCTAAGCTGATGATTGCCGGCAGTTAGATTTTCAAATTCATATCGTATTTTAATATTAGGAATTTTAAATGGAATTGTTCCGAATGATTTTAGGTTGTCGCTGCATAAAAGCAATTTATTTTTTTTATCGTAAACTTGAAGAAAAAATGCTCCAGAATTTATTGTAGTGAAATCCGGTTCCTTTATTTCGCTGTAGCCGACGAACTTTATCGTGTCCTGCTGTATTTTAAATGAAGCAACAAGAGTTTCTATTTCGTTCTTCAATCTTTCATCAAGATTATCCGTTAATATTTTATTTGTTATTGCAATCGTAAAAATATTTGAACTTACGAACAGGAGGAAAAAGATCGCGATATCCCACAGTACAATCCGTTTTACAGTTCCGGTAAATAGAGGTTTCTTATTTTTATTCAACAATGAAAAGATATCCTTCGCCATAAATTGATTTAATTAAATTTTTCCCGTAATTGTCTTCAATTTTTCTTCTAAGATTTTTTACTGTAGCTTCAACTACATTTGTCGAAGGAACGAAGTCTACTCCCCACACTTCCTTGCATATATCTTCTTTGCTCATTATTGAACCTTTATGCAAAATAAAATACTTTAAAAGATTAAATTCTTTTCCCGAAAGATAAATTTCTCCTCGTGGGGTTTTTACTTTCCTGCCGATTAGATCAAGGGTAATATCATTAAAAATTAATTCGTTTGTGTTTGATTGATATCTTCTTACTACCGCATTTATTCTTGCTGCTAATTCATCGAATGAAAACGGTTTAGTTACGTAGTCATCCGCACCAAGATTCAGAGCCTCAACCTTGTTTTTTACCTGGCTTAATGCTGTTAGTAATATAATCGGAACTTTACTACCACTTTCTCTAATATAGTGGCATACTTCTATCCCACTTACTTTAGGCATCCGCCAATCAAGAAGTATTACATCAAAAGAAATTGATTTTAAAAAATGGATTGCCTCTTCACCATCTTTTGCAATCATTACAGGATTACCGTCTTCTGCGAAATTCTTCCTCAGCGAATTTGCAATCTGCTCATCATCTTCCGCTATTAATATTTCCATTATCTCTTAAAATTTTGATACGACAAGTAATAAAATATTTTTGTCTTAAACAATATCCGGGTTAAATATGAATGAATTTTCATTATTGTTAATTATTCTCTGATTATCTACTTACATAATTTTGAAGTGAAGAAAAATATTGAATTATAAAATAGGTAGAATAATGAAAACAAAAAATTACTTAATAATATTCTTAGCTTTGCTGAGTGCACTATTACTGCAAGATTATATCTTTGCACAAACATGCCAATCTTGCCATACTTCCGAGGCTGCTCTTTGGTCAGGCAGCAAACATGCAAGTTCTCAAGCCGATGTCGCCGCAGAAATTTCTGCTAATTGGGTCGGGCAAACTCCCGATTCTGTAATTATAGGCTCACAAGCCGAAGATTGCATCTCCTGTCATGCTCCAACCGCAGATACTGTCAATGGCGGAATGAGTGAGATTCAGGCAATGGGATATTTCTTTTCAACCACGAACGGAAAATATACCAGTACCACACAGCCTGCAAATACTTCTTCCTGGCCTAATGTAGATTGCAATACTTGCCACCAAAGCGATATGACTACATTTGGAGTATTTAATTCAGTTACAAAAACTTATGATGCTGTTAAAACGGCTAATGACTTATGCGGCAACTGTCACGGCACTTTAAGACATCCTGACACAGACCACAGAATTTATGATGCCTGGCTTTCAAGCAAACACGGACATAAAGGGCAAGATGATGTTGCCGGAGAATTAGCTGGAAGTCATAGCGGGCAAACACCGGATCAAGTAATAGCCGGTGAAGATTGTATTGCCTGCCATGCTCCAACTTCAGTTACACTTAATTCCGGAATGACAGAATCACAGGCTTTGGGTAAATTCTTTTCTACTTCAAACGGGACCTTTTCAGCCATTACTTCACCGGCTGATACAGTAGATTATCCCAATGTAAGCTGCATTGCCTGTCATAATCCACACAATCCGGATACGCTTTCTTACTTTAACTCTGCAACTAAATCATACCAGATAATGAGTTCATCGGATTCTCTTTGCGGACAGTGTCACGGGAATTTACGATTCCCAAATACGGATCATTTAAGTTATAATATTAATAGCGGTACGGGAGGAATGAACGTTGCAAACGTAACTTCAATGAACGGAGTAAAATGTATAGACTGCCACATGTATAACACAGGAGTTGACGGCTCCAATTCAGCAATGTTTAAAGGTCATACATGGTCTGTATTTGTTAAAGAACCGGACGGTAGTGTTGATGCTTCATGTATTAAATGTCATCCAACAATGACGGCGGATTCTTCTATGGCATTGGTAGCAAAATGGAAAAACGATTTTCAAGCTTTGGATTCAGTTGCTGAGGCTAAGGTTACTAATGCGGCTAATCATCTTAAAACTAATCAGGATACAAGTTATTTTGCAGAAGCTCAATTTAATATGACCTATGCAGAATCGGATGAAAGCGGCGGTGTTCATAACCATCTTTATAGTATTGCGTTGCTTAATGATGCAATCAGCAAAGCAGATATGATAGTGACCGGGATTTCGGTAAAAGATGTGAATCATCCTATTACATTTAATCTCTCGCAAAATTATCCCAATCCTTTTAATCCAAGTACAAAAATAAATTTTTCTATTCCACGCAGAGGTTTTGTAACGTTAAAAGTCTATGATATGCTTGGGAAAGAAATTGCAACTTTGGTTAACGGAAATATGAACGAAGGTAATTATTCTGCTGATTTCAGTGAGAATTTAATTACTAAACAATTATCAAGCGGTATTTATATCTATCAATTAAAGGAAGAAAAATTCGTTCAGACAAGAAAAATGGTATTGCTGAAATAAATTTGGTCTGTTAATAATAAAATATTCTATCTGCTGTAATTAGTTATAACTCATGTTACGCAGACAATTTCAAATATAAAGGAAGTGCAAAACCTTGTATGTTTAAAATAAAACAAAAAAGGTCATAATGTTCTTTGACATAATGAAAGAATTTATTTTCTTACGGAAGTAGAAGGAACCAAACCTGAGCCACGAGCTCGTCTCGGAGTGTCTTCC
>JAKAFW010000103.1:0-2882 GCA_021817845.1 Bacteroidota bacterium
AATAAATTTGATCAAGGTACTCTTATCCTAGAGAACGGCAAAAGCGAAAAGCTGAAAGCCGGAGATGTAAAAATCGAAGCTGTCGGTTATTGGGAAAGTAAGATACACAGCATCTATCCGTCAGGCTGGAAATTTTCAATTCCTAGCAGGAATATATCATTGACATTAACGCCTTCAGTAAAGGATCAAGAACTTGAATTGCTTATTAATTATTGGGAAGGATCTGTATCGGTAAAAGGAAGGATCAACAATAAAGAAGTTCAAGGGAACGGCTACGTGGAGTTGACGGGATACTAAAGAAGTAAAAAGTAAGAAGTGAAACGCACGAGGGGAAACGTAAAACGGGAATGGGGCGCTTCACAATTCTCCATCATTCACTCATAATTATAAATTCTAAATTATCAATTCGCAATTCTAAATTATAAATTTTCAGCTCTCCATTACTTTTCGAGCTGCGACTGTAATAGTCTTCACAGAATTTATCTTATTTATCATTTTTTCTTTTGCGATTTCAAGATCGTACCGTTTTTGTAGATTCAACCAATATTCTTCCGATAAATTGAAATACTTTGAAAGCAGCAGTGCTGTCTCAGCAGTTATTATCCTTTTGCCCAAAATTATTTGGTTGATTCTCGATAAAGGAAGTCCCGTATCCTTAGCAAGTTTATATTGCGAAATATTAAAAGGACGGATGAATTCCTCAAGCAATATTTCACCGGGATGAATCGGTTCTATTTTTATTTTGTCTCTCATTTTTATTATCCTTTGTGGTAATCAATTATTTGAACTTCATAGGCATCATTTTTAATCCATTCAAAAATTATTCTCCACTGGCTGTTTATGCGGATGCTCCATTTTGTTCCTAAATCCCCTGATAATTTTTCAAGACAATTACCCGGAGGAATTTTTAAATCACTTAAATTAACTGCTGCATCAATAAGTAATAATTTTCTGTAAGCGGTTCTTAATATTTCCGTAGGCAATCCTTTAACCTTATTTCTTTCAAACAAGCCTGCAGTTATTTTGTCTGCAAATGATTTTATCATATACCAATAATAACGCCATACGTAACCATTGTCAAGTTTTACCACCGTTAGCTAATTAAGAATTTGCAATTCTAAATTACCAATTGCTTTTCCTCACCACCTGCATAATATTAACCAAAAAATCATTTCTCAAAGTAAATTATAAAATGCAATTCTTAAAAGATAAGGTGAAGCCGGTTCTTACCTAATACTTATGTCGGACTGTTCAGATCGTGCAAATAATGGTAATTACATGTATTTGTTACATTTTAGTAGAAAATAAAAGGATTAAAGTTTATTCATTTCCTTCCGATAATTGATTTGATAAGCTGTCTTGTGGGAAATTATGATAATTGATTTTTAGGTCATAATAACATCCCATTGGCTTAAAAATTGATATTATTTATGAAACAGAATCGGAAAGGATATTATGTTTCTACCAGGATTATTAATCTACGCCAGTTTGTCTATTGCTTTTATGGCAATACTGATGAAGTCGGCGCCGGTCGGTTTTGAAAACGAATTTGGTTTTCATTACGGAAACAAGTTTAGCGGAGTTTCGGAAGAGAAAAAAGCCGCATAAGGAAAAGTGATTACCCGTTTCCCGTTTCACGTTTTCTAAATGCTGATCTCTTCAAATTGAATTTCATTTTGTCATTGCGAATGCCCGGAAGTCGGGGAATTGCAGTTTAGTCTCTCCTTGTTACTAATACTTTAATCTTTCCTCATCATTTTAATTCAAATATTTTTTTTGTTAATGTGATTTATAAAATCAATTTTCAATATATTTCATTTGAATAAAAGAATGAATTATTCTTTCAATGTTTTGTCCCGAATACTTAATGACGGAGTTCTTGTCATTCCGTGTTTATGATTAAGAACATTTTTAATTTTCACTCTATACTTGATACTTTATAATTTTTAATTACTTTATACTTGCTCATGGATAAGAATAAAAAAATATACATCGCCGGTCACAAGGGGATGGTTGGCTCCGCAATTCTAAGGCAATTACAAAGTTCCGGATATGAAAATTTACTTTTGCGAACTATAGATGAACTTGATCTGAAAAATCAATCGAAAGTAGAAGAACTATTCCAAAAAGAGAAACCGGATTATGTTATTTTAGCCGCAGCTAAAGTCGGAGGAATATTAGCAAATAGCAGATACCGCGCTGAATTCCTTTACGACAATTTGATGATCGAATCTAATATTATTAATTCGGCATATCAAAACGGAGTTGAGAAATTAATTTTTCTCGGCAGTTCGTGCATCTATCCTAAAATGGCACCGCAGCCGCTTAGAGAGGAATATCTTCTTTCCAATTATCTTGAATACACCAACGAACCGTACGCGATAGCTAAGATTGCCGGAATTAAACTTTGCGAAAGTTATTATAAGCAGTATGGTTCCAATTTTTATTCTGTCATGCCCACAAACCTATACGGTTACAATGATAATTTTAATCTTGAAACCTCACATGTCCTGCCTGCGCTTATGAGAAAGTTTCACGATGCAAAATTGAATAGTTCAGATTCAGTTGAGATTTGGGGAACAGGCAAACCGTACCGTGAATTTCTATTCGTTGATGATCTAGCCAATGCACTATTATTTCTTATGGATAAAATCAACGCCGGCGATTTATACGATAATGATCTCACGCATATAAACATCGGAACCGGAGAAGACCTTACCATTTCTAATCTAGCCGAACTGATAAGGAAGACAGTAGGTTATAATGGAAAAATAAAATATGATTCTTCAAAACCGGACGGCACTCCCAAAAAACTTCTTGATGTAACGCGTCTGCACCATTTAGGATGGAAACATTCGACCTCGCTTGAAGAGGGGATTAAA
>JAKAFW010000104.1:0-2865 GCA_021817845.1 Bacteroidota bacterium
TAGGTCAGCGTTACGAATCTGCCGAAGAAATTTTAGATGAAATGAATGTTCATGTTGATCAACCGACAATTGTAATTAACAACGTTGATAGAGAAGGAAATAAATCTAAACTTGCATGGATTTTTATTGTGGTAATTTTTCTTGGTATAGCGGCAATTTTTGTTGTTCCGATGTTGAATCGGCAGAGCCAGGATAAATCTATTACTGGCAACGATAAAGAAAATGTATCTCAAAATAATAAGTCTGAAGAACCGAATAGCTTACGGCAGCAAAATCCACAAACAAAAGATCAAGTTGATCTGAATAAATTAAAAGAGCCGCTTGTTGATAATAAAAATCAAGAGCCATCACAAAAACTTGATACAAACAAACCGTTGCAGAATTCCAATTCGGATCAAAACAAATCAATTGGCTACGGCGGGTTATTTATTTCGGCTGAACCCTGGGTTGATATATATATTAATGGTGAAAAATTTGACACAACACCTTTGAACAAACCGATAAAATTACTTGAGGGAAACTACACACTAAATTTTGTTAATCCGGAGTATCCGCCTTATCCGGCGCAAATGGTGAAGGTCAAGGCCGATTCTGTAACACGGCTCAATATAAATCTCAATTCAAAAATGGGATTTATTAATTTCAATTCTAATCCATGGGGAGACGTTTACGTCAACGGTGAAAAAAAGGGGCAGACTCCGTTGCGTTTGGTAAGAGTTGCCCCGGGTTTTATTGGAATAAAGATTAAAAGAAGTAATTACAAAGACATTGATACTTCCTATAATGTCAGGGCGGGCGATACGCTTAAACTCAACTTTACTTTGAAGAGCAAATAAATTGTTCGGTGTTAAGCATTTATGTAAAAAGAGTTTTTAAAAATGAAAAAGATATTACTAATAGTATTCATTTTATTTACTGCCGGAATGAGCCAGGCGCAGCTACGGTGGCGTGTAGTTGGTAAAATGCCTTATCCGGTTTCCGGCGGACAGGTTGTTTATGATATTGCCGCCCAGAGCAGTAAAATTTATATACTGGGCGGATACTCGGATTCATTGCAAAGCGCGGTTGATTGGATTCAAGAATATGATGTTGAAAAAAATACTTGGAAGATGGTTGGCAGGATGCTTCAGCCGAGAGACCAATTTGTTGCGGATATTTGGAAGAGCAGTATTATGTATTTCGGAGGTACGGTTGACGCCTCAACTGATAAAAACGCAATTGAATCTTGGGATTATAAAATTGTTACTAATCTTGCTTCAGTATATGACCGTAATAAAAATTTTGGCAGATTATTTTCTACCGGTCAAATTGTGGGAGAAAATTTTTATATCATTGGAGGCGACCCGGCTACCCCCGGAGACACACTATCATATATTCAGGCGTACAACTTAAGTGCGAAACAAAGTGGAATTTCTTTTAATTCCCCCTCACCCGACCCGCCGCGCCAGCGCATGACTTTTATAGTGGGCAATAACATTTACATTTTTGGCGGCGTAATAAACGGTGTGATGAAAGCGATTCAAAGATTTAATATCAGCACACAGACTTTAACTGATATGCCTGAACAATTAAAAGAATCACGCGCCGCAGGTTCGGCGGTTTATAATCCGCTTAGTCAAAAGGGATTTATCATCGGCGGATATAATGAAACATTAACTGCATTGAATACTGTTGAACAGGTTGAAATTCAACCGGACGGCTCATTAAAAATCACGCAATCATTACCAATGACATACGCACGCGCGGGATTAATGGCGGTTGCATACAAAAATGGATTTGTTGCTGTTTTTGGAGGCAGAACAGAGCGCGGGCATCTTGGCAAAGTTGTTCCATATATCGAAATTCTTGATGAAGGAACATCGGTTCAAGACAATGCAGAATTGCCAAAGGAATTTTCTCTCGACCAAAATTTTCCTAATCCGTTTAATCCATCTACCGTTATTAGCTATCAAGTATCGGCAGTTAGCCGGGTTCAGTTGAAAATTTTTGATTCCATTGGAAGAGAAATAACAGATTTAGTCAATGAAGAAAAAGCGCCAGGCAAATATCAAGTTAGCTGGAATGGCGAAGATAAAAACGGCAATAAAGTTCCAAGCGGTATTTATATTTATAGAATGACTACAGGTAATTATTCATTAACTAAAAAAATGATTTTGCTCAAATGATGAAAAAACTATTTCTGATAATATTTTTTTTCTTGGGAATCTCATTCGTTTATTGTCAAGATGTTACGTTCGATAAGGTTCAGCAGGAATATGCGAAGTTTGATTATGATAAGGTCATAAAACTTTCTGATCAGTTGATTGCAAAGGGAAATATTAGCGATTCTCTATTGATTGAACTTCATTTGATGCGCGCAAATGTTTTTTATTCAAACGGAGCGGACTCATTAACAAGGAAAAGTTTTGAACAAATTTTGAAGATCAATAAAAAATATATTCCGGATCCGTCAATTACTTCTCCCAAACTAATCTCTATTTTCAATGAAGTTAAAGCCGACTATATTAGAAAAAACCCGGATGCGGAAATGATTCAACCGGCGGATTCTACAAAGCCAAAACAGGAGATAAAATATTTAGCCCCGGTTCCGTCCGTAAGCGCAGTGGTAAAAAATTTATTGTTGCCGGGGCTTGGGCAGCTTCATTACGGAAATTTAACTAAGGGTTGGCTTAATGCGGCGGCATCTGTTCTTAATATTGGAGCGGTAATTTATTTCACAATTGATGCGAACAACAAACAGGATAATTATTTGAAAGAAACCGATAGCTTTCTCATTCAGCAGAAGTACGATGAATATAATAAGTCGTTCAAATTAAGGAACACATTTATAATTACTTATGCGGCAATCTGGCTATATAGTCAAAT
>JAKAFW010000029.1:0-50707 GCA_021817845.1 Bacteroidota bacterium
AATAATGCAATATATAGAAAATCAGGATGTTGAGAAAGAAGACGAAGATTTTCGGATAAGTGATTAGCCGAAGTCGGCTTTAGACGAACCTAAAGCTACCGGCTTACAGCCGGTAGTTGTTTACTTATCCTCTACGAGGATAGTTTATTTGTTGGATTAATTTGTTTCTACAATAATCAAACATCCACGATGTTTTTAGACCTCGTAGAGGTCAAATTATTGTAGTAGGAAAAGGTTTATTTTACATTGGCAAATCCTCGTAGAGGATTAACAAATTCCTCATATATGGTTAAGGATTTTATATTGCAGAGCAAAAAGAGTTAGGTCCCAGTGGTCGCCCGATCATTGGGGGTTTTTATTATAAATTAGATGTCTAATATATTTCGGAAGGCGGTATTATTTATGGCATAAAAAGCACGATGGATAGCAATGACGTGGAATATATGATTAGTCGAAAATGAAAAGTAAAATGGCTCGACGTCAAAGAATTAGCATAATTAAATAATTGATTCTAAGCAATTAATTTTATAGCTTATTATGATTTTTGGTTTTAATAATTAACAGCAAGGTACAAAAGTTAAAATCAGTAAAAAACTGAAACAGATGGAGCTTTATTCGAGATGTAAAACTTTTTAACTTCAATAATTATCACATTATTTAACTCTGAGGTATTATGAAATTTAGATTACTTTTAACAGTCATTTTGGGAATTTTATTTATATGTGTAACGCAGACTAAAGCACAATGGGTTAAAACCTCCACTCCTCCAAGCCCTTTTATTACTTCTCTTGCTGTCACCCCTAACGGAGCAGGAGGCACAAATCTCTTTATCGGGATTTGGAGGAGCGGCGTCTACAAATCCACCGATAATGGCACAAGCTGGACTGAAGCCTACGCAGGCATGTCATATACAGGGTATAATGTACATACTTTTGCCGTCAGCCCTGAGGGGAAAGACAGCACGAATCTATTTGCAGGAACTGAACACAGCGTCTATCTTTCCACTGATAATGGCACAAGCTGGGCTGATTTCGATACTGTTTTAAGCCATGCACTTCTTGATGTTGTTAGTCTTGCTATCATCCCTAATGGGACAGGTGGCATTAATCTCTTAGCCGGGACGAATAACAACTTCGGCGCGTTGCTATCCACCGACAGAGGCACAAGCTGGTCTGCAGTCAATAACGGCTTGACGCCAAATAATACTGGTACGCATTCTGTTCTTGCTCTTGCTGTCACCCCCAACGGGGCAGGAGGCACAAATCTCTTTGCCGGGACGGATGGCGGTGGCGGCGTCTACCGTTCCACCAATAACGGCACAAGCTGGACTGAGGTCGACTCCGGCTTGACAAATACTTATTATGGAATTTTTGGTACACCTACTGTAAATGTTTTTACCATCACTTCAGGGACAGGCGGCACGAATATCTTTGCCGGGACGCATGGCCTCGGTGTCTTCCGTTCCACCAATAACGGTACAAGCTGGTCTCAAGTAAATACCGGTTTGGCAGATTCGGAAATTACTGCTTTTGCGGTCAGTCCCAACGGGGCAGGCGGCACGAATATCTTTGCAGGAACTTCGGGCGGAGTATTCCTTTCCAATAACAACGGAACAAACTGGACTGCGGTTAATACCGGATTTACAGAAGATACTGTTACTGCTTTGGCAATTGTTCCCAACGGAGCAGGTGACACGAATCTTTTTGCAGGAACTTGGGGCGGCGGCGTTTGGAGACGTCCGCTTTCGGAAATGATTACCGGTGTGAAAGAAGAACAGAATAATTTACCGTCAAACTTCGCACTTGAACAGAATTATCCTAACCCATTTAATCCAACAACAACAATTAATTACTCTGTCCCTAAAACAAGTTTAGTTTCAATAAAAGTATATGATGTCCTAGGCAGAGAAATAGAAACCTTGGTAAATGAGCAAAAAAATCCAGGTAATTATAAAATAACATTTAATGCTGGTAAATTGGCAAGCGGAGTATATTTTTATCAATTAAGAGCGAGTGATTATACTTCAATAAAAAAGATGTTATTGTTGAAATGATTCTTGTTTAGAAATATTTATGAGAGGCAGCGATTACACTCAACATTAAATTACTTAAGTCCTGTTGATTATAGAATAAAAAGAAAGATGAATTTAATTCAAGAGTTGCTTAACATTGTGTATACTTAGGAGGGAATAGTTCAAGTTATGTAACATATAAACAAAATTTTAGAAGCCCAAAGCATTAATCAACCTGGTTTTAAGAAACCTATATAACTTATTAAGGAATAAAGATGAAAAAACAGATACTAATAATTGCAACTCTTGTTATAGCACTTGTGTTTATTGAAAAATCATTTGCACAGACTCTACAGAATGATTTATATGTTACAAACGGAATAGTGAACACTGAGATAGTTGATAGTAATACAATTTATATTGGCGGAGAATTTAATTACGTTGGTCCAGTTACCGGTGGAGGAGTAGCTATTAATAATACGACCGGGAATCCCGACTTCAGCATGCCAAAGGTTACCGGGTTTGTTTATGCAGTAACACCGGATGATTCAGGCGGCTGGTATATAGGCGGGAATTTTAATTATGTAGGCGGGATAGCCCGGAATAATATTGCACATATAAAGTCAGACAAAACTGTTGACGCTGACTGGAATCCAAATGCAGATTATGCAATCAAAGTGCTTAAAGTATCCGGTTCAATTATCTATGCCGGAGGAGATTTCACCAGTATCGGGGGGCAGCCACGGAACCATATTGCAGCGCTTGATGCCTCAACAGGGAGCGCGACAAACTGGAATCCAAATGCAAATGGTGATGTTAATACAATTGCTATATCCGGCTCAACCATTTACGCCGGGGGAGCGTTTACATCGATAGGCGGACAAAGCAGAAATTATATTTCGGCTCTTGATGCTTCAACCGGAAATGCAACAGCCTGGAACCCAAATTTAGATTATTTTGTTTATGCACTTGCTATTTCCGGCTCTACAGTTTATATAGGCGGAATGTTCAGTACTGTTGGTAATTCGATGAGAGAGGGTCTTGCAGCGATTGATGCAACAACAGGAATAGCTACAAGCTGGAATCCAAGCCCTGTCGGCAATGTTAATGCCCTTCTAATAACTGACTCAACTATTTACGCTGGCGGAATGTTTACAAAAATGGGCAGTTCAGCAAGGTTTAACATAGCTGCTTTTAATACTATAACCGGAAATTTAACTAGCTGGGAACCATTTATAAGTTCTACTGTTTCTACGCTGGTTGTTTACGGTTCGGCAATTTATGCCGGCGGTTCTTTTATGAATGTTGGAGACTCATCGAGAATTGATTTAGCTGCTATTGATCTATCAACGGGAAATCCAACCGGCTGGAAGCCGAGTGAAGACGGCAAAGGTGTACTTGCACTTGCTATTTCCAACCAAGGTGAGATTTACGCTGGGGGGGAGTTTACAAGCATTGGTGGTGTTGAACGGAAAAATATAGCCGCTATTGACGCATCGACAGGGAAACCAACCAGTTGGGATCCAAGCGCGGACGGATGGGTTTATGCTTTGGCAGAATCAGACTCTACAATTTATGCTGGCGGAATATTCCAAGGTATTGGCGGACAGGTAAGAAGTGATCTTGCCGCACTTAATTCCGTAACCGGAAATGCAACAAGCTGGGATCCAAGCCCGGATGGATGGGTTTATGCCTTGGCGGAATCAGGCTCTACTATATATGCAGCAGGAAATTTTAACAATATCGGCTATACTAGCCCGCAGCCGAGAAAATATATTGCCGCTATTGACGCTACAACCGGAAATGCAACAAGCTGGAATCCATATCCGAATAGTGCTGTTAATACAATTGTTATATCCGGTTCAACAATTTATGTTGGAGGCGATTTTACAAACATCGGCGATTCAACAAGAAACTATATCGCAGCGCTTGATGCCTCAATAGGGAGCGCGACAAACTGGAATCCAAATGCAAATGGTGATGTTAATACAATTGATATAAACGGTTCAATAATTTATGCCGGCGGCAGTTTTACAAAAATAGGCGGGACGGCAAGGGGTAATATTGCCGCGCTTGATGCTTTAACCGGGAATGCAACAAGCTGGGATCCAAATGCCGATAACTCTGTTCTAACGCTAAAAGCTTACAATACAATTATCTATGCCGGAGGAAAGTTCTCCAACATAGGAGGACATCAACGAATAGGCGCTGCTGCTATTGATGCCTCAACCGGGAATGCGACTAGCTGGAATCCGGATTTCAGTCTTTACACAGTAATAAATGCAATTGGCATTTCAAGCATTGAAAAGAATGTTTATGTAGGCGGAGATTTTTTAAATGTCATGAACACTCCGCATAGTTATATTGCGGGTTTGTCACTAAATGCGTCGATATCAGGAATTACAGAAAACTCCGGTAATATTCCCAAAACCTATTTACTTTATCAAAACTACCCAAATCCATTTAATCCAACGACAACAATAAAATATTCAATACCACAACAATCTTTTGTTTCAATATCAGTCTATGATTTACTTGGGAGAGAAGTAGCAGACTTAGTTAATGAAGAAAAGTCTGCCGGTAATTATTCTGTGCAATTCAATTCAAGCAGCAGATTTTCTTCGGGAGTTTATTTTTATAGAATGCAGGCTGGAAGTTTTACGGAGACGAAGAAATTAATTTTGATGAAATAGAATTTCTATTTTATTTATATCAACTTCAAGGCTGTCAATCGACAGCCTTTTTTTATGTTTTTATTGGAATAATTTTATTATTAAATCAGATTCAAGAAAGATTAGCTGATAAAAGCGCTAACTGAATTGACAAATGTAATTTGATTTTAGGGCTTAAAAAAAGAGTTAGGTCCCGATGGTCGCCAGATCATTGGGCTTTTTTTTATTTTTTAATATAATAGTAGAGTTTAAGGATGATTTCTTTGATGGTTCGTGGATTGGCTTAGTTACGTTGAGCATGGGATTTCTCCCCGCAAACCCCGCAAACGGGGCAAACGGGGCGAGCGCTCCTTTCAGTCGTCGAAATGATAAAGGGAGGTGGGGAGGGATTTCTTTTTCGGTTTTCTAATGATCGTGATAATTTTCTCAACAACCCTATCCGCGTTTCCTCCTACAAGTTCATGAGCGTGAGATTATCATTTTGGTTTTATGCCTTGATTATTACACTAGAAATATTATTTTTAAATATATGTGGACAAGTAAAGAACTATCAGAACTTATTAAATCAAAATTAGGGGACAGACTGCTTATTGTGGTCTCGAATAGAGAGCCTTATGCACATATATTTGATGGCGATGAGGTTAAATATTATGTCCCACCGGGCGGACTTGTTACTGCACTTGAACCAATAATGAAAGCAAGTGGTGGATACTGGATAGCCCAGGCGAATGGTGAAGCAGATGCAAGTGTCGTAAATGGAAAAAACGAAATAAATTGTCCTCCCGATAATCCGCTTTATACATTAAGGCGTATTTTCCTAAATAAAGAGGAGGAAACAGGATTTTACTATAATTTTTCAAACAAAGGACTTTGGCCACTTTGTCATATTACTTACATAAGGCCACAATTCACCGAAAAAGATTATGAAATTTATAAAACAGTGCAGGAAAAATTTGCTCAAGCCATTGCAGAGATAGTGCAGGACCGCCCTGCATTTGTTTTTATTCAAGATTATCATTTTGTAAATCTTTCTAAACTCTTAAAAGAACGATTAAAGAATGTAATCACTGCACAATTCTGGCATATACCATGGCCTAACAGCGAGGTTGTTCGTATTTTACCATTTAAAAATGAATTGCTTGATGCTATCCTACACAATGATCTTCTAGCATTTCAAGTCCAATATCATGCTATAAATTTTTTAGATACAATAAATCGTTTTCTTGAAGCAAGAGTTGAATACGACACCATGACTGTAACAAAAGATGCTCATGTTACAATGGTTAGAGCTTTTCCAATCGGAATTGATTATGAACATGTTAGTCAATTATCTTCTTCTGAAAAAATATTAAATCTCCGAAATGAATTACTTAAAAAATATAGGCTGAAAGATAAATTAGTTGCCATCGGCGTAGACCGAATTGATTATACAAAAGGAATTTTGGAAAGATTTTTAGCTGTTGATTTCCTTCTTCAACGATATCCGGAGTATATCGGAAAATTTGTTTATGTTCAACTTGGCGCTTTAAGCAGAATACAAATTCAAGAATATAAAGAGCTAAACGATAAATTGAATAATATGATGGTTGGGATTAATGAAAAATATGAATTAAATGGCTGGCGACCTATAATGTTTGTAAGAGCAAACCATTCACAAGATGTTATAACGGCATGGAATGGCATTGCAAATATAAGCCTTGTTACTTCACTTCACGACGGAATGAATTTAGTTGCAAAGGAATTTGTTGCTGCGAGAAATAATATAGACGGGGTTTTAATTCTTAGCGAATTTACCGGTGCAGCAAGAGAACTTACTGATGCTGTTTTAATAAATCCTTACTATGTTGATGGTATGGTAGAGGTGATTAAGCTCGCTCTCGAAATGCCGCTAGAAGAACAGAGACGGCGAATGTGTAAAATGAGAGATATAGTAATGAAACACAATGTTTATCGATGGGCTGCAAAAATTCTAAGCGAAATATTTAAATTTGAATTTGTCGAAAGCGATTCTTAAGATTTATTTACCTTCTTCACATCCCAATATTCAAAGAATGAATTGGAATTTTTTCCCGGTGACTGAAATCAATTAATCCATCTATGAATTACTTTATATTAAATTAAAACAAAAAAGATTCTTAAAATGCAGGAAAATAATTTTGAATTTAAGTCGAGATTAGTGTTAACAGAATTATTGGGTATAAAAGCAAAAAATTTAAGTGAACTATTGGAAAGAATAAAGATTGTTCCTTTATTATCAATCTATCAGCATACTCATCGATTTTTGCAACAGCATCATTACTTGTCTCCCGAACCTCCAAATGATTTTGCTTATTGGGTAACAAACATGTTGAACAATGAAATCGCAGGAGAACAATTAGCCAGTATTGATGTTATGCAGTTCAATAATCTCTCGGATTTAAAATTAAAATTTGTACAAATATTAAGCGGCTATACAAATAGAGCTGAAAATGGAAATTGTCCTGAAGGAGAAGAATTTCACTTCATGAGCTCAAGAATATTTGTGCTGCCGATTAATAAGAAAGCTGCAAACATTCAAGAGTTTATAGATGTATTGAAAACCGTTAGCATACATTCAATATATTATCACATGTTTGAAGCAAGAATGCGTCTGGAGAAACAAGATAACGATTTTTCTATGTGGCTTCGATCTATAGGAATGAAAAAAGAAGCCGATACAATATCGAGGTTTGATCCATATACATTTACACTTGAAGGATTAAGACAAAAGATTTTGGAGACTATCAATGGTTACAGTTAAGGACTATGCTGAAATAACAGGACAATCAGTTATTGATGAGCTTTTTATTCTTGGCGACCGGGCAAGCCGTCTGAAAATACAGCACATAAATTCAACTGCTGTTGGCGGTGGTGTAGCGGAAATACTTAACAGACTAATACCAATGTTTGGTCAATTAGGAGTAACAAGCACGTGGGAGGTTATAAAGGGCGGAGATAAATTTTATCTGATTACAAAAAAAATGCACAATGCACTTCATGGCGTTGACGTAACGTTCTCTCAAGATGAGTTTGATTATTTCCTTGAGATTAATAGAGAGAATTCCGCATCAATTACTTTTGACGGTGATGTGGTTTTTATTCATGATCCACAGCCAATCGGTTTGGTGGATATGCGTGGCAACTTGAATAACAAATGGGTCTGGCGCTGTCATATCGATTTTTCCGAACCTAAAGAACAAATATGGCTTTTCCTTAAAAATTATATTGAGAAATTCGATTCGGCAATCTTTTCTGCTCCAGCATTCAGCCGGTCTTTAGCTACACGACAGGTATTGATTTCCCCGTCTATAGATCCGTTAAGCGATAAAAATAGAGATCTTGATCAAAATTATATTGATTCTGTGTTTAATAAATTTAAAATTGATAGATCACGCCCTGTTATAACACAAATTTCCCGCTTTGATTATTTAAAAGATCCCGTCGGCGTAATACAAGCTTACAAGCTTGTAAAACGATATATTGACTGTCAGCTTGTTTTAGCGGGTGGCGGCGCGACAGATGATCCTGAGGGGGAAAAAGTATTAGCTGATGTTAACAAAGCTTCCGACGGCGATAAAGACATTTTTATTTTGCTTTTGCCGCCTTCGAGTGACCTGGAAATTAATGCATTGCAACGTGGTTCGACAGTTGTTTTACAAAAATCATTGCGCGAAGGTTTTGGATTAACAGTTGCAGAAGCACTGTGGAAATCAAAACCAGTTATTGCTTCGGCAGTTGGAGGAATCCCTCTTCAGATAAAGCACAAATACGGCGGAATATTAACACACAGCATAGAAGGAACAGCCTATTGGATTAAACAGCTTATCAACGAACCAAAATTTGCAGCCGAACTTGGGAAAAACGGATATGAACATATCCGTCAGAATTTTTTAATTACAAGACAACTCCGGGATTATCTGCTTTTGTCTTTGTCGTTTTATACTAACTCCGATATAATTTATTTATAATTGAAAAACTATGCCGCCACATTATTCATTTCAAAAGTTAATGGATGGTATTGGAAAGCATCCGGTATTCTTTTTTGATTTTGATGGAACCTTAGTAGAACTTGCTTCAACTCCGGATAAAGTAAAGTTTAAACCTATAACAAAATATATTCTTGAAAACCTTGCAAATATTTTCCCGGTTGGGATAATAAGTGGCAGGTGTTTAAGTGATTTACAAAAAATGATTGCTATCGATGGAATTTTTTACGCCGGTAATCACGGGGTTGAAGTGGAGGGTCCAGGATTAAGTTTTATTGAACCAAATACTTCTAAGTTCAGGTATTTAATTCTGAATCTTTTAGACGAATTAAAAACCAAATTAAGCAGCTATAATCCGCTGATTGAAGATAAAATATATGCGATTGGCATTCATTACAGAACTATCGATCCTCTACGCGTTAATGATTTTCTCTCCGAAGTCACCAAGATATTAGAAATTCCGTTGAACAAAAATGAAATAAAAATCTTGAATGGTAAAAAAGTTATTGAAGTAAAACCTCCGGTTGAATGGAATAAAGGCAATAGTGTGAAAATAATTTTGAAACACCTAAGAAATGATTACATACCATTTTATTTCGGTGATGATCTAACGGATGAATTTGCTTTTGAAACTGTTAATGAATTAAACGGTACAAGCGTTTTGATAAGTAACGGAAATTCACCCACTATAGCGAAATTCATTCTTAATTCTTCACACGAATTGATTGGAATAATAGCACAGATAATTTCAGAGTATCAAAAATAAAGAGAGCCCTGAAACCGGACGAAAATTCAGCAGCAATAGCATGAATCGTTATACTCCACAATATTAAAAGACCGGCAAATTATTCTTCCTCATCGTAATTATTCTTTGTAAATCTTCCGAAACGTAATGATAGAGTTGGCAATACAAGAAGATTTAATAGCGTTGACGTTGCAAGTCCGCCGAGTATAACAATTGCCAATGGCCCTTCAATTTCTTTGCCTGCAGAGCCGCTTCCTATTGCTAACGGCAATAATCCCAAACCGGTTACCAAAGCTGTCATTAAGATTGGCACAAGCCTTTCGGATGCGCCTAATATTGCTGTTTCTAAATTCCATTCTTTGCTTTCATTCTTTACTAAATGTACATAATGTGAAATGAGCATGAGAGAATTTCTCATTGTTATTCCGAACAAAGTTATAAATCCCACCATCGAACCAAGGCTCATTTCTCCGCCGGTTAAAAAGATAGCGATAATTCCTCCGACAAACGCAAAAGGCAGATTTGATAAGACAAGGAAAAGGTTTCTTAAATTTTTAAGCGCAATAAAAAGTAGTAGAATAATTCCAGCAGCTGCGATCACAGAATATAAAAGCAGCTCTTCTCTCGATTTAGCTTGAGCTGCAGCAGTTCCGCCAAATTCAATGTATGTACCTCCGGGGAATTTAATAGATGATTCAATTTTCCCTTTTGCATCTTTTACAAATGAAACAACATCTGTTCCTTTAACATTGCAGGTAATAGTCTGCACACGCCTGGCTCCGTCATGAAGGATTATGTATCTTCCGGAAGCTTCATACACGTCTGCAAGCTGGCTTAGCTTAACATAAACTCCATCCGAATTTTTCAAGAGAAGGTTTGAAACATTGTTTACGGACTCACGGTCTTTAGAATCCAAAATAGTTGAAACAGTAAATACTTGATTGCCATCATAGACTTGTCCAACATCTGTTCCCTGGTAAGCCGTCTGCACTGCATCAAGGACATCCTTTGCATCAAATCCCCAGCGCTGCAAATCATCCTTTCGCAAATGTATTGTTAGCTGAGGCATTCCGGGAGGCGATTGAATTTGCACATCAATTGCGCCCGGAACTTTGGAAAGTACTTGCGCCGTATTTTGTGCAAGCGCGTCTAAAGAGTTGAGATCATTACCATATATATTCAAAACAACAGAGGATGTATACCCGGAAAGGGTTTCTTCCATCCGCTCAGTTAAAAAAGTATTCACGCCAATATTAACGCCCACAAACGAAGCGAGTGTTTTCCTAATTTCTTCCTTAGCTTTGTCCATCTGCTCGCTGCTTAACGGCTTTAATTGAATTTCAAACTCGCTGTAATTAGTACCCCAGGTATCATCGCCTTTTTCAGCACGACCTGTGCGTTCACCGACTGTTTGAATAAACGGCAGCTTCATAAGAGCCGTTGATATTTTTTTACTTAGCTCTATTGATTCGTTTATAGAAGTTCCCGGGGCAGCTGAAACATGAGCAATAAAATGACCTTCTTTAAGCGCCGGAATAAAACTTTCCCCAAAGAAAGGCAATGCAGCAAAGCCGGCGAGAGTAATGATTATAACTGCTGCAATTACTTTTCCGGAATTCAGTTCAACTTTATTTAGAAGAATTTTATATTTTTCCTTAAGCCAATGCGCAAATGGAGATTCTTTTCTTTCAAGAATTTGCTCGCCGCCGAGTAAAACAAGGCTTAACGCAGGCGTTACGGTTAACGCAACAAGAAGCGATGCGAGAACAGAAAATATGTAAGCTATTCCAAGCGGTGCAAAAAGCTTTCCCGCAACACCGGAAAGTGTAAGAATGGGAATGAAAACAAGAACTACAGCAAACGTAGCATAAATAACTGCAGTTCGTACTTCAAGAGAAGCTTCAAGCACTACACGAAAGATAGATTTTCCACGACCAGTAGCGACGAGTGCGCGGTTTTCCTTTAATCTTCTTAAAATATTTTCGACATCAATTACGGCGTCATCTACAACTTCTCCGATGGCAATTGCTAATCCGCCAAGCGTCATGGTATTTAATGTCAGTCCAAAAGATTGAAGGGCAACAATTCCTGCAAGAAGCGAAAGAGGAATTGCTGTGCATGATATTGCAGCCGTCCTAAAATTAAAAAGGAAAAGAAGCAAAACAATAACAACTAAAATAGCGCCGAGTATAAGCGAACCTTCAATATTACCGAGTGCAGTATGAATAAAATCTGCCGGACGGAATAATTTTATCAGATTAATATTTTCGGAGCTGAATGCGGGCTGCATACCAGTTAGCGCCGCTTCAACATTTTTAGTAACTTCAAGGGTGTTGGTTCCATACTGACCGTAAATCATCATCATTACGCCGGTTTTGCCTTCAATCGTTGCGCTGCCTATTGGGGGTTTCGGCGCTATCAAAACATCGGCAACATCGCCAAGCGTAATATTCAAATTATTTTTATGAACAACAATTGTCTTTGCAAGCTCAGCAGCAGTTATAGATTGACCTTCCGTTTGAAGCACGATCCGCTGATTATTATTTTCAATGAAGCCGGAGCCTTCCACAGCAGTAGCGCGTTTGGCTGCTGTAAGTACCTCTTCAATAGACAAGTTATATTTAATAAGTCTATCCGGATGAACTTGAATTTGAAATTGTTTTACTTCACCGCCAAACATAGTAACGTTTGCAACTCCGGGTACGGAAAGAAGCCTTCGTCTTAAAATCCAATCTGCAAAGGTTCTAAGCTGCATCGGAGTTTTTTCACTTGAAGTCAAACCAATAACGAGCGTTAATCCGGTAGAAGGGACAAGCGGGGTCATCTCCGGCTGCTTAACTCCGGCTGGCAATTGACCTGCTAAAGTTGAGAGACGTTCCGTTACGAACTGACGATCAATATAAATGTTACTGCCTTCTTTAAAGGTAGCGGTAACAACTGAAATTCCTTGAATTGATTTTGATCTTAGCGAGGAAATGCCGACGATACCATTTACAGTATTCTCAATTGGCTGTGTAACAAGAACTTCAACTTGTTCCGGCGATAGCCCGGGAGCTTCTGTTTGAATGACTGCTTGAGGAGGTGCAAACTCCGGGAAGACACCGAACTTTGCTTGTGTAAGTGTGTATATTCCATAGCCAATAAAAAGAATACTTAACGCTATTATTATTCCGCGGAAGCGAAGCGAGAATCGGACAACAGAATTTAATAATCCATGTTCTTCAATCATTATCGCCCCCACCGCTTTGTTTGCCCTGGGCTGGGGCTAATTCTTCGGACAACAATAGCTGAGCGCCGTTTTTTACAACAGTTACTCCCGGATTTATTATTCCTTTACTTTCCGGAACAAAAAATCCCTTGCCAACAGGGTTATCAATATCAATTTCAACACGGAAAAATTTATTGGGAAACTTTTCTACATAAATCCATGCCTTCCCTTGATACCAGATAATTGATGAATCCGGTACAATTACGCCATTTAATTTTTTTCCAACCGGTAGAAATGCTTTTACATTCATGCCGCTGTTTAGCGAAGCATCTGAAGTGATATAATAAAGAGTTTTTGTTTGAAATTGGGAACTTGCAAGGTGACCGGCTGAAACAAATCTGCAAGAAATATTTTCCCCATTTTCCGAAGGAGACATCCCTTTCCGGTAGGCAGGTTGAATAGAAATATTTTCCGGAATTTTAGTATTTAAGCCTTCTTGAGAAAAAGATATTTGAATCAACTCTTCTCTTATTTCAAGCAGATTCTGCAATGAAGAAGAGCCGTTGAATATCCATTTGGAAAGTTCATCACCCCATTGTTCAAGGATTGAACTTTTTAAACTATTTAAATTTGTTTGAGCAGAATTCATATCTGCTTTGTCGGATAAAAAAGCAGCCTGCGAAGTTTGATAATCCTGTTCGCTCGCAAGATTTTTGTCGTAAAGACTTTTTGTACGCTCAAAGTTTTTCTGAGAGATTAAAAGATTTTCTTTTGACTTTGCCAATTGCGCTTTGGCTGCTTCAAAGTTTTGAGCATCTTTTGCTAAATCCTTTATGGAAACTACAGTACCGTAAGCAGTCAATTGTGCTTGATGTAGTGTCTGATTTAATATAAAAGATGTTATGCCTGACTCGGACTGTTCAGAAGGACTTAAATCAATTGTAGTAACATCATCAACAACTTGAACACTTGGAGATGATTCGATGGAAGATTTTTTTGCGGCAGCCTTATCAGTCTTATCATTTTGACTTTGAATGAAATACCAGGCAACGGAAGCCAATAAGACCAATATAATAAGTGATGAAACGACTATTTTAGATTTTTTATTATTTAACATATGAAAACTCTTTTTGTTTAACTAATTCAATAAACCAGTTAGTAAATATACCATACCGGTTTGGTTATTATCAGTATTGAACGATCATAAATATAAAAGTAGTTCTCAAATGCGAAGGGAGGAGATATCCAAATAAATATTTCCACGAAAGAATTGCGGTAAAAACTTTAGCCGGTTAGCATATGACGAATCGAAACAGATGTTACAATAAAAGTCCGGAGATGTTATAAATTGATAAGTCGTGAAATGTTTTTTGTAATTCTTCTTCTGCTTATCAACTGAAGAGATTAGACTATAATTCGCAGTTTCAATAAAGGCATGGTTTTCCGAATTGTAATTTTGCTCGGCTTCTTTAGCGCTTAACTCGTTTATAGAAGCGAAGAAAAGCCCAATTAGAATTAGGATTAAATATTTAGTTTTATTCGTTTGCATTTATAATCTAAATATAAGAAAATTGATTAAATAAAATTGTTAAACATATCAATATTTTGATCTTTTCTAGTTGTGTCCTTTCAATGGGGGACAATAAAGGTTAAGAATGATTTACCAACAGGTATTTTTATAATAAGTTTTCACATTGTGAATGTTGATAAAAAAAACTAAAGATTCTTTGGTAAAGTAAATGAAATAACCGTTCCTTTGTTTACCTGGCTTTTTACCGAAATAATACCGCCGTTCTTTTCAATAAATTCTTTACAAATTATTAAACCGAGACCGGTTCCTTTTTCATTATTTGTCCCATTACGTGTTGCTTTTGTTTCTATATTAAACAGATTATCAACAATTTCCTGGCTCATACCGATTCCGTTATCTTCAACTTGGATATTAACAAACTTCCCGGAATTATATGCATTAACTTTAATTTTCCCGTTCGTCTTTGTAAACTTAATTGCATTTGAAACAAGATTACGAATAACAGTTTCTGTCATGCCGGGATCTGCAAAAGCCGTTAAGCTTTGCTGAAGACTTGCCTGTCCGGCAGGCAGGTTAGATTCAAGTGTAATTTGTTTATTAGCAGCGGCAAATTTTTGCGATTGAAATACCTGGGCGATAATCTCTTCCAAATTAATTTCTTTAGGCTCGTGATCAAATCTATTACTCTGTATACGCGCCCATGTAAGAAGATTATCAATAAATGTTAAAAGATCTTTTAAGGATGAATTTATGATCTCAATATAATTCTTCTTTTCGTCTTCAGTAAGCTGGGAATATTCTTCTAATAAGATTCCCGAGAAGCCTAACATGCCGGAAAACGGACCGCGAAGATCGTGAGCTACTATAGAAAAGAATTTATCTTTCTGCTTATTAAGTTCCGCAAGATTTTTTTGACTGTTTATAAGTGCGTTCTGAAATTCAATTCTTTTCGTGATATCGTCCATTACGCCCACAATTCCGGTAACATTATTCTTATCATCGAATAAAGGGGATTTGTTAATATTTAACCAAAATGTACTTCCATCGGCAAGTTTAATTTCCCGCTCAATATTGTTAAGTGTAATTTTTTGATTTATTACTGCATCGTCTTCTTCGCTGGCAAGCCAATAATCTGCCGGGAAAATTAGTTGCCTATTTTCACGCTGCAAAATATATTCTTCATCAACCTTGAAAAATTCCTTGAATGATTTATTTACAAGAATAAACTTTTTCCCCGTATTTTTAACAAAGATTAGCGCAGGCGCAGTATCAATTATTGTTTTTAATTCCTTTCTTCTTTCTGATACCTCCGCCGCTAACTTTCTTCTCTTTCTTACATCAGAAATAATTATTAGAAATAATGCGCTTAGTATTACTATATAAATTACAATGAGCAATAAAAAGTAATTTAAGTCTTTATTAATCTTTGTATCAAGACTTTGAAATTGTTCCAAAGTTACCAATTCTTCCTCGGCATCTAAGAGCCGCCAATAGCCGTCGAGTTTTTTATAAATATTATCTTCGGTTTTAATCTCTTTCAGATCTAACTGCTTTTCGATGCTAAGCGAAAAGGGAAGATGAATAATCTTATACAGTTCGGATCGTATAGTGTTTTCTATTGGTAAAAAGTGCTTTTGAAGACTTGGTCTGTTTGTAGTTAATGTTTTTAGTCTCGATAAGTTTTTATCTAAAGAGTCGAGGTTAGCAAAATAAATTGCGTAATCTTTGTTATTACCTGTTAAAATAAAACTTTTGCTTATTATTTCAAGTTTTTGAATTGTTAAAAGAATATCCTGAGTTTCGGTTCGCAGCTTATAGTTAACTGATATTAAGTTTGCGCTTTGGTGTATTTCCTTTTTTGAAAAATAAAGTATTGAGCTGACAGTAATGATTACAGCGAGAGAAAAAATCCAGCTTGCAATTACCTTTTTTTCAACAGATATATTGTTCCATTTTCTAAAAACAATATCTAAAAGATTCATTTTGAGTGCCTATAATTTTGTCGTTGAAATCTAACTGTAAAAATAGAACCTTCTTCTTTTACACTATTTACCGTAATAGATGCATTATAACTTTAACAACAAGTTGTAAATTCTCTTCTGCAATTTCAATTCTTATAAAACCTTTAATTGTATATTTAATTGCATTATCAATCAACTTACTAAAAATTTGCTTTATAAAGTAGTCATCTGCAAACACATTCATATTTCCGTTTTTGCAAATCAGCTTGAAGTCAAAATTATTTTCTTCAGTGCTGGAAATGAACTCATTGAACAGACTACTTAGCACGTTACTGGGAAGATCAAATCTTGTAGGTCTATATTGATAACTATTAGTTTGTATTTCCGCCATATTAAGAATTAAGTCTACAGTCCTAACGATTCTTCTACCGGCGGCATCCAATGAATTAAAAGTGGAAAAAAGTTCTTCTTTCAAATAGCTTGAAGAACTTACAATAAGATTATATAGAAAATAATATTTAAAAGTACAAAGGGTTCTGCTTTCCCTTGCCCCGTTTACACAAAACTATTTCATTACAGAATTTCAAACCTAAGTAACGCAAGCAGAATCGTAATTTGAAACTCACGTTCGGATAAATTTTCGTGCACTAACTTTTCAAAACCTTTATCTAAGCTGAACGCCATATACTCAGCAAGCTCAGAGGAAACGTATTTTTCACCGGAAGATATTTTCTTTTTGAAGCAAGCAGTTCTTCCCCTGCTATATCTTTAGTAATATAACCCGAAGCGCCCAATTTAAATGCCCGAACCGCATACTGCTCTTCAGGGTGCGTCGAAAGAATTAGCATACGCATCTGTTCATTTTGCAATTTTAAATTCTTGAGAACATCTAATCCGGATATACCAGGAAGAGAAGTATCCAGAATAATAAAATCGTACTCGCTACTTTCAATCTTCCTTAATGCATCTACGCCATTAGTTGCTTCTTCTATTTGTTTAACATCCGGAAGCTTTTTTAGTATCTGTTTCAGCCCTTCGCGGACAACAGAATGATCATCTGCAATTGGAATTATCATAATGATTCCTTATTTCTTGAGAGGAACAGTAATTATTATTTCTATCAACCGTTATTGATTACTTATTACTGAAGACTTAATTTTGTCTTTCAGAAAGCAGACATCAGTTATTTCAACTTAAGAATTTTTATTTTCAACAAAGGCGTAAATATGAAATTCGATTTTTTAGTACCGGACATTCTTGAAATCAAAGAAAAGTATGTTCAATCCGAAACAGTTTTCCGAAGGGGACAAAGTTTAATCGATAATGAGATGTGTACACTTACCAGCGAGTCCGGCAATAAATTTAATTTTATTGTTGAAGACCGGTTTGATGATTTTCATGTAACAATTTCGCCGTCTGAAAAGAAGCCTCCTTCGCAAAGCGAGCTGTCAATTCAATGTAATTGCGATTCGCATTTAGATTGCTGCCCGCACTCTGCTGCTGCGCTTATTATGCTTAGAATAAAATATGATGAGGAAAAAAGTAAATCGTCTTCCGTAAGCAGTAAGTACACAAAAAAAGAAATGATAAAACGGGTATTGAAAGAAAGACAGGAAAAAGCCGCCAAGGAAAAATTTGAAATTCGTTTGGCAGAAAATATTCATGGCTTTCATAAAATCAAAACAGAGGAAGGAAGAACTTATGAAATTACAATCAGAGATTTCGCAGAAGGCAGCGGCTACTGCTCGTGCCCCGATTTTAGGACCAACAAGCTCGGAACTTGCAAGCATTTGATTTTTGCATCGGACTATTTAAACAAGAAATATAAAAACTCAAAAGCATTAACTAATCAAGTTTATCCTTTCGTCGAAATCTATTGTGATCCTCATTACGATTATAACATTACCTATTTTTACGAACGAAATCTTCAGCCGGAAGTAGACACTTTAATTAACAAATATTTTCTCCGACAAAGCCGGGATGTCACAAAGAACTCCTTCGGAGGATTCCCAAACGGCAGCCAGTACGTCATGCCTGAAAGATATTCTGAATTCTTGAAGTTTATAAATGAAGCGAGAGAGATTAAATCAATTTTAATCCGTCCGGAAGTAAATGAAAAAATAGATAAATATTTTGATACGCAATCGCTCAAACAACTTAGCGAAAAGATAACACCGGACTTTTCAAAAATAAAAGCTAAGCTGTTCGATTACCAGAAGGAGAGCATTTTGTTTTCTTTATTTAAGAAAGGAAATATTATTGCAGATGAAATGGGTCTTGGAAAAACGCTTCAGGCAATTGCTGTCGCTTTATTGAAAAAAGATATTTACGGATTAAACAAGGCGTTGATAATTTGTCCGGCATCATTAAAGTATCAATGGAAAAAAGAAATAGAAAAGTTTACAGGTGAAAAAGCAGTTATAGTTGAAGGCGTACGCAGTTACCGTCAGAAGATTTATAAAAGTGCCGGTGAGTTTTTTATTATTGCAAATTATGAAGCAGTTATGAGGGACATTACCGTAATTCATCAATATCCGCCAGATATGATTATTCTTGATGAGGCGCAGAAAATAAAGAACTACGATACGAAAACTTCACACGCTGTAAAATCAATTCCCAAAAAACATTCTTTAGTAATTACCGGAACCCCGCTTGAAAACAATTTGCTGGATTTGTATTCGATAATGAATTTTGTTGATCCCGAAGTGTTAGCGCCGCAGTGGGAATTTTCAATGAACCATTGTTATTTCGATAAGGACAAGAGGAACATGGTAACCGGCTATTTTAATTTACAAGAACTAAAAAATAAATTAGCCGGTTATGTTATCAGGCGGGAGAAGGCAGATGTTTTGAAAGAACTGCCCGCCGTTCAAGAAATGATGGTACCGGTTGTACTTCATCCAGCGCAGGCAGAAATTCATGCCGGACTTGCAAGATCACTTGCTCCTATTCTGCACAAGAAACACAAAACCTTTTACGACATGCAGCGCATACAGCAAATCCTTACCAGCATGAGGATGGTATGCGACTCAACTTTTCTTATTGACAAGGAAACAAATTACTCTCCCAAATTAGATGAATTGGAAACTATACTTTTAGAAAAGCTGAATATTAAAAATCGAAAAAGGAAAATAATAATCTTTTCCGAATGGAAAACGATGCTTCATTTAATCGGTAAGATGCTGAAGACAAACGGCATTCAATACGTTACTCTATCGGGAGATGTGCCGGTAAATAAAAGAAGCTTTTTGATAGACGAATTTGCAAATAACCCGGACACGCTTGTATTTCTTTCGACCGAAGCAGGCGGCACGGGATTAAATTTGCAGTTCGCCGATACGGTTATCAATTTTGATTTGCCGTGGAATCCCGCAAAAAAGAACCAAAGGATCGGGCGTATAAACCGCATCGGGCAAGTAAGTCCAAAATTAACCGCTATAAATATGGTTGCACAAAACAGCATAGAACATAATATCGCAAACGGTATTGTTGTTAAAGAAGCCTTGTTCAATGCAGTATTAAATAATGCAAACTTAACGGAGGAAGTTGATTTTGCAGCTAAGGGAAGATCGACATTTATTGAGCAAGTTCAAAAAATGATTCAGCCTGTCGAAGCTTCTGAAATTGCGCAGGATGAATCCTTTGAAGAAACAAAAGAAGAAATAGTAAATGAAGCTGAGAATGCCGGTGAGTTGATTGAGGAGACGGTACTGCTTGATGAAAAAATTGAATCAGGCAATGAGGGCGCAGCTACTTCAAAAATAATTTCGACTAAAGATGATTCAGAAAAACAGCATACACCGGAACCGCAGGAAATTGAAGTGACTTTAAATCAAGGGATGCAATTCTTAAACGGCATATTTAAAATGGCTACCGGCAAAGAATTAATTACGGAAGGAAAAGGAATAACCGTAAATAAAGAAACCGGCGAAGTAACTATGAAGTTTAAGCTGCCGGGATTTTGATTAATTTTTTATTTGGGATATTACCTGTCTTGACCATAATAAGTTTGGAGGGTTCGGATTTTATTAGGAAAGAATCCAGAAAATCATTGTCTTTACTTACGACTATCCTCTTTTCTTTTATTGCCAGTTGAATAACTTGGCTATCTTTAGCTTTATTTTTGTCGGGCAGTTCTATAGTGTGGATTGAATCAAAGCCTTTCGATTTAAAAAGGTATGATAACGATTTTGGTAATTGAGCATCAATCAAAAATTTCACGATGCAATTCTATGGATGCTTTTCACATGTGAAAGCTTAGCGGCATATTCTAAACACGCTAAAAAGTCTTCCTTTTCTAAATCAGGATAGTCTTTAAGTAATTCATCCATAGTCATTCCTGATGCTAACAATTCAAGCATATTTTCAACAGGATATCTTAATCCACGAATAGTTGGTTTCCCATGACATATTTCCGGGTCAATTGTTATTCTATTAAACAAACTTTCCATTTTCTTATTAATTGTTAATTATTAAAAATCTTTGACTAAATAAATAGCAAAATTTATTAGTTGTTATGGCAGATTAAAATTTTATTGTATTTAATATATCGAAAAGGCTGGACAGACGCAATAATTTAAAATTCACCAGCTTTGCATTTAGAGCATTTCTTCTTTACCGTTTTTTTTATTTTCAAAAAAACTAATAAGAGTCATAATGATGTCTGATGATAAAAAGAATAATTTAACCCTTCTAACTAAGTTCCAGGAATGGTGCTTCAGGTTATTCGCCTGTTTGTCTTAACGAATGGAAACCCGGGATATGCAGCAAGCCGAAAATAAAATGCTCGGAATGCGCTAATAAATCATTTCAAATTCTAAATGAAAAAGTTGTTGACGAACATTTAAGGGGAAACATAATTACAGGCATTTATCCAATGCAGCTTGATGAAACTTGTTACTTCTTAGCTATTGATTTTGATGATGATGGTTGGGAAAAAGATATTTCCTTATTGAGAAATGTATGCAAGGAGTTTGATATTCCTTTTGCGGTTGAACGCTCCCGATATTAAGGAAGAATTACCGGCGCTTGAGAAAAAGCGGGGGAGACAGAAGCGGCAGTCTTTAATCGGACAACTCGGCGGCGGGAAAGAAAATTTAACCGGTATTATTGATGTTGCTATAATACAGTCATTATACAGAGGAAATGAAATAAAGGATTTTATTAAAAATTACGGAATGGTGATTGTCGATGAGTGCCATCATGTTCCGGCTTTTAGCTTTGAACTGATTCTAAAAAATGCCCGCGCAAAATATGTTTATGGATTAACCGCAACACCGGTGAGATTGGACGGGCATCATCCGATTATTTTTATGCATTGCGGACCTGTAAGATTCAAAGTTGAGGCAAAAGCGCAAGCCGGACAAAGACCCTTTGAACACTTCGTTATTCCAAGATTTACAAGCTACAGAGTGCCGGTAGATAAAGATGAGAAAACACCAACAATACAAGAACTGTATTCTGAATTAACGGTGAATGAAATGCGCAACCAGCTTATTGCCGGTGATGTAATAAAAAATTATGAAAGAGGCAGAAGCTCTCTTGTCTTAACAGAAAGAACCGCTCATGTTGAACTTCTTTCAAAAATGTTGAATGAGAAAATTCCGGATGTAATAACTCTCACCGGGAAAACCGGGGTTAAAGAAACAAGAGAAACATTAAAAAGAATTTCTGAGACACCGCCGGGAAAGCCGTTAACGTTGGTTGCAACCGGTAAATATATTGGTGAAGGTTTTGACGAGCCGCGGCTTGATACTTTATTTCTGACGATGCCCATTTCGTGGAGAGGCACTTTGCAGCAATATGCCGGCCGGCTTGATAGGTTATATGAAAGTAAAAATGAAGTTCAAGTTTATGATTATGTCGATATTCATGTTAGAATGCTTGAGAAGATGTATAACAAACGGCTCAACGGTTACGCTTCGTTTGGTTATAAAGCGAAAGGAGAAATTCTGCAAGGCGGGACAGCGGAATTGATTAATTCTATTTTCAACAAGGATAGCTTCTTGCCGGTTTATAGCAGCGATATTGTGAACGCACAGAAAGAAATTTTCATTGTCAGCCCTTTTGTTTCAAAAAGACGGTCTGAACAATTACTTCAACATTTAAGAATAGCGGTAGGTAATAATGTTAAGGTAATTATTTTAACGAGACCACCAGAAGATTACAGAGAAAAGGATAGATTACTTTTGAAGCATGCTCTTGATGTATTAAAAAAGGAAGGTATTAACTTATTATTCAAATCAAATATTCATCAGAAATTTGCAGTAATAGATCAACGGATTGTTTGGTACGGGAGTATTAATCTTTTAAGCTTCGGAAGCGCTGAAGAAAGCATAATGCGGCTTGAAAGTTCTAATATTGCGAATGAGCTTTTGAGAAGTATTGATATGTGAACAATGAGGAAAACCATAATAAATGCTTTAGAGTACGAAAATCAAAAGGTTATAATCTTATCCGCATCCACCGTCCAAGCAGCTAACTCTGCCATAGATTGAACATAATATTTGTATGTTTTCAGAATCGGAAAAAAGCCCGGCAATTAATTCATTTGATTTAGAACTCATAATAAATATCCTAAGTTAATGATTAATTAGTTTCAACTTTTAATCCTGCAAAGCGCCATGAATTTACATCTTCTTGTAGGATTGTTGTTTTAAATCCTTTTCCGGTTAAAATTTTTGCCGCTTCCGGAGCCATAACACAATATTTGCCGCGGCAGTATGCTATAATCTCTTTATCGACAGGCAAATTTTTTATTTTGCTTTTTAGTTCGGACATAGGAATAGAAACAGCGCCGGGTAGATGCCCATTGAGATATTCTTCTTTCGGTCTTACGTCAATTATAGTAATATCACTTTTTTTAATTTTTGACTGCAATTCTTTTAAAGATATAGGTTCTAACACACTTCTTTCTTCAAGGAATGATTTTACAGCTTCTCTTAATTCGGCGGTGCTTTGTTCTGCGAGAGTTTGCAAGCTCTTCCAATATTTTATTACTTCATCAGACGCAAGGAAATAGATTACACGAATACCTTCTTTTCTGCTTTGGACAATCTTTACATTCTTTAGGATTTGCAGATGTCGCGATGTGTTTGCAAAATTCATATTTGTCTCTTTAGTTAAAGAGTCCACATCTTTTTCGCCTTGTGAAAGAAGGTCTAAAATTTCCAGTCTTTTGGGACTTGCGAAAGCGGTGGCTATGTTTGCCAGTTGCTGAAATGTAATATCCTTAAATTCTCTGCCTGTCATAATGTCATCTTAATAAATTATTCAATTGAATAATTGAATAATAATAAAACGACATGATAAAAGCAAAAAACGAGATAGAATTATTCATCCGAAGATTTGTTTGCCCGGTTAGTAATAAATTTTATTTAGCTAGAATAACATGAATAAAGATAGCTTAATATTTCTTCCAAACTCCCTAACCTTTGTAATCACTTGTATTTAACGTACTAAAAATATTTATTTATCCTCTACGAGGATAGTTTATTTGTTGGATTAATTTGTTTTCTACAATAATCAAACATCTACGATGTTTGTAGACCTCGTAGATGTTTGATTATTGTAGGAAAAGGTTTATTCTACATTGGCAAATCCTCGTAGAGGATTAACAAATTCTCAATATTGTAATGTAACAGATTCTTAAGCTGACGCCAATGCGATAATAATCGAGATTAGTACGCTCTGAAAAAATGAATCTTTTATTTCAAGTATTATAATCGATCCGGATAAAGCACTTAGATTTTAATTTCAAGAGAATCAAGTATGCTATTCTAAGTGAAAATTATCTGAGCGCCGGCGGACTTTTCGTAAAATTGTCCCACAGAAATAATATCATCTACTTGAGGACAGAAATCTTTTTTTGTTAGATGAAACATTTCCACAGTAGCTTTACAGCCGTAAATTTCGCAGCCGGTATCGTGAATCATCTCAATAAATTCACGTACCGGGGAGATGTCTAATTTCTCGATTTCTTTTTTCATCATTCCGGTAGCAAACCAAGACATTCCCGGTAACGTGCCCATCCATGTTGGTAAACCCGGTCCCATAGCTGATGGAACACACATTGCAGGGTTACCAACAGTAGCAACTTTCAGCTTATCCATCTTTTTTTCGATGACTGCGTGCAGTCCGAAGAAAGTAAAAAACAATGTTGCTTCTATGCCTTCCATTCTTGCACCGTTAGCCATTATCAATCCCGGATAAACTCCCTCTAAAGAACCTCTCGAAATAACAATCGAAACTTTTTTAATTGACTCTTCCATTTTTTATTTTCCTTTAATTAAATGCAACCTTTGGGTTTAGGTAAACCGGCAATTTTAGCTGCTTTCTTTGCCGGACCTTTGGGAAATAAATTATATAATTCTTTAGTTTCCACTCCGCTTTCTTTTGTTAATCTGCGAATTGAAGGAGCGTCTCCCTTTTCCTTAAATTCTTTTCTCATAAAATTTATTACCAGCCAATGCCTTTCGGTTAGTTCTGTAATATCTTCTTCTTTTGCAAGCTCAACAGCAACTTCTTCATTCCAATCGGATAATTTTTTTAGATTACCGTCGGCGTCCCGCTCCAAAATTATGCTCTTTTGTTCTACCGTTTCCATTGTTTTTCCTTTATTAATTTGTTTGTAATGATTTTACGTTTGTTAAATCTTTAGAGCCATTTGCAGCCAAATTCTTTAAGAATTGAATTGCAAACGCTAATCCTCTTTTCGTTTCAGGAGTATTTAATTCTTTAATTAATGATATAAAAGAAATTTTGTCTGAAACTTCAATATCTAATTTTTTGTAAACAGATATCGCATTGTTGATACTATGCAGCATATCCGGTTGAGTAAGGTTTTTTACCGTATTAATTATTGTAACAATGTTTTCACCGAGATTATTTACATCATCGGGACCGAATGAAGTAACAATTTTATCAGCAACTTTGCCGAGTTCTTTGATAAACTGGAAATATCCTTTGCGGTCAAATTCATCAAGTTTGTTCATCAGGTCTATAAATGATTCGCGGGAAAGCGGAGAAACATCCTTAAGAAAATCTTTTATGCTTTCCATCTGTTCAATACTTTTGGTAATTATATTAACGTTTCGAAGCAGTTTTTTCCCAAGGTGGAAAATATCACCGGTATTTAGATAATCGTGCACTTGATCTAGTTCAATTACAGTAGAACGGTAAAGGTCATTTCCGACTCTCATTAAGTCATCTTTCAAGTCTTCTATTTCTCGTCTGTGCTTTTTCTGAAGTTCAATCTCTTCAAGAATTACATCGAGTTTGTTGTTAATTTTATCCATCTGTTCTTGAATATTGTTAGATTCCATTTCACACTCGCTTTCCAGCCATTGACATATTCGATTCAATCGGTAATTCCAAACCTTTTACAAGAAAATTCCAGTACATCCATCTAAACATTACTTTGCCGTAGTGATTCATTTTTGTTTCTTCAAGCAGAGAAAAGGGTCCAATACCCGGAAGTGGAAATTTACCCGGCAATGGCTCAGTCTCGTAATTGAAATCGATTAGAATACCTTTACCAAAACCTGATTCAATAAAGCAGTTAGCGTGTCCATCAAATTTTTCTTTCGGTTCTCTGCCTTCCATAAAACTTAGCATGTTTTCAAATAAAATCTCCGATTGAAAATGAGCGACGGAACCGGCTTTTGAACTTGGGAGATTTGTCGTATCTCCTATAACAAATATGTTTTCATATTTTTCGGATCTAAGCGAATGCTTATCGGTGGGAATAAAATTTAATTCATCTCCCATGCCGCTTCTTTTTATGTAATCGTCTCCCTTATTTGTAGGGATTGTTACTAATACGTCAAAGGGAACTTCTTGTTCATCCCACGAAATAATTTTCTTAGCGTCGTTATCAACTCTTCCTATACTAAAGTCTGTGGTCAACCTAATATTTTTTTTATCCAAAAAATCACCAAGTATAGCCGATGCTTTAGGCTTTGTAAAAGCGCCCGGAAGGGGAGTAACGAAGTGAATGTCAACTTTATCGCGTATTCCTTTTCCTGTAAAATATGAATCCGCCAGGAATACAAACTCTAACGGAGCCACGGGACATTTGATTGGCATTTCAGTTATATTCAGAACCAATTTGCCGCCTTCCCAGTGTTTGAAAAAATTTTTAAGTGCACACGCACCCTCGATTGTATAAAAATCAAAAATGTTTTTATGCCATAATTTATCTTTCATCCCTTCTGTTTCTTCTGGACTTATTCTTGAACCCGTAGCAATCAATAACAAATCGTAGGAAAGTACCTGATTATTATTTAATAATACACGGTTATTTTCAGGTTCAACCTTATCGATTTGAGCAATTATTGCATTTACGCCTGAAGGGAAAAAATCACGCTTGGGTTTAATAACGTCATTTCTTGAATAAATCCCGAAAGGTATGAATAAAAATCCAGGCTGATAATAATGAGTTTCGTGTTGATCAACTATCGTAATCTGCCACTCATTTTTATCAAGCGCATTATATAATTTATTTAACATCATTGTCCCGGCGGTTCCCGCACCAAGAATAAGAAGTTTTTTCATTTTATTAACTCTTCCTTTAACTATTAGTTTTTCTATGCTATTAATTCTTTTAACTTGTTTTTTATGCTTTCACAATTACTAAAACTTTGATACACCTCGCATACTCTACAATCTCTTCCGGTGCAATAATTGTTTTTATGATTTATCATCCAGCATGGTTTTGTAGCAATGTTGTATGCTTCGCATTTTTTCCTGTCCTTTGATAAACACTTTACAATGCCCCAACAGGGTATAAGAGCAAGGAGTCTGCGGATACCTTCAATTCCAATTCGTTCTTCGTTTATTACTTTTCGAAGGCATCTCAATCTCTCAACATCCAGTTCTGAATAAAGCCTTTGTTTGCTTTCTTTCTTAAATGGAATCAGTAATCCTTCAATTTCATACATTCTTATAGTATGCACCGAGACGCCTACTAATTTGGCTGCCATGCTTATTGTATAAAGCGGTGTATTTGACTTATTTAATGTTGACATTCTATACTTTATTAAAGTTCATAGTAGTCACTATCAACTTTCTTGCCAAGAAGGACTACACGGTTACTAATTACTTTTAAGCCTATTAGTTAGATTATTCTATATTGTGAGAAATATATTTCTCTAATTTAAAATTAATTGTGGGTAACACTTATTTAGATCAAGAAGGGATAAAGAGTTACATATTCTGTTAGGTTAACATAGCGCAGCAAGCTTGCCGCGCTATGAATAAGATAGAATAATAAGTTGTTTTAGAGGTTATTGATTTCAATAATAACCTGCTGCAGATTTATGCTGCAGCAGGTTATCTTTTTAACTCATTATAGCAAAAATAATTTCCAAGAAATATAATTTGTTTACTTTAGCAATTCCATCTTCATTACTTTGCTGTTTGATCCGCTGGTCAATCTATAGAAATAAATACCTGAAGACAGGTTAGAGGCGTTGAATTGAACACTGTGAAATCCTGCGTTTAGAGATTGATTAATTAATGTCGATATTTTTTGACCAAGAAGATTATAAATGGATAATTTTACAATTGAAGTTTCATTAATTGAAAACCCAATGGTAGTGCTTGGGTTGAAGGGATTAGGGTAATTTTGTTGAAGGCTGAAATTTACCGGCACTGAACTTTTATTATTTGTTATGCCGGTTACTTTATCTGCGGTAACAATATAAAAATTGCTTACTGTGTTTTGAGAAATTGAGATAGTATTATTTGCGCTGTTAACTACCGAATTAGATGCATCAATCCATTGGCTGTTTTGACCATCCCAATATTTAACTTTTAGACTGTTGCTATTAACGTTAAAACCATTTGACTGTAAGCTATCAAAATGAAATTGAAAATTTACAATAGAACTGAAATTCATATTACCGCCCATTTGACCGTTTTGATTCATTCCATTCATACCATTAGGTAAAAATGTCGCAACTTCAAAAGCAGTCATTACATTTTGAGCAGAATCGTTAGGAACATTCTGCCGAAGGACTTCCAGTATCTGACAGTATAATGAATCCGGCATCATTCCACCTCCGCTCATCATACCGCCTTGATTCCACCCTGTATTAACCTGCATCCAATCAGTTGTATCAAATGGGTTGAAAAAGCGTTGAGCCTGGCTCATATTTTTATGAATCCAGCCGCCGCCCATGTTCTGATTCATTTGGGTAGAGTCGCGCCAAACTTGACCATTAAGTTTATAGACAACAATCATGTTCATATAATCAGTTCCCATCTTCCATCCGGATATTGAAATTTTATCACCACTTATCGGCAGAGTCGCTCCTGAAGAAGAAACGTACCAAGGAGGCCCGAAGTTAAGGAAATAGTCAGGAGTGCCATCGTTGTTAGTATCGAGGTAATAATGATTATACATAAAAGTTGAATCGACAAGAACAGTTCCGTTAAGATTTATACTTTGGAGTGAATCATGGTTCCAACCAAAGGTGTAGCCCATGCCCATGTGCCCGCTTCCGCCCATCATTGAATTATTCCCCATATTATTCCAGAAGGAGTCGTAAGGCGAGCGCCAGAAATTTCCGTTAATTGAATATACTACAACCATAGGTAAAAAGTTTAGCATACCATTGTAAAGTCCGCCGGTAATTGTAATTGTGTCGCCGACTTTTGGTCTGACAGCTAAGCTGCTATCCGATTTATACCAATAAGGTCCCAAGTTTAAAATGTAATCGGGTTTGTTGTCATTATTGACATCAAGATAATACATTCCGTTCATCATTGATGAGTCGGCGGTGACTTTTCCAGAAACAGTAATTGACTTTAGAGAATCAGGATTAAAGTTACCGCTGTGCATCCAACTTTGGCTTAAGCCTATGGTCGTGGATAAAAGTACCATTGTTAATAACAATTTAATATTCATATAAATTTCCTTTGAGATTAAAAAAATTTTAACCGTGTTTATAAAAGCAATTATTTTAGATAGTCCAAATCGATAGGAAAAGGTATTAAATTCGAATAACAGTATCGGTTTCCGCTTTAAATGTGTTATAATATTCGTTTGAATAATTTAACCTTGATAGAGATAAATGTTTTGAAATAGACTCATTTGGGAAATCTATTTTAATTTGAAAGAAACAATAACCAGCAAGCTTAGAATTTCCGGGAAGTGATAATGGTTTGTCGTCCATATCTTTGGATACCTGACAGCTACAGTCATCAGAATTGTTAGAGCCATTCATAATATGATTAGCACAACAGCTACAATTTTCATTTCCGCAATTTTTACAGCACGAATCCGCTTGGTGAATAATTTTTAATTGAGGATGCAAATTGTTATTACTTTTGGGGGCGCTAAATAGCAAAAATGCTATAGGGAGCGTTAATATTATTGTTTTTAATACGAAACTATTTTGTTTTCTTATGATCAATTGGAATTATCATGTTAATTGACATTAGGCAAACATTTTTTATGCCATTAGTTAAGATGATAAGATACCTAATTAGATTCATCAAATTTCAGTGATTTATCAATTGATAGTGTAAGCCTATTACAGATTCTAACAAATGATTTCTTATTATTGACAAATCTGACGCAACTGTAAATAGGCGAAAGCACGAGCGGTTTTCAGAAAATTTTACTTAAACAACGCCGAATAAGAAAAGTGCCATTGGAGCACGTATAAGATTGTATTTAATAAGAATTTATTTGGTTCCTTGAGGATAAAATTGATTATTTTATTTACAAATTTTTTCACTTATCGTGGATAATTACACAACAACGCTGCATAGAAAAATATTTTAACTGTTATTAAATATTTTACACCTTATCTCTTTCACAATTAACACTTTGAGGTTTTTTTTCTATTTGAATGGTTGAATGTTCGATTTTAAATTTATGGTAAAGCTGCAAGCATACTTTTTCTAAAAACCTTTCTTCTTTCTGTTCTCCGGGCATTATCATGTGGGCTGTTAACGCTGTTTCCGTTGTGCTCATTGCCCAGATATGCAGATCATGAACTTCTTTAACTCCTTCAAGTGATTCCAAATATTCTTGTACCTCATTGTAGTTAATATTTTTAGGAACTGCATCCATAGAAAGTTTAAAGGAATCTCTTAGCAGACCCCAGGTTCCAATTAAAATTACAATTACGATAACTATGCTGATAACCGGGTCGAGTAAATAAAAGCCTGTGATATTTATAAGAAATCCGGCGGCAACAACACCGAATGAAACACCGGCGTCGGAAGCCATGTGTAAAAATGCTCCCTTAATATTTATATCCGACTGTCTTCCCTTCATAAATGTTAAAGCAGTTAATGCATTAACAACTATTCCGAATCCGGCAACAATCATCATTGTTGTTCCGCCGGTTGGTTGCGGATTAATAATTTTTCTTATTGCTTCAATTGAAATTGCGCCGACGGCAATTAACAAAATTATAGCATTAAATAAAGCAGCAAGTATAGTTGATTTTCTTAATCCGTAAGTCCTTGTATTATTTGTTTCGGTAGTTGCAAGATAGCTTGCCCCCCATGCAAGAAGCAAACCTAGAACATCGCTTAAATTATGCCCTGCATCCGCAACTAATGACATCGAATTTACCTTTAGACCATATACGAACTCTATTATTAAGTAGGAAAGATTTAGAGCTATACCGAATCCAAAAGCTTTATTATAATTTAGCGATTGACTGCTGTGTGAATGAATATGATCCATATTTTAATGTCTTATTCTATAATAAATGTAATAATTCCCAATAAAACGAGAACGATTCCTGTAACAAGTTTTTCGTGATGCCCCATGAAATGGAAATTAAATTTTTCAAAGCCTTTCAATCCCAGGTAAACTAATAAAAGCATGCCGGCAATTGTTATTAAGAAATAGACTATAGAAACCGTTACAATGCCTGTCCACCCGATTCCGCTTGCCGTAAAATAATATGCCTCAATTTCAATGCAAGGCGAAAAGAACATTGCAACAGATAAAGAAGTAATAAGAGAGACTTTATTCGTGCCTTTTTCTTTTATTATTTTACCGTCATCAAAATGATGATGGTGATGACTATGACTATGATTTTCTCTTCTATCAATTATTAAGTAGATCAACCCTAAAATTATTAGAATAAACGGAGCAACAAATTTTGTTATAAAGCCATAAGCGTAAGAAAGTTTGTAGCCAAGCACACCAATGGCAATTCCGATTAAAAGTGTACTTAATGTATGAGCAATACCAGTTATTGCCGTAACGCCTAATGTTTCCTTTGTATCCCATTTCTCTGTTCTTGCAATTGCAACCAACGGAAGCCAATGATTCGGAATTGAAGCATGTATGAGACTTAGTAAAATACTGCCTATTAAGATTTGATAATAAATTTTAGGCTCCTTTTCTTATCATAAAAATCAAATAATAAAATTATACTCTATTTTTAATTTCTTTAACATCAGTTTCACATTCATCATCATCGCAGCAAGCTAAATTGCCGGTTTTAGCTTTGTCTAAAGATTCCTTTCCTTCTTTAAAAGCATAATAAGCTATTCCCAATGAACCTAAGACATCGACAAATCCAATTCCAAATAATTCATAAAGTAAGCTAGCCCCGAGTAAAATAAATGATAAATAAAAACAAGTTTTAGTGCAGTTTGCATCTGCTATAATAGCATCGGAGTTTAATTTTTGGCCTACATTCAATTTGGATTTCATTAACCAATACATTGTAATAATTGATATTAATGAAATAATAATTCCGGCAAAGGTTGTATGCGGTTTAGTTCCTTCTATAAGATTGATTACCGAAGCTGCAATAAGTCCAATCGTTAATAAGTAAAAGCTATAACCGGTTATTCTAAGCGCCGTCTTTTCAAATTTATCTTGTGTAACAACCTTAGAATATTTCATCCTAAAGACCATGTGAAGAATCCCGATTCCCGAAATAACTTCCACAAAGCTGTCGATTCCAAACCCTAATAACGCCAAAGTTCCATCTTTTGCACCGAAGAAAACGGACACAATGCCTTCAGCAAGATTGTAAAAAATGGTAAAGATGCTTAAAAACAATGCCCATTTTAGTAATTTATTAGAATCATTATTCATTAACATGCTCCTTTAATTGATCGATTAAGTTTTTAATGTGATCGTCATCGATGCTATAATAAACCATTTTACCGTCTTTGCGAAACTTTATAAGTTTTTCACTTCTTAATAATCGTAATTGATGTGAAACAGCCGAAACTGTAGAATTTATTACCGCAGCTAAATCACAGACGCATAATTCATTTTCAATTAAGGCTAAGATAATTTTTAATCTTGTGGGGTCTCCCAAGAGTTTAAATATACCGGCTATTTGCAGCGTTTCGTCGATTCCGGGCAATTTAGCTTTAGTCTTTTTTACTTTTACTTTATCGATAATTTGTATTTCACAAACCGGGGCTATTTTATTCATTACTTCTTCATTTGAATGATTGTTCAAATATACGCATGATAAATATTTGGTCAAAATTTTATCAGTGAGTTAATTCACTGGTGCTTTTGTTCTAATCAAGAATGATTGGTTTTTATTTGCGGGTATAAATTGAATACTTTTAAGAGGAACTTCTTGTCCCGGTCGATTAGCTATAGATGAGAGAAATATTTTAGCGGCAAGTTATAGAGAAATACTTACCGCTGTATTCTTAAAAAGTTAAAACCCTATCCGAATCGACCGTCCAGGCGCCCAACTCTGCCATAGTGCTTATTTCAGAACCTTCAATGAGCGGCAAATTTTTTATACCGCGCGCATCTGCACATGTACCGCAGATTTTAACTTTGCCATTATGATTGAGAACACTTTTAATCATTCTTTCAATATTGTAATAACCGCTTGGCGTAACTTGATTAGGAATTGCACATGTAGCGGCATCTGCCATAAGAAATATTCTGACTTCATTTACTTCTCCGTTTGAAGAGGATTCTTTTTGAAGCTGCATTGCTAATCTTAAGGCATTGTAAGCTTTTTCAGTTCCGTAAGGTGCATCGTTAATTATAAAAAGGTATTTCATTTTGTGTTCTCCAAAATTTTAACTTAGTTATTTTTGTTTGAGTTATTTTATTCCGATAATTCCATAATGATATGGCGGTAGCTGGATAACGCCGCCGCCAAGTTTAAATCCGGATTCCTCTAACCAGTCGATACATTGTTCCGGTTTTGGTCTAATATCCAGAGAAGGACCTCTTGGGGTTGAAGCAGAATAAATCCAATGAATAACACCTACCTTACCACCTGTCTTCAAGATTCTATATGCTTCGTTTAACAATTTAACCGGATCTTCAGCATGAAGAATGTTAAAGAGCATTGCATAATCAACAGAGCTGTCTTTTAGCTTTGTTCCTTCTTTTACAAAATCAATTTGATGTGCTTTAATATTGGATAATTTTTCTTTTCTAATTCTTTGATTCAGCCCGTCAATCATATCCGGTTCAATGTCAAAAGCGTACAAATTTCCATTAATGATTTTTGCGGCTGGAATAGTGAAAGTACCATAACCGGAGCCAAACTCAACAGCATCGTTAACTGTATCATCAAATTGAAGTTGTGAAAGAATAAACTGAGAATCGAAAAAAGATTCCCAATAGGATTCTTCCGGCATTCCGCTGTCTCTAATTTTCATTCTATGTTATCCATTATTTACTTCTAACGATGGAACTAACTTAACAGGATTCTTTAGAGTAAATACAACAGGGCAACGCTGCAAAGCAAGCTCTTCAGCTTGTTTTATTTTTTCAATAGGATCATCGCTTACTACGGTTAGCTTAACACGAACTTCTTCCATAATTGGCTCTTCACTAATGCCGAATACTTTTGAAAAATTCAGGTCGGCTTCAACCTTCGTGGTTAGCTTTTTTAATTTTATACCGAGCATAGCAGCCATTGTAGCAAATGTTCCGGTATAGCATGCAGCTAATCCGTAAAAGCAGTAATGCATTGGCCCCGGATGTGATCCACTTCCACCCATAAAAGTAGGATTGTCAACAATGAATTCTGTCTCTCCATTTTCGAATTTTATTTTAGATACAAATTGGGCGTTGCCTTCTTCAAGTATCCATTCACCCTCGATTCCTTGAGTTTTTCTTGCCTCAGATGGATTGTTCTTAAGGTAAGTATCGAATGATTGAACGCCTTCTATATTGACGTTATTTACTTTGTTCATATTTTTCTCCTAAAAATAAATTAATGTTAACCAAATTGAATTACTAATCCACCAATTACTATTATAGTCATTCCCGCCCAGGTAGCTGTCGAAATACTTTCTTGAAAGAAATACTTACCAAACAGAATGCTTATCACGGCAAAGACCGCTACATATATTCCCAACAATCTTGAGAAATCCCACTTTATAGTATTAACGACTAATCCGTATACGCCTAAGATTATAAATCCCCCGGCAATAAAACCAATAGCAGAGCTGCGCAGACCCTTGCGAATAAGCGCATCACCGCCGACTTCTAATAACGCTGCTACAACAAATATGATCCACGTAAGCAGATTCTTCATTTTTATTTCCTTTTATTTCTTAAATAAGTTTATTTACTAAGCTGTAAACAATAGAGTTTCTGCAAAATAAATTTTTCTCTCAAATGTCATTTCGACCCGCAAATTGGCGGGGAGAAATTTCATATTTTTAAAAGATTTCTCAGTCGAAGACTCCTTCGACAAATAATCTATTTTGCAGAAACTCTAATACCTTTTTATTTGTGTATGCGCTTAACGAGAGATTTATCATACTCCAAAGCAAATTGATTGAAAAGCAGTAGTCTTCATAAACTTAAGGGTATTTTTAAAATTTTAGCTCCTAATTCTATCATAGTTTTGTAAAATGATTTTCTCAAGCCATAAGGTGAAAGCCACCATTTTTCAAAAAGCACTTTGCCGAGATGCCAAATTTTACCAAGTCGTTTTAATTTTACATCGGGATGCGGGGCTGCATAAAAATCGCCGTAAGCAAAACCTGCAATATCCTCACCGGCTTCGAGCATGCAAAAGCCATCGGCACAAAAAATCTCTTTTGATTCTTTGCCCAGAATTTTAGCAGCAATAATTTCAGAAACAGTTAAGGCTTGTGAATGTGCAAACACACCGGCTTTCGGAAGTTTCATTGGCTTATCAGGATGCCATCTGCCCGGAATTGTAATTGATGTAACATCGCCAATAGCGAAGATATTTGGAAATCTTGTTTGTAATGTATCTTTATCAACCGGTATCCAACCGCTTTCATCGACAAGTACAGAATTAGAAATTACTTTAGAAGCTTTATGCGGTGGAATTAAAACTAATAAATCATAATTAATTGAATTGCCGGAAGCGAGTTCAACTTTCCTTTCATTGTAATTAATAGAAGTCATTTGATTCTGCGGGTAGAAGCCGATACCTTTATTAGTTAAAATTTCTTTAACTGAATTGCCCAACTCGGGACCAGCAACCGGTAACGGCTGAGGCTCAGGAGTATAGAGATTTACTGAAAAATTATTTTTTAATTTTTTATTTAGAAAATCCGCAATCAGCATTGCGCTTTCATAAGGAGCGCCCGGACATTTGTACGGAAGCGATGAAACCACAATTGAAACATTGCCGCCATTGAAGTTTTGAAGCGCTTCGCTAAGCTTTGCAGATCCTTCCAAGGTAAAAAAATTATGGATACCGTATTGCTGTTTATCGAGATGTGTTTTATCTAAGTCAGCGCCAAGAGCTATAACCAAATAATCAAAATTTATCTTTGATTTTTCAGTAGTTATTATTTTGTTTTCGACATCTAATTGTTTCACTTCTTCAAACAAAATATTTACACGTTTGTTAACGAGATCCCGTATTTGTGAAGTAATCTGCTGCGGTTTTCTTTTATTAACCATCAGCCATAAATATGACGCAGCGAACGAATGTACTTTATTTTTCTCGATTAAGACAATTTCTATTTCAGGTGGAAGTAATTTTGCAAGATGATTTGCAGTTACAATCCCGCCGATTCCACCACCAAGAATAACTATATCTTTACTTTGCATATTCTTTATCTTTCTTTTAAAGGTCAATTAAGATATCAAATCTTTTTTCATCTGCTCAAATTGTTCACGACTAATTTCTCCACGTGCATAGCGTTTTTTTAAGATTTCCAGAGCATCTTCCCGGCGTGGCAAAGGTTCTTGCGAACCGTACCTCGGACTTCTATTCACTATTGTTATCACTACCCATATGATAACCACTAACAACACGAGCCAGAATATCCAGCCAAACCACATCCCGCTCCAACCCATTCCGTCCATCATAATTTATTCCTTCTTTTGAGTCCGCCGTAACTTCGTTTTCATAAATAGAGCACAAAATCTCTATATTCATCGAATCTGAAAAAAGTCCGGCAATTAATTCATTTGATTCAGAATTCATAATAAATTTTCCTAAACTAATGATTAATTAGTTTCAATTTTTAATCCGGCAAAGCGCCAAGAGTTAACATCATCTTGCATGATTGTTGTCTTAAATCCTTTCCCGGTTAAAATCTTTGCTGCTTCGGGAGCCATTACACAATATTTACCACGGCAGTAAGCAATAATCTCTTTACCGGCTGGCAAGTTTTTTATTTTACTTTTTAGCGCGGAAATTGGTACAGAGACTGCGCCGGGCAAATGACCATTGATGTATTCTTCTTTTGGTCTTACATCAATTATTGTAATTTCATTTTTCTTAATTTTTGACTGTAATTCTTCCATAGAAATGGGTTCTAATACACTTCTTTCTTCAAGAAATGACTTTATAACTTCCCGTAATTCAGCAGCACTTTGTTCAGCAAGGGTCTGTAAGCTTTTCCAGTATTTTATTACTTCATCTGATGCGAGATAGTATATAACGCGAATTCCTTCTTTCCTGCTCTGAACAATCTTTGCATTCTTTAGGATTTGCAGATGGCGAGAAGTGTTGGCAAAATTCATGTTAGTTTCTTTGGTTAAAGAATCAACATCCTTTTCACCCTGTGAAAGGAGGTCTAATATTTCAAGTCTTTTTGGACTTGCAAATGCCGTGGCTATGTTTGCGAGTTGCTGGAAAGTAAAATCCTTAAATTCTCTGCCAGTCATGATATCCTCTTAAAAAATCATTCAATTGAATAATAGAATGATAACAATTTGCTATGATAATTGCAAATCAGATTGTGTTTTGACAGGGAAATAATTTATTTAATACTTAAATCAACCAACGCATTCTTAATCTGTTCGGTTGTAGGTAATCCTTTGGGATAATAACGGCATGTTAAAGCCGGGTTTTCAGGAGCTGGCAAATTTTCAAAATCATCCCCGTTGATAAGCAAAGTAGGTGAACCGCGGAAATTTATTTTAGCTGCTTGTTCGTTTGATTCGACAAGAACTTCTTGATAAATAATTTGTTTGTTAAATTCTTTTATCGCTTCTTTAACGCGCTCGATCATCTTGGGGGAATTCGGGCAGCCGTGAAAATGCTGAATCTCAATTACAAGTTTTTCCTTTTCCATAATTATTCCTATTTAATAATTTTTGAAGGATTTCCTTCATCTTTCAAAATATTTACAATATTTTGAGAAGTTATCTTTTTAGAATCGTATTCGACTATACCTTTTCTTCCCTTATATAAGATTGATGCAGCTTTGACTCCCTTTTCTTTTTTTAATTGACTTTGCAATCCTAATGCACAGACTTCACAATCCATATTAGTAATCTTAAGTCCCACTGTTTGAAATTTAGGAATATCAATTAATTGATTCTGAGTAGACTTAGCAAAGCCTAATGGAACCGCTTGCTAAAAATCTATTTTTTATAGTTACACCTCATTATAAATTTAAAATTAATGTTCAATCGCCTCAAGAATAGGGCACTCTTCGGAAGATAACTCTTCGTTTACACATTGGTGAATTAATTTTGTCAAAACTTTCTTGATATTTTGTAAATCTTTAATCTTTTGTTCAATATCTTCTATTTTATGCCCGGCAATTTTCTTTATATCGCCGCATGTAGCTTTCGATTCAATCCTTAAATCAAGAAGCTCTTTAATTTCATTTAATGTAAAGAATTCATAGAACCTCCTAAACAGTAATACAAATATAAATACCGGAGTATAGTACGGAGTCAAGGGGAAAAATGAAAGACCTTTAAGGATGATAAAAGCTTAGTGATTGTATCAAATCTAACAACAGACATGTTTTGGTTTTGCAAGCGTGAATGTTATTTCAATTATCACTTCTTCAACTTTTGAACATAAACATTTAGAAAATACTTGCTAATAAAACCATCCTTATTTATATTTAATCTTAATAATAATTAAAAAGATTAATAGTATTAATGATAAAATATGTATTAGCTTCTCCATCTTATTTATTGCGAGAAGGGCTTAAGGCGATAACAAAAGAAAATGAGAACATTTCAATAATAGGTGAGATAAACAATAAATTAGATTTTAGAACTAAACTTATGTCCTTACAGCCCGACATATTGGTTATTGATAATGATTCGGGTGATTTTGTTGATATAGATGAATTAAGAGATATATTCAAGCACTCTTCAAGAACAAAAACTTTAGTTATATCCGATTATACTAATAGAGATAATGCCCTAAGGATTATAGATAGCGGCGTGCTAGGGCATTTGACAAAAGAATGTGAGAAAAACGAAATAGTAGCTGCTTTAGAATCAGTGGCCAAAGGAGAAAAATTCATTTGCAGTAAAATCCTTGATGTTATTCTTGAAAAAAAACAGGCTGCGGCTGTTAATGAATCTGGTTTAAGTGAAAGAGAAATTGAAATAATAAAGCTTATTGCTGAAAAATATTCAAACCAGGAAATATCCCGTGTACTATTCATAAGCATTCATACAGTATATACCCACCGTAAAAACATAATGAAAAAGCTAAAACTAAAGTCTCCTGTTGAATTAATTCTCTATGCCATGGATAAAGGTATTATAACCCCTTACCAAAATTAGGTACTCCCAATACCTAAAATCATTATAAGAATTACCCAATCCAGAGTATTGTGTCGAAGAATCTAACACGATAACTTTATTATTAAGATTTAGTCTTAATAATTCTCTTAATAATTAACAATTTTATTTCTTTAATATCAGATTTGAGGTTACATTGAAATTCCTATCTATTATATATCTCTGTTTAATTGTTTTAGCCTACAACAATTTGCTGCTAGCACAAAAGTCCGATTCAATTTTTGTTTTAAAAGAAGTAATAGTGACAGGCAATCATTTAAATGGTATTGGATGGTTGAATGATTATTCAGGTCAGACGATATATGCAGGAATGAAGAATGAAGTTCTTTACATTGATAGCCTTGAGGCCAACAAAGCCATAAACAACACGAGACAGATTATTGGCAGAATACCCGGAGTCAATATTACCGAAAATGAAATGGGAGGCTTTACAGCTAACGGAATCGGCTTTCGCGGTTTAAATCCATATCAGAGCATTGAGACCAACACACGGCAAAACGGTTACAACATTTCGGCAGACCTCTACGGATATAATGAATCCTACTACTTGCCGCCTATGGAAGCAGTGAAAAATATAACCATTCTTCGCGATGGCGCTGCATTAGCATTCGGACCACAATTGGGAGGCATGGTGAATTACAAACTTAAAGACGGCAGCCAGCAACCGGTTTCGATTACATCTTCACAAACAGGCGGAAGCTACGGACTCTTTAACAGTTTCAATTCAATCGGCGGTACTATTAAAAATTTCAAGTATTACGGTTTTCTTCAGTACAGGCGCCTCGAAGGGTGGCGCGCAAATTCGCAGCAGACTCAGTGGTCGGGCTTTGTAAGCTTAAAATATAATCCAACCAGTAACTTTCAGCTTGGTGTCGAGTATACTTTACTTCGCAACCTTATCCGGATGCCGGGCGGGTTGAATGACTCACTATTTTACGCAGATCCTCGGCAATCGCTGCGAAGCAGAAATTGGCTCGACAGTCCATGGAACATAACAGCTTTGCACATCAACTATAAAATGAATGACAATACTTCTTTTAGCTTTGTGTCATCATACCTTTTCAGTCAACGTAACTTGATTTGGAGAAATGAAGATATTCCTCCGGAAGCGTCGGATGCTATCACTTCAAGTTTAACATACACCACTCGTGAGCTGGAACGTGAATATTTTAATACTTTTACAAACGAGCTTAGGTTTTTATCCAACTACAATCTCCTTGGACAAAATCAGTCATTCTCGTTTGGATTACGATATGCTTTTTCACATCTTGAGAGACAAGGAGGCGCTAACGGCACGACAGGCTCAGATTTCGATCTTACACAGCTTTCGCCCTGGGAAAAAGATATGAATTTTTATACGACAAATATTGCCCCCTATATTGAAAATATTTTCCGGATCACCGATGTTTTGAGTTTAACCCCGGGGCTGCGTTTAGAATACTTAGGTACTAACGCCGATGGTTATGTCCCAAATAAAGCTGGTGCTAGCGGTAATGAATATGTTTACGCAAACAATAGAAAAACTAAACGCACCTTTTTGTTGGGTGCAGTCGGTACGGAGCTTAAAACTTCCGATAAAGCCAACGTTTACTTAAATCTCAATCAGTCATATCGACCTATAACGTACAGCGATTTAACACCGTTCGGCTCTATTGCAAAGATAGATCAAAACCTCAAGGATGTTTCCGCATATAATATTGATTTAGGTTTCAGGGGATTACTCGGCAACTTCCTAAATTTTGATATAAGCCTGTTTTATATGCACGTGAAGAATGACATCGGTATCATTCAACAAACTGAAGACACGCTCACTTACCAGTTCAAGACCAATACCGGGGCTGATGATCACAAGGGAATAGAAATGTATGCAGAGTTGAATATTCTCGGAGGTCTCATACCGGATAAGGAGTTTGGCAGGCTTGGAATTTACAATTCATTTGGTTATACAGATGCACGCTACGTGTCAGGTGAATACAATGGTAATTACGTGCCTTATGCTCCGAAGTACACAAACCGGTTTGGAATTGACTATAGCTTCGGTTCTTTTTCAATGAATATACAACATTCATACACTGCTTCTTCCTACGGCGATCCTGCCAACACGAAATTTTCACCTGATGGATTGGTCGGGCTTATGCCATCGTACAGCGTAATTGACGTTTCGACAGCATATAGAATCTCAAATTATGAGTTTAGGTTTGGAATTAATAATCTTACGGATAAAAAGTATTTCACGATGAGAACGGATGAATATCCAGGTCCCGGAATTATCCCTTCGATAGGGAGAATGATTTATGCAGGTATATCTTTGAATATATCCGGGAGTTCCAAGAATTACTAATCATGGGAGTATAAAAAGAATAAGCGCAAGAAAATATTTTCTTTAGTATTAATTAAAGAACTTAAAAGCAACAGAAAATTTTTTAAGATACCAATAATTTGTGCTACTTCTTATGAACATCATGAACAAAGAGATAATGCTATAATAACAGGTGCGGATGTCTATTTAACCAAACCCATATCAAAAAATATTTTGATAGACATCATTTCTAAATACCAATCTTAACGCCCGCAAAAAAAGTATACACGATGAAAATTTGATTTTAAAATTTCCTATATTTGTGTATGGATAAAGAACAATTTGATAAAGACAAAACAATAAGATATTGGCTTGACAGTGCTGATGATGATTACGAGACAATGTCGGTTTTGTACAATAATAAGCGATATACATGGTCGTTATTTATTGGACATCTAATGATTGAAAAAACTACTTAAAGCTTATTACGTACAGGTAAAAGAAGAATTTCCGCCTTTCATTCATAACTTGTTAAGATTAGCTGAGATGACAAATCTTAGTGTTTCCGAAGAAAAAAAAGTTAAACTTGTAACTATAACTGCATTTAATATTCAAGCACGTTATGATGATTATAAAATGAGCTTTCAGAAAAAATGTACACCGGAATTTGCAAATGAATGGTTTGAAAATTTAAAAGAGATTAGAACATGGATAAGAGAACAAATAAAATTATAAGCGATTATGTTGCTACCATAGCGAAAGAAAATCCAAGATTATTAAAAGCATATTTGTTTGGCTCTTATGCCAGGAAAATGGATAAACCGGAAAGCGATATTGACATTGCTTTAGTTATAGAAAATTTGAGCGATAATGAAAAATTTGATTTGCAAGTTCAATTTATGCTTTTAGCTTCAAGATTCGATACAAGAATTGAGCCTCATCCGGTTTCAAGTGATGATTTTGACTCTTCAAACCCGTTTATATTTGAAATTAAAAAAACCGGTATTGAAATAGAACAACTGCCGCACAATATATAATAAAATAAGTTAGTTATTAGATCTCAACCTTAACTCCCGCAGAAAAAGTATACGCCGGTGAAAATTTACTTAAACCAGCCGCGCCTATTCCGGTTAGAATTAAATTTTCACTTGCCTTGTAGTTTATTCCCAAAGCAATTTGCCTGGGCGGTTCGTAGCCCTTGACAATTTCAGTATATGCGCTGTAGTAAAGAAGCAAAGAATATTCACCGTCGTTAAAGAATTTTCCAAGTCCGAAAGAATAAGTAAAAGGATTTTCATAAGTGATTCCTGCAGGATCTCCAAGATTTAGATAACCCAAATCGGCAATAGCGACAAAAGTGTCAAAACTTTTCCTAAAAGTAACCGAAGCGCCATAATCATACTGACCGGTTCCTATACCCATGTTTGTTGAAGCTGTAGGAAATTTCACTTGTGCATTTAAGATTAGATCTAAAAAAAAATCATTTTCCGAAAGCAGTTTATAATAAGAGAATAAATATAAATCGCCCAATCCCCAATTGATCCCGCCGGAGGAATTGGAAGAGGAGTCCATCATAGAATTACCGCTGCCCCTCATCATTTCGCTGCCGCTTGAACCATTACTTTTCATATTCCCATAACCGTTTTTCGAGTTACCGATAGGAAGCATCATTCCGCCGGATTGACTGATAAAATTATTTTTATTCCCAATTACCGGTACAGAAAAAGATATTCCGAAATTATCAGTCTGGTAGCTTACTCCGCCGTAATAGGAAACAATATTATCAAAGGAATTATAAATAAAATTTCCACCGGCTAATTGCAAACTTGTATTTATGTACCAACTTGCCTGCCCGGCAAGCGGGCTTGATTGACCCGCAGGCAGTTCCTCCTGCGCAAATAAATTATTATTCACTACAAATGCGAGAATAAGAATTAGGAAGCCAGCCAGCGCCGGCTTCCTAATAAAGCTTAATTTATTTTCAATCACCATTTTTATTTTTTAACCTTTTGCATTTCTTCTGCATTGTTCAACATACCGCCGTAATTTTTCATCATGGACTGCATGTCTTTCATCATTCCGTCCATATGAGTTTTCATATCGTCGTTTTTCATCATCTCTTCGTTTTTCATCATGCCTTGCATTTGGATAAGCATGGTTTTCATTGTCTTGCCCATTTCATTCATATTTTGTGTCATACCCATCATGCCATTGTTCATGCCCGTACTCTGGTTCATACCTTTCATATCCTTGCCCATATCCATCCCCTTCATATTTCCTTTCATGGATGAGTTCATTGAGTTCATCATCTGGTCGCTTCTATCCATCATCTTATTCATCTGGCCCATCATGCTTTGCATATTAGACATCTGGTTGTTTTGCATGTGCTGCATCATTCCGCCGCCCATACCTTGAGCAAGCAAAGATGAGCTGCCGAAGATGAATGAAAGAAATAGTCCTAAAATTACGGGACAGGAATTTTTTAAAAGTCTGCTGAGGGTGTTTTGTGTTTTCATTTTAGATTCTCCAATCTTTTATTTTTTTTAAAGTTAATTATTATGTAGGTCACAATCAAGTTGTAAATATTTAGATTTTTTAGTTCAATTACCGGAGTTAATCAAAGGTATAAACATAAGCGAAATAAGGTGTGTAACTATAATTATTTGTCTCCATGATTTGATGTCCATAACTCGAAAATCACCTGATTCCTTTTCAACACATATACTAAGATATTCCCCTAACCAATAAGTGCCCGAACCGCCATAGTTCATGTTTCCTACATGTTGAGCTAAAAATATCGGATGTTGTCTACTTCACCTTGTATTGGAACTGCGTCGACTTGGAAACTCCGTCAACATTGACGCTGACCGTAAACTGATATTCGCCCTTTTCATCGAGCGTAAGTGCGCCGCCAAAATGGTTCATCATAGATTTGAGATCAACCGAAGTGCTCTTCTTTGATGGAGATATAATCAGTACGCTGGCGCTGGCATTTGATATTTCTTTCCCGCTTACAGCATCTTTTACTTCAAGCATGATGTGATGCGTACCGGCAGTCATTGAGTCCATCATCTCTTTGTTCATCTCCATATCGTGATGTTTCATTCCCATAATGTCTTTTCCCATCGCCATGCTAGTGTCTTTCATCTTCATGCCGTTATGTTTCATTTCCTTCATCAACTTTTTGTGATGCTTCTGCGTCATGAGCCACACCTTCATGTGAAGGCCATCTACTGTTACATCAACTTTCGGCTTACCCATCATTTTTGACATGTGATGTTTTTTCATGTCTGCCTTTGTTGTGTCATTGTGCTGTCCAAACAATGTTAGTGTAAAAGCCATTGCCAAGATCGTCGAGAGAAAGACATATTTTATTTTCATGATAAATACTTTCTTATTTAGTTTTATGATTAGTATAAGTTTAGTCCGAAATATGACTCATTCATTCCTTCTTCTTAAAGATAGCCCAACCGAGCGCAACACCGAGAAATAAAGTGATTAAAGTAGGTGCCCATATCCAACTTCGCCCACCCATCCAACCGCTTCCATTCATTCCACTATTCATACCGCCACTCATCATTCCGCCTGACATCCCCCAACCGCCGAAGAATAAGAAAAGGACTATTACAAAGACAAACGCAACCACAAGTGATTTATTGTTTTTTGTATTCATTTAATTAAGCTCCTATTTTATAATTAAAAGAAATTGATATCAGCTATACTTTATTAAGCTATATAAATGTCTAAGGAAATTCAATCGAGCAAAAGGATGAAAAAGGGATTAATCATTTATACGAATAAAAAATATCTATTTAGTACTGAAAACAAGAAACTTACTTAAGTTCTTTCATTCATCGCTTTCACCTTTTGTTTCATTATCAAGAGTTTGATATTGTTCTTTTGTTAGAGTTGGAAGCTTTTTAGTAAAGGCTACAATTGCCCAAATCATTTCATCTGTGTGTGTTGGCGCGAATGCCGGCATACCGGTCATCTTCAAACCGTTTTTGGTTATCCAAAAAAGCTGCTGGGGAGTCCAATCCTTAGCGGCTCTAGAAAGCAAAGGCGGATGAGGATAGAGTCCTTTTGCTATTTCACTTTGTTCAATGCCCGGAGCTCCGTGACAGCCTACGCACATTTCTCTGTAATGAATAAAGCCCATCTTTACTAATGAAGAATCGGAAAGATCCGGAGCTTTAAGATTATTATCCGCATTATGTACAATTGAATTATCTCTTACGGTATTCATCATCCATAATGTCAGCTTGTCGTGAGGAACCAGCGCGCTTATATCATATATGCCAGAATAAATGAAAATAAGATAACCAATAATAAAAGCTGCTATTACTGCACCCGCGCCTACTAAGTATTTCATGAAACCACCTCATATTTTTTGGTTAGGAAATTAGTTAATTATAAAAATCAGTTACATGAGCTAAATATTTAGAATTTTATTTTCTTTATTTCTTCTTAAAACTACAATAACAAATCCAATTGACATAACCGCTACGCCAATCCAAACAAAGCTTATATACGGCTTTGTACTAACTTCAACTGTTAATACTTCAGCAGGAACTGCGGTTACGTTATGCTGCCCTTTAGGGGAAGTATGCCCGGCTTTTACAGTATTGTCTTGACTTTTATCAACATAAGAAATCGGAGAAAAATATAAATCTTTTGTAAGACCTTCCTGTATATATGGTTCTCGCATTAATTCATTATTAAAGTCCGAAATAAACATAATCGGCGAAGCAGTGTAAGTATTATTTTTTCCTTCAACGTTTATATCAAAAACATATTTATCCCCATCCGCGACAGGTTTAGCTCCAACAAATGTTAAATTATAATTTAGGACATGAGTTTTAACACCTCTCGGCAGATCTATCTGCTTTGATTTGCTTAAGACGCCTGAAGTTAAAACTCCAAATAGGAAAAGTGCAAAGCCTATGTGAGCTAAGTGTCCACCCCAGAAATAAAATCCATTACTAAAAACTCTAAAAAGCATTTGAACATTTACAACGATTATAAATATTATTGAAAAGAGAAAAGCCACAAGCTGTACATTATTTAAACCTAACGTAAAAAAGCCTGCAAGAGTTATTATAACAGAAACTATAACCGGAAGAATTAAGCTTCTAGTAAAATCTTGATAGTTGGTTTCCCACCATCTTAAAAATAAACTTAGACCAATTAATAAGCCCATTATAATCACTAAAGGAAGGTTCATTTTATTATAAAAACTCGTCTCAACAGATTCCCCGAGTATAGGAGCTGAAGTGCCGACAAAAACAACAATAGCAGAGGCAATTAGAAATAGAGAACCATAGAATAATCCGTTTTCCCGCGAAAGAAAATTTTGTTTTGCGTCGTTTGAAGGTGTAAGAGTTTTTCTTCTGTAAAAAACGCCTCCTATACCGATTAAAGTGAAAGTGATAATAAAGAGAATTAGGAAAATATAAACTGCCGTACCGGGGTCTTCAAAAGAATGAACGGAAGCTTTGGATAAAATACCGCTTCTTGTTAAGAAGGTGCTGTAAATAACTAAGATGAACATCAAAGCGGAAAGGATAAGATTGGTCTTTGCAAAACGCCCAATTTTTTTTGAGACTTGAGTTTGCTTTTGAATCAATAAAGTATGAATAAGAGCAACACCGATGAGCCACGGAATTAGGCTTGCATTTTCAACCGGATCCCATCCCCAGAATCCGCCCCAGCCAAGAACGCCGTATGCCCAATATCCGCCAATCATTAATCCGAGCCCTAAAACAACAGTTGCAGCGATTGTCCAGGGCAGCGCTAATTTAACCCATTGATCATACTTGTTTTTAATTAAAGCAGAAACAGCAAACGTAAAAGGAACGGCAGAGAGCGCAAATCCAAGGAACAAGATAGGAGGATGCACTTCCATCCAGAAGTTTTGTAAAAGAGGATTAAGACCTTTACCTTTTATCAAAAAATCACCGATGGCGATTCCGTTGGACTTAAGAGAAGCAAAAAGATCGGGGCCCATCTGAACAAACGACTGATTGGATTTGGAATCATTAAAAATAAAATTCTGAAAGATCGGTAAATTAAGAAGTGATTGATTAAAATATTTAACATCAATATAATTTACTTGAGACCAAATAAGATTAAAAGGACTCTTAAAGAAAGGCGTAACCATCATAATTAAGAAAACAATGACAAGAGAATATATTATCATGAAGCGGGATTCCAAATCGTCTTTTTTAGAAGTATAATTTTGAAGAATAATTCCAACAATCACCGCAAGCAAAAGCCACAAAAGAAAACTGCCTTCCTGACCGGCATAAAAAGTAGAAAACAAAAGACCTGTAGAAAGTTCCACATTGCTATATTCGAAAACATACTTGTATTGATACTGATGAGTTACAATTATAAAGAGGAAAAATAAACTTGCACTAATTACCAGCGCCGCCGCTATATGAAATCCATATCTTGCATGAACGAGAGCCTTTTTATTTCCAGTCAACGCTTGATAATATTTAAAGACGCTATATAACGCGGCTACAAGAGCTAAAATTATAAACACATTTCCAAACATTTTAATATTCCATTCACTTTAATTTATTTCTTGATAAACTATTCACTAATGGCTGAATTGAATCATTTGTTTTAATCAATTCTTTCAATTCCATTGTCTTGCTCAATAATTATTGAGCCATCATCTATGGCTGAAAATATAGAAATCAAAAAGACAGGCAGTAAAAGCCAACGGTTAATCAGAAATATTTTTTCAAACAGTATGTGCAGCAAAGATTTCATTTAACTCTTGGGATAGGATAAATTATTATTTTGACTAATATTTGCGTTGGCAGAAGGTAAGTTGATATAATCATCAACAAATACATAATGATCGACGGCGTTTCCGCAAGTGCCGATTTTATGAATTATTCGTTTAGCGTCACTAACTTTATAATCATCACAAACAAATGTCATTTCGGAAATCTGGGATAATGGTTTAAAATGTTCCGTCACACTTATATCTTGAATTCCCAGCGATTGTAATTCTTCAACAAGCCAATGAACCCTGGTTGTATTTACCCCGGCTTTAATCGATTTCATGATTGTTCGTCCTTTCTGCCACATTTAGAATGATTTGTTCTACTCTCTTTATCCATACCGGAAGAATTTTGTATAACATATTTTTTCGGATTTTTTATAAAGCTTACTTTACAGCCCGGCGCACAGAAGAAATATTTTTCCCCTTTATAAGTTATACTGCCTGCAGCATCTTCTGCTCTTATTATCATACCACATACCGGATCCTTTTCCATACAAGCATCTTCCTTTCGTTTTATATGCGAATAACATTATTAATAAGCCAACTTACACAAAATTTGCAATTGAATAATCACGTACTTCAGGACGTGGACTAAGTAAGATGATTAATGATGGCTTTAACTACAAAAAATAGTTTATTGTGGTCTAAAGCACGAGTATTACGTTTTATCTTGCCACCAGCATGAATCTGGGATTACAGCAAGACACAACTTGCGTAAAATGAATTAATAGTTATTCCTATGTTCAATTTAATTTTGATTCCAAACCTTGCTTGGGCTAACCTCATACTTAGAGGCAAATTCTGATTTAAGAAAACCATACTTATTAGCGAGTTCTACAATTATGTCCTTAGGCTTTCCATATTTTTCAAGTTTAGTTCTAATAAATTGTCTTTCCTTATCCGCTGTACCGCATGCACATGATTCCAGAGATGTATATGCACATTCATTTGTTTGACATGAACAGACAAACTTAGAAGCAACATCAGTAACCTTTGCTTCAATAACAGGGTTAGAGTTTTTTCTTCCTATTGGAAATTCCCTACCATTTGGGTATTTATGAAATAATAGATCAAATGAAATGGCGATTAAAATTGAGACGATGACAGTTCCAACCGTAATCCATAATAGTTTTAGATTGGGCATATTAGTTTTTAAGTTATGTATATCTTTTATATGCCTGCCTTTGCTGAAGCAAAGCATCTGCTTTGCGTTTGCCTGATTACTTTTACCAGAAGACAACTCAATTCCGCAATTACTACAGAATTTATTTCTATTGTCATTTATAAACCCGCAGCTTTTACATTTCATTTTTCTAATTCCTTTCGCCAGCATTTGTCTTTAAGCTATAGCTTTTATTCCGTGTTCCTTTGTCCTAATGCTTATTGCTTCGGATATAGCTGAAACAAATATTTTCCCATCACCCTTTCTGCCTGTATGAGCTTTTTCCAAAATTATATTTATAAATTTTTCAAGTTCATCATCAGGACAAATCAGCTCTAACTTTGTACTGCTGCAATATTTTTCACAATATTCTACGGAGAGCTGAGATTTTTCCGGATCAGCCCATCCGCCTATAGCCGAAACGTCAATGACTGTCAAACCGTTTACGCCGGCATGTTCGAGTTCAAAAATAACGTCACTGGCTTTCTCCGGTCTTATGTATGCTTTTATTTCTTTCATAATAATTAACCTAATTAATTTTTATCATTTTACTTTAAAGCCGTGTTTAGTGAGATTATTTTTTGCTTGCTTCAGAGTAACTTCTTTTAGCTTCATTCCGCATTTTGGATCAACTCCGGGTTTATCGGATAAAACATTAAAATCCATCGGGCATTGGTAGACTTTGCCGTCTTTATTATCATCTATTGATTTCAAATTAATTACTCCTTTGTATGCTACAGGGGATGAATGATTTTCTTTCTTTCCCATCTTCATGCTGCTGTCCATCCCTTGCTTACCGGCAGGCATGTTCATATTATGTTCCATCTTCATACCCTTATCCATTTTCATTTCGTGTTGTGTGCTTTTGTTTTTTGAAGAATCCTGTGCAAGCGACAAAGAAGCCGCAGCGAGAAAAACGATAGAAGAAAAAAACAAGATTTTTACAGTGTTGGTTTTTACCATAAAACGGGATTGAACTTTGTTTGACATTTTAAGTACTCCTTATATATTTTTTTATTATTAATTATATTTTTTTCATTTCAAGTTTATTTACAGCAGTCTTTTCCATTCGAAGCTTTCTTAAATTTTCTCCATAGGAAAAAAACAAATAATGCTACAGCAGCTATTAGGACAATGTATTTCATATTTATAACCTCAATATTTTTGAAACTTTTTTAATTATGGCAGCACAGACTGATAGTCTCATAGGCGCCAACTTAATATTTCTTCTAAACTCCCTAACCTTTGTAATCACTTGTATTTAACGTACTAAATGTATTTATTTATCCTCTACGAGGATAGTTTATTTGTTGGAGTAATTTGTTTCTACAATAATCAAA
>JAKAFW010000063.1:0-11492 GCA_021817845.1 Bacteroidota bacterium
TACCAGTAGCAAAAGATCGATTTGAGGGATATAGATTAGCCCTTAAAACAAATGGTATAGCCTTTAATCCGGATTTAGTAGTTCATTCTTTTAGAAATTTTGCAGATAGTTATAGGAAAATGTTTTCAATTATGAAGAGTAAGATGAAAATAGATGGGGTAATTACCATTGGGGGAGTAATTACCTATGGAGCAGGGAAAGCTATATTAGAGAGTAATCATACAGTACCTAAAGATATAATGCTTGGAGAATTTGGAGATAACGATATAGTCTCCCGTTTAGGAGTTCCATTCTTTACTGTTAACCAAAACCCTTATATAATGGGTAAGTCTTCGGTTGATTTGCTGATTAGGATAATTGAACAACAAGGAACTCACGATAAATTTAATGATATAATTGTGGATTCTGAAATCTTGAAAAGATAAATTATCTTTTCCAGCAATTTCTTCAAATACATCAATAAACAAAAATTCTACCTATCCAACCAGTTAGTCAATAATTTAATTTTCTAAATCTTAAAAAGAATCTTCGTTTTTAATTAATTACCATAATTTAATATTAGAAAGAGAGTAAATATGAAAGCTAAAATACACCTAAGTCTTTTGGTATTTCTATTTTTTTATTTTGCAGGGGCGGGAACGATCTTATCGCAAAGTACCATGAAGGGAACCCTTGAAGGCCGGATTATTGGATCGGACACAAAGAAAGCGCTACCATACGCAACTGTTATGATCGTGGGAACAAACAATGGCGCTGCTGCTGATGCCGAAGGTAATTACATCATACGAAATGTTGAAGCCGGGAAACAAAAAATTTCTGTCTCTTATGTAGGTTATGAAACAAAAAAGGTTAATGTTGTTGTTGAACCTGATAAGACTACAGAACTAAATGTTGTTATGAAAATTACTTTCGTTAAAGGGAAAGAAGTGGTTGTAACTGCGCAAAGAGTTGGACAACAAAATGCCATTAATGAACAAATTAATTCTGATGTTATTAAGAATGTGGTATCCGCTGACCGTTTGCAGGAGAATCCTGATGCAAATGCTGCCGAGGCAATAGGCCGTCTACCCGGTATTTCACTTATAAGATCCGGTGGGGAAGGCACCGGCATTGTAATACGTGGATTAGATCCGAAATATAGTCAGGTCTTATTAGATGGTATTCCCTTGCCTACTACCAATATATCTGGTATTTCTCAATATGCACTTCAAGGAGTTGAGGTATTTAAATCAATTACTCCGGATATGGAAGGTAACTCTGTTGCCGGTACTATTAATCTGAAACTAAGTGAGGCTCCTAGCGGATTTAAATACAGTTTTATGGCTCAAGGAGGTTACAACCACCTAAATGACTACTGGAAAAACTACAAACTTGTTGGCGATATCAGCAATAGATTTTTTAATAACAATTTAGGAGTAATGTTAAGTTTAGATTTAGAGAGTGTTAATAGAAGTGATCAAAGTTTAAGCGCCGGTTATGAAACGAAAACAGTCCCGGCTTCCGGTCAATTAGCGCCTTTATATGTTGCTGCAATTGGCCTGAATGATTTAAAGAGAATAAATGATAAAGGGGCTGGAACTTTAGTATTTGATTACAAACTATCTTCTGAGACCAAACTTTTTTTCACTAACTTTTATTCTCATAATAATCAAAATTATACGGGAGTTTCAAAGTCATACGATATTAATGGCGGAAATGTTAACTATAATATTAACAATGTTCCTAATAATTATTCGGAATTGTATGTCGGTTCATTTAAGGCCGAACACGAATTCCATTTATTTGAATTGGATGAGGGATTTGCATTTACACAATTACATGCTTATACGCCGGATTCAAGGAATTGGGCGTTTTCATACATGGGGTTTGGGTTGAAAAAATACGGCGATAATGCGACGCAAAGTTTACCATTAAATCAAATACTTGCTTTGGCAACCGATACACTTTCGACGACGACATTAAATAATTTTCAATTATATCAGATGACTCGTTCAGCAGACGATCAGATTGAAAAAGATATAGATGCATACATTAACTGTAAAATACCTTTTAATATAGGAAATTATATCTCCGCTTATATTAAATTTGGCACCAAATATAAAGAAAATTCAAGAGATAGGAACTATGATAATAGAGGAGGCGGTCAAAACCCTATTATTTTGATTCCTAACTGGGGAGATTATGCAACAAAGTATCTTCCCTGGGCAGGCGAAACATCAACACATAATTTATCAATGTTTGGTCTTAATGACCACACGGTTAATAACTTTTTAAAAGGTCAATACAATTTTGGCTGGTATCCTAACATCAGCCGGTTAAACCAAATATTTGATTGGTGGAATAGTTATTCTAATTATTATATGTATGTTGATCCAAAAGACATGCCTCCTGCATTTTCAAATGGTAAAATTGGATTGAACCCGGATTGGAATTCAATAAAGTTGAATACGCATAAGATGAATGAATATTATTACGCCGGTTATATAATGGGCGAAATGAATTTGGGAGATATGTTTGTATTTATACCGGGCGTAAGATATGAAAAAGTCAGGGATAATTTAAATGGCTGGTGGATAGAATCACTCTCTTACTATGATCCTAACCATGCTGCCGGATATGCAACAGATTCAACACATAACGACGAATACTGGCTGCCTATGATTCATTTCAAATTTAAACCTGCAAATTGGATACAAGCTCTTTTCTCTTTTACTCAAACATTGAATAGACCGGATTATAATCTGCTGATACCAAATGTCTCCCTTAATAGAGGTATGGGCGCTCAATCTTATAATTCAGGGAATCCGGATTTGAAACCGGAATTTTGGACAAACTATGATCTTCAGGTTGCTTTATTTGGAAATAAAATTGGATTAGTATCTGTAAGCGGTTTTTATAAAAAAGTAAAGGATATGATTTACGTAAGCCCTACATATAGAACCTCCGGTGAACCATGGCCTTTTGGAAATTATATTAGTCAATATTTTTCTGATAACTCCACAGTTTTAATAACTGTGCCTCAAAATCATAGTTTTCCTGTATTCTTAAAGGGTTTAGAATTTGAAATGCAAACTAACTTATGGTTTTTGCCGGAGCCTTTCAATTATATTTCTTTAGATGCAAATTTTACTTTAATTAATTCCGGAACTAAATATGAATATTCAAAAACTCAATTAATCACCGTAGGCACCGATAGTAGAGGAAGACCGATTACTAAGTTAGTTACAGTAGACTCTGTTTATTCAGGACCGATGTTAAATCAACCAAAAAGTATCGCGAACTTTTCTTTCGGATATAATTATAAGGGATTTAATTTATGGTTATCCTACCAATATACCGGTGAAATAATTACAAGCGAACCAAATCTTGTAGAGTTTGAAGTGCATAAATCAAAATTTGCAAGATGGGATTTGCAGGTTGCTCAAAAGCTTCCAATAGAAAGACTGGAAGTGTTATTTAATTTCGCTAACATTAATGACCCTATTGAGTACCAAAACAATTTAGCAGATCCCAGGCCAACATACTTAGAAAATTATGGATGGACTATGGACCTCGGTATTAGATACAGGTTATAAAAATTATCTATTTGTGGCTCACAAATGCCGATAGTTTTATAATAACAAAATTAATAGTCTTATAAAAGAAAGGAGGAAAAAAGGACTAATCATTTTTTAAATCATTCTTAATAATCATTTCAAGAAAGGAGGTAAAAAGAATAATAATTTCCGACAAAAAATTAACATTATTTAATTCATTACAAGAATTAAATATAACTTTCCCAAAATTAATTTTAATCAATTATACTAGGAGATAATATGAAAAAATTAGCAATTTTTCTGGTGTTTCTTCTTTTTAACGTTACATTATTTGCACAAACTTATTTAGATGTTGCTCCGGGCTATGGTACACTAAATGCCGCCATTACTGCAAACCAGGGGAATGTAATCTATAGACTTCAGGCTGGTCAATGGTATGGTCTTAATGGAACAATTGAAAATAGTGGTTTTCCTCTAACAATTGTTGGAACGACACCAGCCGCAGGTCAAATGCCGGCTGAGATACAGACAGCTACTAATGCGGATGGTACGGTTTTAACGTATATGTTCAATATGATAGGAGATCTCACTTTAACAAATGTATTTCTTGTTAATGCAGACGCAAACAACAATATTGGAATGGGAGTGTTTACTAGTGCAAGTACGACTCCTATAAAAGTTGTGCTAGACAGTGTTACTTGTGATCCAGTAGGTACTGCGTACTGTATCGTTTTTGGTAATACTCCACGTCCAAAATTATTCATGACCAATAGTTTATTCCTCCGCACGGGCAATTTGAACGGTGCAAATGATGGTTGGTTTTGGACAGTTGGTGGCAAGCCGAACGCTGGATTTGATACTTTGTATGTAGAAAACAATACATTTATGTGTGGGGGAACCGGCATGGGCTCTTTAGCTGCTGTTAGTGGTGCTGATTCGAATGATTTTGTTTGGATAAATCACAATTCGTTTATTTTCCACAAGAGTCAGTTATTTTGGGCATGGCACATGAATAGTTATTTTGTTACAAATAATCTTTTCTTTGATTTTACGACCCAACCCTGGAACCGGAATTGGAACGTTTTCTTTCCTGATGGTGATACGACGGGATCCCAAAGTTGGTTGGCGTTAGTAAATCAAGATACTGCTTCATACGATTCTACAAATGGAATTTTACTTTCGCAAAGAAAGTTATTTGTTGAATATAATTCCTTTTATACAGATCCAAGAATCCAGGCATACACAACCTCTTGGGCTGCAACGCATACTAAAAATAATGATGGAGTAACTCCACTTGATAATGCTTACATTATGCATCTTATGTATCCGCCTGACTCTGCAGGCGTGAACCGAGAAGCCGGTATGGCTATCAGTACAGCCTTTCCGTATTTTTTTGAGGGCAACTATTTAGACAATTTTATAGGGACAAACCCTCCTAACACCGATCCTCAATGGACAGATGCAAAATTTTATACAATTCAAGACTCATTGGTCTCATGGACTTTACCTGCTGCTGAGTTAAATACATGGGGTTTTGCTGCTAATAACGTTAACCCGCAGCCAAACCAAGCAGGAAATTGGTTTTGGAATCCGGATACAGTTTACAACTACGGTAATCCCGTTGTGTGGCCGCGCCTTAATGCCAGCTATAAAAATAGCACAATGTTAACAGCATCAATAGAAGGTTTACCTCTTGGCGATTTGAACTGGTTCCCGGCAGCAAAAGCAACATGGCAAGCTAATAAAGCCGAAATAATGAACCATATTTTATCCGAAAATGCAAGCACGATGTATATAACTTCTGATACTAATTTTACCTGGACCACAATACCTGATACGGACATTAGCATAAAATATGATAACAACTGGCAAATCGGACGTTGGGGGTCAGATTATTCCGACGGTACCGTTCACTATTCATGGAATGGTACAGCTCAGTATACGTTTAATGGAACAGGCATAAGGTGGATAGCAGCAACAAATACCGATCATGGACAAGCAAAGGTCTATATAGACAGTGTATATCAGACAACAATTGATCTTTACAGTAAACCTCAGGAGACCCATCAAGTTGTATATGAAAATAAAGGATTGCCTGAAGGGCAGCATACGATAATGATTGTATGTTTAAACTTGGAAAATCCAAGTGCTACCGGAGCATTTATAGATATAGATGGTTTTGAGGTGACGAGTTCTGTAACAAGTGTTAAAACAGTAGATTCAGGTGTGCCGCATAATTTCGAATTGTCGCAAAATTATCCTAATCCATTTAACCCGACAACAGAGATAAAATACAGTATACCCAAAAGTGGTATTGTTACTCTTAAGGTTTACAATTTGTTAGGCCAAGAAGTTGCAACTTTAGTTAATCAAGAACAAAAGTCCGGCAACTATATTGTAAATTTTGATGCTTCTAAGTTAGCATCCGGAGTTTATATGTATAGAATCCAATCAGGTAATTTTTCTTTAACGAAAAAGATGCTACTCTTAAAGTAAAACTTAATAACAAAAATACTTTTATTATGATAAAGCGGGATACCATATACTGTCCGCTTAATCCTAATTGTTATTTACGGTGGTTCGTTAAAAAAACGAACCACAACTTTTTAGAATTGAGCAAATATCCATTATTTGCCAGTGATTCTTATACAATTCAATTGCTTTTATTCGCAATTGTTCGTGGATGTTTTTTCTCCCATTTACAATTCTTCAGTTTAAAAATGTAATCGATGTTCAGCTATTAATTAACAAATCTCCAATAACAAATTCAAAAAAGGCGAGTACTATGAAAAAATATTTAAAGCTTAAGTTTTTTTTGTTCTGTCTTTTGGGATTAATTGCAGTACAAAACAATATTAAAGCACAACCTCAAAATTATGTAGTAGATGATACAAGCAGCAGCATAATATATGGCGGCAGCTGGTCAATAGGACAGTGGTCAGGCTATTACAACAATACGGCTCACTACACAGCGAATGCAGGTGATTCTGCTCAGTATACGTTTACAGGTGTAGGCATAAAGTGGATAGCAGCTACTAATACAGATCATGGAATAGCAAAGGTTTATATAGACAATGTATATCAGACAACGGTTGATCTTTACAGTTCATCTTCCCAGTTGCAGCAGGTTATTTACGCAGATACAGGGTTGTCTATTGGACAGCATACAATAAAGATTGTATGCACGGGCAATGAAAATCCAAATTCTACCGCATCATTTATAGACATAGATGCTTTTGACGTGGCGAATCCAGTAGTAGATGATACAAGCAGCAGCATAGCATATGGCGGCAGCTGGCAAATAGGACAGTGGTCAGGCTATTACAACAATACGGCTCACTACACAGCGAATGCAGGTGATTCTGCTCAGTATACGTTTACAGGCGTAGGCATAAAGTGGATAGCGGCTACTAATACAGATCATGGAATAGCAACGGTCTATATAGACGGTGTATATCAGACAACGGTTGACCTTTACAGTTCATCTTCCCAGTTGCAGCAGGTTATTTACGCGGATACAGTGTTGTCTGCTGGACAGCATACAATAAAGATTGTATGCACGGGCACGAAAGATTCAAATTCTACCGCATCATTTATAGACATAGATGCTTTTTACGTGGTGAATAATTATACAATTATTAATATGTCAAATACGGATATAATTATGTGGTACGACTGTGATGACGGAACAGCAATAAATACACGTCCTGACAATGGTTGGTGGCCATTAAACCCGGAATATCCTAATGATCCATCCCCTGCGACATGCGATACCAATACTCAGTACAGAACAACAACATCTCTTTTAGGCACATATCAAAGCCAGGACTCAACAGTAATTAAGCAGCATGCTTACTGGATTAAGGCTTTAGGTTGTAATGTTATTGCATGTGATCTTACTAATTCAGGTCCATCAGGACAGGGTTCATCTTATTGGGACGGTGTAAATAAAGCATTTGAATTGCAATTAAAAAATTTACCTCAAATAACTGAGTTTGAAGCTCCTTCTGTATATCCTGTTATAAGATTAACCGGAACAAATTATAGTAATTTAACCTTAATGCTAGATGATATGTATGCTCTATACCAGCAATATCCGGCTAAATGGTATAAATTAGATGATGGTACAGCTAATAAGGATAAACCTTTTATTGAAATTTTTGCTGATTGGTCTTTATTGAATCAATGGATAACAAGTGGAATACCTATACAAGATAGTAGATTTAATATTCGATATAGCAACGGATATTTACTTTCGCAACCGGCTATAACGCAACTTGATAACAATAATATCCATAAAATTCCCGGGAATATTCCATATTGGTTATTTGTTGAAAACACGCAAGACCCTTTAAAAGGTTATGGTTACTATGAACCGGTGTACAAAGAAATGCCCTATGCTTCTGGTGAGGGTGTCGAACAAATGATAACATGGGCATCTGTCTGCATTAGTGATACTGACTGGGATGGCTTGAGGAATACAGTAGATAGTGAAACCCCAATAGTGCGTTATACAGAACCTGTATTTAATCTTAAACCAAAAGTATTAATGGCATGCAGGTTTAATTATCCAATAGCATGGCTTAGTCAACCGCAAGAAGGTGTCTCTCGCAATAAAAGTACGCACATTGAACCAAACGTAGATTGGCGCTTTTTAGAATTTAATAATGTTGCAGACGAACTGTATAGCGTAAAAAATTATGGAAAAGTTGCTCCACCAACTCCGGTCATTGAATCTTTCAATTCTGCTCAAGATATTCTACAAATAAAACTTGATGGATTCCCGCTTGAATATCTTATTTCTAATAATGAAAATTTTAATGGTGCACAGTGGACATTTCTAAATGTTGGAAAAGGTGGCATTGAATTAGGGACTAAAGTTGTAGACGATGCAAGCGGCAGGGTAATGTATGGCGGCAGCTGGTCAATAGGACAGTGGTCAGGTTATTACGACAATACGGTTCGCTACACAGCGAATGCAGGTGATTCTGCTCAGTATACGTTTACAGGTGTAGGCATAAAGTGGATAGCAGCTACTAATACAGATCATGGAATAGCAAAGGTTTATATAGACAATGTATATCAGACAACGGTTGATCTTTACAGTTTATCTTCCCAGTTGCAGCAGGTTATTTACGCAGATACAGGGTTGTCTATTGGACAGCATACAATAAAGATTGTATGCACGGGCACGAAAAATCCAAATTCTACCGCATCATTTATAGACGTAGATGCTTTTGACGTGGCGAATCCAATTGACATAAATAAAGAGATTTACATACAAACACGAAATAGCTTTGGCGTAAGTCCAGTCGATAGCACCAAAATCAATAGTACATGGCTTAGAACAGATGACACAAGCAGCAGCATAATATATGGTGGCGGCTGGTCAATAGGACAGTTGTCAGGTTATTACAACAATACGGCTCACTACACAGCGAATGCAGGTGATTCTGCTCAGTATACGTTTACAGGTGTAGGCATAAAGTGGATAGCAGCTACTAATTCAGATCATGGAATAGCAAAGGTCTATATAGACAGTGTATATCAGACAACGGTTGACCTTTACAGTTCATCTTCTCAGTTGCAGCAGGTTATTTACGCAGATACAGTGTTGTCTACTGGACAGCATACAATAAAGATTGTATGCACGGGCACGAAAGATTCAAATTCTACCGCATCATTTATAGACGTAGATGCTTTTGACGTGGAGAATATTCTTTTAACAAGCGTTAGTTCTGTAACAAGTGTTAAAACAGTAGACCCAGGTGTCCCACATAATTTCGAATTGTCGCAAAATTATCCTAATCCATTTAACCCGACTACAGAGATAAAATACAGTATTCCGAAAAGCGGTATTGTTACTCTTAAAGTATACAATTTGTTAGGACAAGAAGTTGCAACTTTAGTTAATCAAGAACAAAAGTCAGGAAACTATATTGTAAATTTTGATGCTTCCAAATTAGCATCCGGAGTTTACATGTATAGAATCCAATCAGGTAATTTTTCTTTAACGAAGAAGATGCTACTCTTAAAGTAAAACTTAATAACAAAAATACTTTTATTATGATAAGGCGGGATATCATATACTGCCCGCCTAATTCTAAAAGATGATAAGTATGGCACATGTTACAGACCCTGGGAAAGCGCAATCAATTTAGAAGCGGCAGTCTTGTTTGCAGAAAAATTTTAATCTTTAATAAAATGTGAAGAGGTTAGTGTGTTGTTAAAAACTAAAGTACTTTTAGAATTATTAATAATCCTATTGGTGTGTTGTATCGGAACAGTGAATCTTTATTCGCGGGGTATAAATAGAAAAATATCGGGTGGAGGCAGTGTACCTGTCGCAGGTAGCAAGCATGAGATTAAACATATAAGAAGTAACGATATTGGTTTGATTGACTCAGCGTTTCAGGACGGTTATACTGATAACATTGTAACTGTAAATGTTAAAGGCAAGAAAATACAGACCTTGACCATTCAGAATACAGACGGGAACAAGTTTATCGGTGCAGGCCGAACTTCATACAGCGTTTGGACGCGTGATCTTTACTGGGGATTTCTTGGCTGGGCGCAAGCTGGAGACGATTCTGTACTTCAGTTGATGAAATCATCTTTGCGCCTTTTAATAACGGCTAAAAACAAGAACCAGGCTCTGGGACAAAGCAAGATGTGGCCATTAGACGACAAGCGGTTTTACATTCCTCAAGCATATACCACGGGTCTTAATATTGCGATGGACTTTTTTCCTTGGTGTTCTGAATCTCAGGCTGATTTTATCTTGCTATCATATAATTATTGGAAACTCAGCGGTGACCGGAAGTTTATTAAATCAATCTGGAGTGACATTATATATGTTACAAAGACACTTGAGCTGTTGGATACGAACGGCGATTCCCTGCCTGACGCGCTTCAAGGAAGCTATGATTACCAATGGGTTGTAAACTCCGAAGACCCCCTTATGTGTGCAAAGACTAGCATGGCCTATAGTGACGTAGCGAAGCTTGCAAGAATGCTGGGTAAGAATACATATGCGGATAGTCTTGAAGAATTGGCCGTGAAAGTCAAGGAGACGATGAACAAAAGCGTTGAGGATGGTGGATTGTGGAAGGAAGATTCTACTGGTGGTTATTATGTAGACATGCGAAAGTTTTCTAATGGCAAGGCTGAGATAGTTAATGAGTTCATACCTTACGAAAATCTTGTGCCTATGTGGTGCGGGATGACGAGCAACAAGCAAGACAAAGCGATTTTTACGAAACTGGATGCCGGTTTTAAGAAATACTACGATTTGCCTTACGGTCCGGAGTATTGCGCTCCGGCGGGACATAATGACCAAAGCGTGGCGAATTGCTCGAGTGTAACATGGCTGGGATTTCTGGATGTTTACTTGAGAGGCAAGAAGGAGCATGATACAAACCGTTCGAGAATATTTCATATGCTTATGAAGCATGCACATGATGCAGGCGGGATTCCCTTTCCGGAAGGTATGGGGGTACTCGGTTGCCTGACTGGCGGAGCAGGTAGAACCTGGGATAACGGCAATTTCTTCCACATGCTTATCTGTGGAGTTTATGGTTTAGAAAAGAGTAAAGACGGAATAAAGATATCAGCACCGGAAAAGATTGATGGTGTGCCCTTAACAGAGCTAAAGAATTTCCGGTGGCATAAAGCAATCTATAACTTCAAATGGACCGGCAAAGGAAAGCACATAAAAGAAATTATTATTGATGGTAATAGAATTACACCTGATCATGGTGTTTACAAGCTTACTAATAAGACGGGTAAGCACGAAGTTAAAATAGAACTTTACAAATAAGTCTTTCCTTATTCAAAAAACGTATCAATTTAAAAGGAGTTACTAACCATGGTAAAAAAAAGCTTAATTATTTGGACTTTTATGCTAATAGTATTGCTAAACGCCCAAAGTACTCTTTTAGGGGGACAAGAGTTTGA
>JAKAFW010000030.1:0-48164 GCA_021817845.1 Bacteroidota bacterium
TTATTGAATTACAAGTTGTTACAAAAATGATTTTATTTTCAAATCGATTTTAGAAAAAATGTCTATAACATTAATAAATTAAATAACATACAGCTACCGTTATTTCCTTAACGGGACAGTAGTGAAAAATTATTATAATTGCACAATCGTTTGTGCAATTATATCATATTATTATTAGTTTGTCAAATTTTTTTCTCAATAGATTAAATAATCACCTAAAAATGGATATATTGCAACTTTATTAGGGCTACATTTTTACCAGAAATGCGCAAAGGTTTGTCTTATTATCTCTATTATTTAACGACTAATTGAATAACTGACTTATCTGAGCTATTGTAACTTTGTCTGAATTTATTTTCTTCTTCTATCTATAGTGAACTCGTATAAAAATATTCGTACGCTTGCAGGGCTGTGAATCACGTCACCAGTTATTATACTTTAATTTAGAATTACTTGATAAGATTTGTTTATGAAGTTAGAATATTTTATTTTTCGACTGTTTAACTGAAACAGTCGTATGGTATAAAGGACGAATGACAATGACAGAACAATTATCAACCGAGAAACATGACATGATTTTGAGAGCCGCACGCAAACGTTTTGCGTATTACGGTTTTTCAAAAGTAACGATGGATGAGATCGCGGCAGATGTAGGCATGGGAAAAGCTTCTCTATATTATTACTTTCCTACCAAAGAAAGCCTTTTTCATGAAGTAATCAAACATGAATCGGAACAATTTTTCAGCGGTATTAATTCCATGCTGACCGAAAAAATTCCTGCTTGTAAAATGTTTAGATCATACGCAGGTAAACGTTTAGAACATTTTAGAACTCTTGTAAATTTACGCGCGCTCAGTCTACAGCAATCGGCGGAAACAAGAATATCTTTTTTAGAGCTTTATAAAGATTTTCACAAGCAAGAAGTAGAAATTCTTCAACAGATTTTTCAATTAGGTAAAAAGAACGGAGAATTTTCCGTCACAAACCCTCAACAAACCGCAGAAGTAATTTTGCAGATGTTCTACGGATCGCGCGCTTGGTTTTTTAAAGTCCGTGAGAATAGCCTCGACGAAGAGACCTACAATGAAATGGAATCGGCAATGAAGTCAATGATTGAAATTATTATAAACGGTATTTCAAAAAGAAAGTAACAAGGAAAAAGTAATGGAGACTAAAGATAAGTCAAACGACAATTTAAATCAGACACCTCATAAATCAACAAATATTCAATCCAATGGAATCGGTGATGAAGACATCAACGAAGTACCGCTTTTTAAGAAAAAGCGAATCATCATTCCACTATCTCTAATTATAATTGCACTGGTAATTGCAGGATATTATTGGTATATGAATATGCAGGATTATGTTTCAACCGACGATGCATACATAGACGCCAACAATGTCACTATTAGTACAAAAATTCTCGGAAGAATTGATACTCTCGGAACAGATGAAGGGGATACTGTAACTACAGGACAATTATTAGTAAAATTGGATCCGAGTGATCTTCATGCTCAGGAAGTATTTGCCAAAGCCGGACTTGATCTTGCACAAAAAAGTATACCTCTTGCACAAGTAAACGTAAGCCGTGCAGAAGATGACTTCAAACGGGCAGAAGTACAATTCAAGGGAGGTATTACAACAAAAGAACAGTATGATCATTCGCAAAAAGCATTAGAGGCTGCTCAAGCAGAATATAATATCGAAATTTCAAAAATTTCTTCGGCAAAAGGTCAGATTGGAGTAATTGAATCTCAATTAAAAAATACAACGGTAACCGCTCCGATGAGTGGCGTTGTAGCAAAAAGATGGGTTCTAACAGGAGATGTAGTACAGCCCGGACAGCCAATATTTACGATTTACAACATCAAAAATATTTGGGTCACTGCAAACCTTGAAGAAACTAAACTTGGACACATTCACTTAAACGATCCGGTTGAAATTTCTGTAGATAGTTATCCCGATGCTAAATTTCACGGTAGGATTTTTGAAATCGGCAATTACACCGCTTCCGAATTTTCACTTATCCCGCCTAATAATGCCTCAGGAAATTTTACAAAAGTAACACAAAGGGTACCTGTAAAAATTTCGATAAATGATCCGAACGGAAAGAACGGTGACAAATTGATACTAAGACCCGGAATGTCCGTTGAAATTTCAGTAAAGGTGAAATAATAAATGTTAGGATTTGGAAAAAAATCAATGAGAGGTCGAGTAATAGAAACTATTCCCTCGTTACATCATGAACATTCATCATACAAGTGGTGGGTACTTGCAAATGTAATGATAGGAACTTTTATGGCTGTGCTTGATGCAACTATTGTTGATGTTGCACTTGCCAAAATAATGGCAACATTCGGAATTTCTATTGATCAGGTTAAGTGGGTAGCTACTGCTTATCTTTTAGTCCTTGCGGTAATGCTTCCAACTTCTGGTTGGATTGCTGATCATATAGGGTATAAACGCACTTATACTTTGGCTCTCTCTTTGTTTACGGTAGGGTCTCTGCTCTGTTCATTATCCTGGAACGAAACAGCGCTTATCTTATTCAGGATAATACAGGGCGCCGGGGCAGGCTTATTAATGCCGGTAGGTATGGCAATAGTGACAAGAGAATTTCCGCCGGAAAAGCGAGGTGTTGCTCTGGGCTTCTGGTCAATTGCAGCAGCTGCATCTGTATCGCTTGGACCGATGCTCGGAGGATATCTGATTGATAATTTTGCATGGCACTCGATTTTTGATATTAACGTTCCAATCGGTATTGTCGGCATCTTTGCAACCCTTATTATTCAACGCGAATATAAAACAAAGAAAAAGGAGCCATTTGATATTGCAGGATTCATCTCTGTTTCTGCCTTTTTATCGTTCCTGCTTATTGCATTATCGGACGGCGATGCAGCCTGGAATACCGGCGGCTGGACTTCGGGGTTTATATTATCCTGCTTTGCTTTGTCTTTTATAGGATTGGTATTTTTTCTTATAATTGATTTAAGCATCAAACATCCGCTGATAGATCTCCGGTTATTAAAAAACTTTAACTTTGGAATGGCAAATCTTGTTCTGTTTGTTTTTGGTATGGGAATGTTCGGAAGTACATTTATTTTACCTTTATATGTGCAGAACGGTTTAGGACGAACCGCTTTTCAAGCAGGGTCATTGTTTCTACCGATAGGAATACTACAGGGTATAATGTCGCCAATTGCGGGAAATTTCGCCGATAAAATTAATCCGAAAATCCCGGCAATTATAGGTATAACTCTTTTAGCATTAAGCCTTTTTATTAATCGCTATCTTTCGCTATTCTCAGAGACTTCTTCAATAATGGTTTCATTATACTTGCGCGGAATTGGCATGGGGATGATTTTTACTCCTCTTAGCACAATAGCGCTCTCTGACATTCCAAGAGATCGAATGGCTCAGGCTTCCGGGCTTTATAATGTTTTGCGCCAAATCGGCGGAAGTTTTGGAGTTGCAATAATGGGAACGCTCTTGACAGACAGAACAATTTTTCACACTTCGTCTTACGGTGAAGTAATAAACAAATATTCCCCGGTAACAAAAAATGTATTGATGGGGTTAGCAAGATTTTCACAGCAAGCAGTTGGTGGAAACGCTGCGGTTTCAGCAGCTCGTGCAAATGCATTAATGGTCTATAATCTAAGTCAACAAGCTTTTGTATCTTCTGTAGATGATGACTTTTTTATAGCTTCAATAATAACCATTGTTTGTGTTGTCCCAATTATGTTTTTGCGTTATAAAAAGAAAAAGAGACCGGGTGAAAAGATAGTAACATTGGAATGAGATAATTCCGTAGCATTGACAATTTTTTTTAAGACTCAGTTAATAACTTATTTTATTGGTGTAAAAATGAAATTTTATTTTAATCTTTTATTGTCTCTAATATTTATTTTCATAACAGGATTAACCTCTGCGCAAAGCCATTCGACCGATTCACTTACGGTTGAAGAAGCTATCCACATGGTTCTTGCAAGTAGCCCCGCTATTCAACAGCAGATGCATTTAATAACTGCTTCAAAAGCAAGAGTAGATGAAAGCAAAAGCTCACTTTATCCAAATGCCGGAATTTCTTTGAATTATGCCCGGCTTGGACCTTTGGCATCTATCAATTTCCCCGGATTAGGAAATTTCGATATGTTTCCTGCCAATAATTTTGACGAACACTTGGGGGTTAGTGCAACTATTTATGATTTCGACAAACGGCAGAAAGATATTGATTTTGCCAAATCTCAAGTAGCTGGTTATAAAGACAGGTTAGAACTTGTTAAACAAGAATTGGCTTACCGTACTGCTCAAATCTTTTATACAATTCTTTTTATAAAGCAAAGTATTAAAGTTCAGAATGAAGCAATAAATACTTTGAAAGAACATATCGCTTTAATAAAGAAAAAAGTAGAGGCAGGCACTGCTACATCATTTGATGTTCTTACGACAAAAGTACATCTTTCGTCCGCTGAAGAAGAAAAAATTAACCTTGAAAATTCTCTAACAAATTCTGAAATTAACTTGAGACAACTTCTTGGAATACCCTCTAATGAAATTATCGAACCGGTAGGTGAATTTAGCGAGTCCCCTGTTCAATATAATGCCGACTCATTAATTAATCTTGCAATGCAAAACAGATATGAGATTAAATCTGCAAACGACCAAATTGCTTCTGAAAAGGCTCATGATAATGTTGTGTCAGCAATGTATAATCCGACAGTTAATGTTGCGGCTAGTTATGGCCTAAAGAACGGATACATACCTAATTTGGACGCGTGGAGAGGAAATTACATGGCTGCAGTAAATGTGAATATTCCACTTTCCGGAGTTATTCCATATTTCGGCGGATATCGTGAAGAAAAAATGCATCAAGAATCTTCTGCCAATATTCAAGCTGCCGATTCTTATAAGAGTGATGTTATTCTCCGGGTAAAAACTGATGTACAAAAAGGTATTTCCGATCTGCACTCCAGTATGGATAAGTTTAACACAACAGATGTTGCGGTTCAACAAGCAGACACTGCCTTAAGCCAGGCGAAAATCCGATACGAAGCCGGAACTGTCACAAACCTAGACCTTCTCGACGCCGAAACTTCTCTTGCTCAAGCAAAACTAATGCGACTCGAAGCGCTATATCGATACGTCATCGGTAGGTATGAGCTATTGCAAGCCGTCGGAGAAAAAGTTTGGTAAGATAAGTATCAATACAACAAAAAAGAAAAACTCGTACCTTAGGCTTAGATTTGTCATATTTGTCCAAAATAAAATTTCATATAACATCCCTACCCATAGGTGTCTACTAATATTAAAAATAAATAATGATCATTTGTATGAAATCGATTAAAAGTTATCATAGCAGCCCACGAATTTTATTCGTGGGAAAATAAATGAAAAGGATACCTTTTAACCGATTCATCGGTTTCTCAAATGCCGTTTTTGTAATGATATAAATTCTTGTTCGTATATAAATGTTAATTTGAATATGATATTGTCTGCTAACGTTTCGCCCCGCTGGGGCTTTTTTTATATAATAATAGCGCGGCAAGCCGCAATTTTGAATTATGAATTCGCCGCGGCGAATGAACCTTGCCTACCGGCAGGGCCGGATTCGAAATGACAAATATTTTTTCCCATTGTCATTTCGAAGGAGCGGACGCGACTGAGAAATCCCATGCTCAACTCGTGTTACTATGCTATACATGGGATTTCTCACCGGCTAATCCGCTGAAAGCGGACGGATTCAATGACATCTATTTGTGTACTCAGGGGATTTCTTCCCGCAAACGGGGCAAACGTGGCAAGCTCCGTAAAACGGTCAGAACCGCAGAGCGGTGACCTATTAGTAGAAAAAGATAAAAAAAAGAATAAAGCTCCAGAGGAGCGACATATAATTAACTCAAGTTGACCGCTAGTCTTTATTTAGGTATTAGAAACCGTTGAAACGGTTAATAAATAGGGTTTTATGTTAAGCAACCCACGACTTGAAGTCGTGGGCTACTTGTTCAAAACACTATAAATCAGCCGTTTTAACGGCTTACCTTCAACGGCGGTCAACTTGAGTAATTAATTTATAGAAGGACATTATCTAAAGTATGCCGTTGGTCTTTGTATCGCAACTGTGTGGACTTAGATTCTTGTTGAACCAAATGCGTATGGACGAAATATGATGGATTGTTCTGTAGTGAAATATATAAAATAATAATCCCGCATAATTTCGCGGGTTATTATAAATTCCAAAATTATTTTGGACAGCAGTGAGATTTGTCCATTGCGCTAAAAAAATGGGAATATTTTTCGATAATACGTTAACGTAAAAAAACAATAAACATGTTAAGCGATCAAGAAAAAATTAAATGGTTTAATCTAGCCGTAAGGTTTCAAATTGACGGAATGATTTTTCTTACGATGAAATCAAGGAAAAATGAAATCGGCTCATGGGTAATAGAGGACTTAGTTAGTCAAAAAGTATTAAATTCTAATTTGGAATGGGAAGACGAGCGACCTCTTGCTGAAAGAGATCAATCCTATATGATAAGAACAAGATTTGAATTCGATGCTGCCGTTGCGATGTATGAACAGTACAAAATGTTTGCCCAAGAAAATTAAGATTTTATACTGCGAAGCGGCATAAGGGCACTTTAAAAACTTCAATACCCGCCTGTCGGTAGGCAGGTCCTCGATGGAGAAATCCCATGTTCAATTCGACCATCTAAGCTTTACAAGGGGATTTCTTCCCGCAAACCCCGCAAACGGGGTAAACGGGGCATACGGGACAGGCCCCGGCTTAAGCCGGATTCGAAAGACAATTACTTGTATGTCATATCGAAGGAGTCAGCGACTGAGATATCCCATGCTCAACTCGTATACTTGAGTTATACATGGGATTTCTCACCGGCTAAAGCCGGATTCGAAATGACAATTAGGAGTTGTGCAAGAGTCTTGGACAAGCAGGCTCATAACAATGACAATTACTTGTATGTCATATCTAAGGAGCTTGCCTACCGACGGGCAGGGTCTTTGCGTTAAATTTTTATAAAAGATAGTATTTAGAAGTGCCCATAATTATTTTTTCCGTATTGCATAGTCCCTTTTTTGAGTTCATTCCTAAGCAAGAAATTCACTTTGACAAATTTGTCACACCTTCAAAATAGCAAAAATAAAATAATGCGTTTTTAGCCTTTATTCGCAACTTCTCACTCGGTCTTATCTTGTACATATCTTGCTTATATCTTGTACTAAAACAGATCTGCTATTTTTTATCTGCCATTTTTGACAATTAATAAATCATTTTACGTAACCTTTGGAAAAAAGAAATTGACTATTTTTCCTCCATCCCTCCATTATTCCTTTTCTTTTACTTTTATCCCTTTGAAAATTACCGGTTAATCCGTTAATTTGAACTGACAGTAATTCAATTTTCAAGGAATACATGAAGAACAAAAAGTTTGTTATTATCGATGCAATGGCTCTTGCATATAAAGCATATTTTGCTTTTATAAATCGCCCATTAGTTACATCTAAAGGCGAACCTACTTCGGCAGTGTTTGGATTTATAACCCAACTCTTAAAAATTTTGGAAGATACAAAACCCGATTACCTCGCCGTGGCTTTTGATTCAAAAGAAAAAACTTTCCGGCACGATAAATATGAAAACTACAAATCTTCTCGGTCGGCTATGCCGGATGATATGATCCCCCAGATAGACCGTATTAAAGAAATTATTGAAGTGCTGAAAATTCCTATTTATATATTGCCCAAGTATGAGGCAGATGATATTATCGGCACTGCCGTTTTAAGAGCTGAAGAGTTGGGATTGGAATCATATGTAATAACCCCCGACAAAGATTTTAATCAAATGGTAACTGATAAAGTAAAAGTAATAAAGCCGGGCAAAACAACTGATGAAAATGTAGTATATGATGTTGCAAGAGTAAAAGAAGAGTTTGGATTTGAACCCAAACAGATGATTGATTACCTTGCACTGATAGGCGATTCATCGGATGATATTCCCGGAGTAAAAGGAATCGGCCCTAAGGGCGCAATTCCTCTTATACAGAAGTATGGTTCAGTGGAAGAGATATATAACCATATTGACGAAATTGATAAAGCCGGAATAAAAGCAAAGCTTATTGAAGGTAAAGAGAGCGCATTTATATCAAAAGACCTTGCCACCATTCATTGCGAAGTTCCTCTTGAAATGAATTTTGATGACGCAAAATTTGAAACACCGGATTATGAAAGATTAAGAAAAATATTTGTAGATCTTGAGTTTAAAAACTTATATAGCAGACTTCTGACTATATATGGAAATAATGCACAGAGTGTACCTCTGGAAATTTCCAATCAAGAGATTTCCTCATTTGACAAGACAAAGGTTAAGTATGAATTGATCACAGGTTCAGAAGCTGCAAAACAGCTTGCTGGTGTTTTGAAGAAAGTTGAATTATTCGTCTTCGATACGGAAACAGATTCTCTGGATATTTTGAATATAAACTTAGCCGGCGTTTCTTTTTCCACTAAACCAGGCGAAGGATTTTTTGTTGCTGTAAATCCTTTCTCCTCCAAAAAAGATCTCTTTAGCAAAGACTTAAATGATAGATTGAGCGTAGATGAGTTTGTTAAAATATTTAAGCCTCTATTTGAGGATAAGTTAATTAAGAAGGTTTGCCAGAACGGAAAATACGACATCGGAGTTTTAAGGAGTTATGGAATTGAAGTAAATAACTTTTACTTCGATACAATGCTGGCAAGTTATATTATTGATCCGGATGAGAAACACGGAATGGATGAACTTGCTCAGAAATATCTTCACTACAAGCCAATTCCTCTATCTGATTTAATCGGGGAAAAGAAAGATCCAACAAAGATTTTTGATGTTAATCCAAGCGAGCTTTCCAATTATTCAGCTGAAGACGCTGATATAACTTTTCGTCTTTATGAAATATTGAAACAAGAAATTGAAAAGAATAATCTAACGAAACTTGCTTATGAAGTTGAGTTCCCTCTTGCCCCGGTGCTTGAGGATATCGAGCGGGAAGGAATACGGGTTGACGAATCTGTGTTGAACATATTGAGCCGTGACTTACAGATTCTACTTGATAATTATACAAAGAAAATATTTGAATTAGCCGGAGAAGAATTCAATATAAACTCCCCACAGCAGATGCAAAAAATTATTTTTGATAAACTTGGTCTTCAAAAAGGAAAGAAAACTAAGACCGGTTTCTCTACAGATGCCCGCTCTCTCGACATCTTGAGAGGAGAGCATGAGATTATAGATATTATTTTGGATTACAGGCAGGTCTCTAAATTAAAGTCAACTTATACCGACTCCCTTCCGGGTTTAATAAATAAACACACCGGACGAATTCATACAAGTTTTAACCAAACTGTAGCTGCAACGGGAAGATTATCTAGCAATGAACCTAATCTTCAAAATATTCCGGTAAGAACAGAGATGGGAAAAGAAATCCGCAAAGCATTTATTCCAAGAGATAAAGATTATGTAATTTTAAGTGCGGACTACAGTCAAATTGAATTAAGAATTATGGCAAGTATTTGCGGCGACGAAGGTTTAACAAAAGCATTTAAGAATGGAGAAGATATTCACCGAAGCACAGCAGCATTAGTATTTATGGTAAAGCCTCAGGATGTTACTCCCGATATGCGAAGGAAGGCTAAGGAAGTAAATTTTGGGATTCTTTATGGCATAGGCGCATTCGGATTGAAGACAAGGCTTGGAGTAACTCAAGCTCATGCAAAAGAAATTATCGAAACATATTTTAATACCTTTAAGCGCGTTAAAAATTTTATGGATGATTCCGTCATAAAAGCACGCGAAAAAGGATTTGCCGAAACACTGCTTGGAAGAAGAAGATTCCTAAAAAATATTAATAGTAACAACCGTGTGGTTCGTCAATTCGAGGAAAGGGTTGCGATAAATATGCCGATTCAGGGAACCGCAGCGGATATGATAAAGATTGCGATGATAAATATTTACAGAGAGTTGAAGAGGAAAAAGACAAAAACTAAAATGGTATTGCAAGTGCATGATGAACTTTTATTTGATGCTCATAAAGATGAAGTTGAAGAATTAAGACCTATGATTAAAGAATTGATGGAGAATGCAATGCCGATGAATGTACCTATTTTAGTAGAAACAGGAGTTGGCGATAACTGGCTTGACGCACATTAAGTTGAAGAGGAAGATTAAGTTCAAGTTTAAGGGAATAAGTTAGAGAAAGAATGATTAAAATAAATTCAGATGAAATAAAGAAAATACTCTGCATTAAACCGCGCGGGATCGGAGATATTGTCCTTTCGACAATTGTACTTGAAAATCTTGCGGCATACTTCCCTTCCGTTAAGGTCGATTACTTAGTCGAGGATTTTGCAAAAGAATCTTTACAGAATAATCCGCTTGTGAATGAAATCTTAACAATGAGACAAGCAGAATTTCCGCTTAAAGTTGCTTTGCGGATTAGAAAAGAAAAATATAATCTTATCCTGGATTTATGGTCTAATCCGAGAAGTGCACAGATTACTTTCTTATCAGGAGTAAAATACCGTGTTGGTTTTGCATATAGGGGCAGAAGGTATGCCTACAATATTTTAGCTTCGTCAAGCCGCGGAAATCATCATTCGGCAGAACATAATCTTGAATTGTTGAAGCCGCTTGATATCCCGGTCATTTCTAAGAAAATTCATTATTACGTATCTGAAAAAGATAATTCTGCAGGCAAGGAATTTATTCTGAATAATTTCACTGCGAATGAATCTGTTATAGGTATTATTCCATCAGGCGGTTGGGCTTCAAAAAGATGCGATGCTTCGAAATGGGTAGAAATTTGCGAGGCAATTTCTTCAACATATAAGTCCAAATTCTTGATCCTTTGGGGACCCGGTGATGAGGAAGATGCGAATTACATAAAAAGTCATCTGCCGGAAAAAGCAATTCTTGCGCCTGCTACCGATTTATCGTCAATGTCGGGTCTAATAAATAATTGTACTATTGTATTAGCAAATGACAGCGGTCCGATGCATATTTCCGCCGCTTTAGGAATTCCTACTCTCGGATTATTCGGTCCGACTAATCCAAAAATGCATGGTCCATATTCTGATAAATCAGATTACGTAATTAAAGATGATTTGTTTTGTATCATCTGCAATCTGCAGCAGTGCCGTTACAAACACGAATGCTTTATTGATTTATCTTTAGAAAAGATATTAGAAAAAGTAGAGTTGTTAATCTTAAAAAATAATCTTTCTCTGGTCAAGAGATGAAGAAGATAGAAATTTTTCTAAGGAAAATTCTTTTGAACATTTTATTGAGCTTCCGGTATTCCTCTCAACCGGAGGAGGTAGATTACCAAAATGCAAATTCTAAAATCTTGTTTATTAGATTGAATCGAATCGGTGATGCGCTGGTTGTCACTCCCCTAATTCACGAAATCAGGCAGACTGTAAAAAGTAAAATATTTCTACTTGCTGACAGAAAAAATTATTTTATATTTGAGAATAACAATGACGTTGACCAGGTTATTGTCTTTGAAAAAGGAATTAAGGGAATATTAACTGTTCTGAAATTCATCAAAGATAATAAGATTAATACTGTTGTTGATTTGCACGACGATGTTTCTACTACGGTAACATTTCTAATCGCCTTTTCTAAAGCATCAAACAAATTTGGTTTAGAGAAAGAAAATAAAAAAATATATACTAAAACAGTTCCTAAGCTTAATCCTAAAAATTACCATGTGGTGGAAAGAATATTAGAGATATGCAAATTATTCAGTAATAATTGTAAAAAAGAAGATGTTAATATCCAATATTCAGTTCAGGAAAGTTCGGAAGTTGATGCAGCTAAGTTTTTGCAAAACAATAAATTAAATGACGCTGCCTTAGTAGGTGTAAACATCTCGGCAGGAAGCAATGCAAGATTTTGGGGAGTTGAAAACTACCACAAGTTATTTGCTTTCATTTCTACTTTTGACTTAAAATGTGTGCTGCTAACTGCGCCTGACGATATAGAATTAGCCGGGCAAATATCCGAAGGAAAGATCAAGGTTTATTTTTCCAAGAATTATGATGAATATGCTGCGATGATTTCACGACTAAATCTACTATTTACTCCCGACACTGCAGCGGTTCATTTAGCATCTGCTTTTAAGGTGCCGGTTTTCGGTATTTACGTAAAATACAATACGAACGATATGATTTGGTCACCTTATCGCTCAAAATTTGATTGCATAATTACTGAAGCGCCAAACTTAAGAAACGTTACTTTTGATGAAGTTAAGACAAAATTTGAGCCGTTTTTAAGAAATATACTTATAGAAAATGATAAGTAATAATTCAATAAATCCGTTTTCTTTAGCAAGAAGAATTAACAGACCATTAATTTTGGACGGAGCTATGGGAAGTATGCTTCAGAAAAAGGGATTAAAAAGCCAGGGCTCTATGTGGATGTCTATGGCTAACTTAGAAGACCCGGAGCAAGTATTCCAGATTCACAAAGAATATATATTAGCAGGCGCAGATATTATTACCACAAATACTTTCCGCACTAATCCCGAAGCGGTAAAGGGTTTTAATAAGAGAATAAATAAAAATAAATTAGTCAAAATTGCAGTAAACTTAGCCATACAAGCTGCAAATGGTTTGCCGGTATTCATTGCTGGTTCAAACGCCCCTGCTGAAGATTGTTATCAACTCAGACGAAATTTAACGCTAACAAGATTAGAAGCTAATCACCATAAACATATTGAATTACTTATAGATAGTGGATGCCACTTCGTCTTGAATGAAACACAAAGTCACTTTGACGAAGTTAAGATAATCTGTAAGTATTGTTCAAAGAATTCTATCCCCTACGTCATCAGTCTGTTTGTTGACGAAAGTCTAAATTTACTATCAGGTGAATCATTAAGGACTGCGATTGAATTTATCCGGAATTATAACCCATTAGCTATAGGTGTCAATTGCATAAAACCTGATACATTCATGAGACTGTACACAAAAAATAAATTTGATTTCAACTGGGGTGTTTATCTTAATGCCGGCAAAGGTTCATTCGCTGACGAAATTATAGTTACAGGTACTTCGCCGGATGAATATTCTAATTTGTTTAAGAATATTCTTTTGAAATCTCCTTCATTTGTGGGAGGGTGCTGCGGTACAACACCTAATCATATAAAATCACTCAAGAGATTACTAGATGGAAAAAATAGAATTTAAAGCTCCGGCTAAAATAAACTTTGGATTGAATATAACCGGGGAAAGACCGGATGGTTATCATAATATTGAAACGATTTTTTATCCTATACGCCTATTTGATAAAATAAATTTCGTTAAGTCTGATGAGAATTCCTTTTCATGCAGTAATCATACGCTTGAATTAGACAGCAGCAATTTGGTCATAAAGGCAAAGGAAATATTGGAAAAAGAATCCCACCGAATATTTTCAATGAAGATTTATTTAGAAAAAAATATCCCCGTCGGGGCAGGAATGGGAGGAGGAAGTTCAGATGCAGCGGCAACTTTGCACTCCATTAATGTGCTCTATAATTTGAATTTATCCAAAGAGCAGCTAAATAAAATTGCACTGCAGTTGGGTTCAGATGTACCATTTTTCCTTGATCCACGACCAAGCTTTGCGTCCGGTCGTGGAGAAGCATTGAGCGTTTTAGATTTAACTATTGACTTCCCTATTCTAATTGTAAATCCGGGAATTCATATATCTACAAAGTGGGCTTATCAAAATATTATTCCTAAAAATCCGGCTAAAAGTCTAAATGAAATTATTCGGCATGAGCCTGATTTTTCAAAATTAGACGGAATAATAAAAAATGATTTTGAAGATGTAGTATTCAAGAATTATCCGGAAATTGGACAAATTAAAAAAGAGATGTATAACCTTGGCGCATTATTTTCTTTAATGACCGGAAGCGGATCAACAGTTTTTGGTATTTACGAGAATGAGGCTAAAGCAATGGCAGCAGAAATACATTTTCGTAAAAGACATTTTACACACCTCCAATTATGAATGAGTCCAATCTAATTACTTCACCGCAGGTTCTAAATATTCTATACAACCTTTATTGGCATTAAGCCTTATATTTATTCCAAGCGGAATGGTTAGGTTATCCTTAATGTGGCCATGTCTAAAGTTATAAACAACAGGTATTTTCAACTTTGCAAAGTAATCTTCAATAACTTCGTTTAAAGTTAAAGTCTTTTTTGTAGGATCTTTTTCATTGCAATCTATAAAAGCTCCTAAAATAATTCCACTGACTTGATTAAATACCTTTGCAAGCCGAAGTTGATTCAACATTCTATCAATTCGGTAAGGCGCTTCTCCAATTTCTTCTAACATCAAAATTTTATCTTTCATCGGAGGTAGAAATTTTGTCCCGACAAGGGAAGTAATTAATGATAAATTGCCGCCAATAATTCTTCCATTCTTATCTCCCTTTGTTAACTGAAAAATTTTCTCACCATTAAGGCACACTACCTTACCTATTTTCTTATTCGTTGTTACCATCATCCAAAAATTCTCTTCAGCAGAAGGATCGACTTCATTATGAAAGTCTACCGCAACCATAGGTCCTGCAAAAGTTACCAAGCCTGCTCTTGTAAAAAACGCCATTTGAAGTGCAGTTATATCACTGTAGCCAACAAATATTTTTGGATTCATTCTGATAAGATTATAATCAATTTTATCAAGAAGCCGTGTTGAACCATACCCGCCTCGAATGCTTATAATTGCTTTTACATCTTTTTTCTTGAACATATAATGAAGATCATTAAGCCGTTCTTCGTTGCTGCCGGCTAAGTAACCTTGGGATTTCCCGACATTCTTTCCAACTTCAATTTTGTATCCCAACTTTTCGAAATATCTTACTCCGGTTTCAACCTTAGTTAGATCATCGGCAGAAGATGCGGGTGAAATAATTCCTATTAAATCGCCTTTTGTTAATTTTTTTGGTCTAATTATCTTCATTAAAATTACCTTAAATAGTTAATTAATTTAATTTAAGAAATGCTATATTAGTAAACAACAATTTTGTCCATAAAATTATAATATTTAACGGTTTAGCTATGAAAAAAAGTGAACTTGCAAAAAAAGCGGCAAAAATTAAACTTCTTTTAACCGATAATGACGGAGTTTTAACTGATACGGGGGTGTATTACTCAATCCGTGGCGAAGAATTAAAAAGGTTCTCTATTCGTGATGGTATGGGAGTAGAGCGTCTTAGAGATTTGGCAAAAATACCGACCGGGATAATTACAGGAGAAATCTCGGGAACGATAAAAAAGCGTGCCGAGAAGCTTCAAATTACAGAATTATATGTCGGTGTTAAGGAAAAACACATACTTTTCAGCAAAATTCTAAAGAAAAACAAATTGCAGCCGGAAAATGTGGCATTTATTGGAGATGATATGAATGATTACGAATTATTAAAAATGGTTGGACTTTCGGCTGCACCGGCAGATGCAGTTGAGAATATTCGAAATATTGTTGATTACGTATGCATAAATAAAGGTGGTAACGGCGCTTTCAGAGAATTTGCTGAGTTGATAATTAAACTCAAATAAATGTTGTACCCAAACAAAACTCGCCATACCCTCATTACTACACTGCCGCAGGTATGCTTAGTAAAAAATCCTTCTTATACAACCGTTATTTCTACGAACGAAGTGAGCACTCGCCCCGTTTGCGGGGAGAAATCCCAAGCATAGCATTCTTCTCATATTAACCCTGAGACATTGTGTGCCCTACTTGCCTATTGCATATTGCATATTGCCTATTGCATATTGCATATTGCCTATTGCATATTGCATATTCCCTATTCCCTATTCCCTATTCCCTATTGCCTATTGCCCTACTTACTTACTCCTCCTTTGCGGAACTCTAATCTATTTCCCCTTTCTATGTTTACAATTATTTCCATTTAATTGCATAAATATCCCTTATACTTTGAATAAATGGCGTATTATGATATATCCTTGCATTTATATACAATAAATATTTGACAAATAAATATTTATTCTATAAATTAGCCGTCAATAATTTAACAATTAGAATAATTATTCATAGGCAATGCTAAATGATTTCAGTCGGTATCATCGGAGGTAGTGGTTATACAGGTAAGAAACTAGTCCAATTTTGCAATAATCATCCATTTATTGAAGAATTTATAGTTTATGGTAATTCATCAGCCGGACAAAGTTTATCAAGCTTGTTTCCGGAATTTGATAATATTATACAGAATTCTGCAATCGGCAGTATAGATAATTTAGGTGAGCATGATTTATATTTTATCGCATTACCGCACGGCGAAGCATTGAAGATAGTGCCGGAATTGATTTCAAAAGGTAAGAAGGTTATTGACCTTGGCGGTGATTATAGGTTAGATTCCAAAGAGGAATATGAATTATGGTATGGTAAAACGCATACATCACCCGAGCTTTTAACTACCAAAATTTATGGATTAGCAGATTACCAAGGCATTGATTATACTGGGACAAATTTAATAGCCAACCCCGGATGCTATCCAACGGCAACACTGCTTTCATTAATTCCGTTTGTAGATTCATTTGGTGATGAAATTATCACGGCTAGCACAGTAGCATATTCCGGAACAAGCGGTGCAGGTAAAACTCCAAAGCAAGAGTTATTAATGTCCGAGATGGACGGGAATGTATCAGCCTATAACCTAAACAAGCACCGACATCAACCGGAAATTTTACAGATGCTAAAGACATTTGAATTTAATTCCCCTTTTTCTTTTTCAACTCATCTTTTACCAGTTGCAGTAGGAATTTATGCAACAACTTCAATTCACCTAAAAAATAGTATTTCCGAAAAGGAAATAGTTAGCAAGTACAAATCTTTTTATTCGGAATCTCCGTTTGTAAGGATCAGGGAAATTCCTCCACAATTAAATTGGGTAGTAAATACAAACTTTTGCGATATAAATATCTCTATTAAAGATAGAGTTTTGATAATTACATCAGCAATAGATAACCTAATAAAAGGAGCTTCCGGCCAGGCAATTCAAAATATGAACATTCTATTCGGATGGGACGAGACCTTAAGCCTTCTAAATAACGGAGTTAAAAATGTTTCAGTTTATTGAGAATGGATCCGTTACATCTGCCAAGGGATTTAAGGCAGCCGGAGTATTTTGCGGTATAAAGAAAAGGAAAAAGGATCTTGCTTTAATTTATTCCGAACATTCATGCACTGCTGCAGGAACATTTACTTTGAATAAAGTTAAGGCAGCACCATTAGTTATCTCGCAAAATGTTATTAAACTTGACAAAAGTGTTAAAGCAATTTTGATCAATTCAGGCAACGCAAATGCATGCACGGGCGAATCGGGATACGACGATGCACTTAAGATGCAAAGATGGTGTGCGGAAAAATTAAATCTCCTTCCCACCGAAGTTTTAATCAGTTCTACAGGTGTTATTGGACAACGACTTCCTGTTGAAAAGATTCAAACCGGCCTTGATGATATTATTCCGCTGCTTTCCGTCAGCGGCGGATTTGATGCCGCAGAAGCAATAATGACCACGGATACTAAGATAAAATCTTTTGCCGTAAGGGTTAGATTGAAAAGCGGCGACGTAACAATCGGCGGTATTTGCAAAGGGAGTGGAATGATCATGCCAAACATGGCAACAATGCTTGGTTTTATTTCAACCGATGCTAAGATAGAGAAGTATCTTCTTCAGGATTTACTTAAAGAGACGGTGAACATTTCTTTCAACAAAATTTCAGTCGACGGCGAGACAAGCACAAATGATATGGTAATTCTTTTAGCAAACGGGGCTTCAGGAATTTCGGTAGTAAAAAACTCAGATGATTATTCGGTATTTTTATCCGCATTAAAAGCCGTCTCAATTGAAATGGCAAAATCAATTGTTTCGGACGGCGAAGGTGCAACGAAATTAGTAACCATAAAAGTTAGCGGAGCTAAGACAAAATCAGATTCAGATCTAGTCGGCAAATCAATTGCAAATTCTTCCCTTGTTAAAACAGCAATCCACGGTGCTGACGCGAATTGGGGAAGAATATTAAGCGCCGCAGGTCAAAGCGGGGCAGATTTTGATCCGGCTAAAGTTTCTATCAGCTTTAATAATCTCCCTGTGCTTCTACCAAATTACACATTAACACTTGACGAAGAACTAGCTTCAAAAATATTATCTCAAAAGGAATTTGAAATAAGTATAGATTTAGGAGAAGGCTCGGAAGAAACAACCTGGTGGACTTGCGATCTAAGCGAGGAGTATGTAAAGATTAACGCCGATTACAGGACTTGATTGGGAGATAATATGAAAATTGCCATCTTAAAAATAAGCGGAAAAACAATTTCCGAATTTACCTCGACCGATATTTGGGTTAATTCCATTAAAAATCTTTATAAAGACTTTCAGGGAATTATAATCGTTCACGGAGCAGGTAAGAACATTTCCGAGTGGTCTGAAAAACTTGGGCACGAAACAAAATTTGTAAACGGACAGCGTGTGACTTCTATGGGACAAATGGAAGTAGTAGCAGCCGTACAAGCAGGTTTAATCAACTCCCGGCTTGCGGCAAAACTAAATTCTTCGGACTTTGAAGCCATGGGGTTATCTGGAATAGACCGGGGAACTTTTATAGCAAATTATTTTGATAAAGAACTCGGATATGTAGGCAAGCCGGAATTAGTAGGTTCTGCAAATTGGATAATTGAGCTTCTTAACGAAAGGATCATTCCAATATTTTCAAGCGTTTGCAGAGATGCAAGCGGAAATTTAATGAATGTAAATGCCGACCTTTTTGCGGAAACAGTTGCGCTTGCAGTAAAAGCAGATTCAGTATTTTTTGTTTCTGATGTTGACGGTGTCAAAATAAGCGGAAGCGTGGTAAGTTCGCTTTCTGAAGATGAGATTATCAGCGGGATAGTTGATGGGCAAATCACGGATGGAATGATTCCAAAATTAAAAAGCTGCGTAGAGCTTTTGAAAATGGGAATCAACAAAATTTGGATCGGCTCTCAGCTTTTAGATCAAGAAAAATTAAACGGAACATGGATTATTAATAAAACGGAAAGTGGTTATGCAAAAGTCAGCATTGCTTAAAAATTACAACAGATACCCAATAGAGTTTGAAAGAGGAAACGGATTCTTACTATACGATACATCCGGTAAGGAATATATCGATTTTTACTGTGGAATTGCGGTAACGAGCTTCGGGCATAATCATCCGCAATTAAAAGCTGCGGCAACGGAACAAATAAATAAACTTTGGCACACATCAAATTTATTTTCGTCTTCACTTCAAGAATCCTTAGCGAATAAACTGGCAAAAAAATCGGGAATGGATTATGTATTTTTTTCCAACTCAGGTACTGAAGCAAATGAAGCCGCGATTAAATTTGCAAGGAAATGGGGCAACGGAAGAAGCCATATCATTTCAACACACGGCAGTTTTCATGGAAGAAGCTACGGAAGTTTATCTGCAACAGGTCAATACAAATTTTGGAATGGATTCCAACCAATGCTGCCGGGTTTTTCGCACGTGCCTTACGGTAGTCTTTCTGCCATTGCAAATGCAATCACAGAAGAAACCACAGCCGTTATGGTTGAAACGATTCAAGGAGAAGGCGGGGTGAACGAGCCACCGGAAAATTATATTAAAGGTCTAAGGGAGCTATGCAGCGAAAAGAATATACTTTTGATTGTTGATGAGATTCAGACAGGAGTCGGGAGGACGGGTAAATTTTATTCGTATCAGCATGAGGATATACTTCCGGATATAGTTACATCTGCAAAAGGATTGGCAAACGGCATTCCGCTTGGCGCAACATTATGTTCAAAAGAAGTAGCCGCAGTAATCAAGCCCGGAGATCACGGTTCGACATTCGGAGGCAACCCCGTTGCAGTTGCAATTGCAAATAAAGTTGTTGACTTATTAGATGATAATGCGCTTGACGGCATTTCTGCTATAGGAAACATTCTAATGAACGGACTTCACGGCTTGCATCATCCTTCAATAAAAAACATACGCGGCAAAGGTTTAATTATCGGAGTCGAATTTCCCAATACAGTTCCGGCAAAAAAAGTTGCTTCACAAATGCTTGAGGAGGGTTTTGTGGTAGGCACAGCAGGAGATTTTGTTCTCAGGATATTGCCTCCGTTTATAATAACTCAAAACGAAATAGCAAAATTTCTTTTAACACTTAAGAAAGTTATTTCAGATATAAAAGTATAAAAATTATGTCAGTAAAATTAAAGAGATTAAATCGTATAAAAGAACTGCTTAACAACAGGTTTATATCATCGCACGACAATTTAGTAAAGATGCTTGAGGCAGAAGGGATAATGGTAACGCAAGCCACGTTAAGCCGGGATTTTGCTGAGCTCGGAGTTATACGCGCAATTACAGAAAGAGGTCCGCGGTACATTCTCGACTCGCACGAATCCGGCAAGCAAATTGCAAAGTTAATAGGTTTTGAGATTCTAAATGTGCAGAATAATGAGTCTCTAATAGTTGTCAGAACTTTAGCCGGGCGCGCACAAGGCATAGCTCATTTTATTGACCGCCTAAACAAGCCGGAGATTATCGGAACAGTTGCAGGCGACGATACAGTTTTGGTTATTCCAAGTTCTCACACTCATATAGAAAGTTTAGTTTCGTTAATTAAAAAAATGATGACCGAGCAAGTCGGTTAGAAATATATAAGGAGATAAAAAATGTCAAAGAAAAAAATCGTAGTTGCATATTCCGGCGGTTTAGATACATCGGTAATGGTTAAATGGTTAAGTGAACAATATGATGCCGAGATAATAACTGCAACTGGATTCCTCGGTCAGGTAAAAGAGATAGAAGGAGTAAAAGAAAAGGCTGCTAAAACAGGCGCAGTAAAATCATACGTTTTTGATTTAAGAGAGGAATTCTTAACCCAATATGCATGGAAAGCCCTTAAAGCAGGGGCACTTTATGAAGGTTCATATCCCATGGCAACTGCGATCGGGAGACCTTTGCTTGCTAAAATGTTGGTTGATGTAGCTGAGCAAGAAAATGCAGATGCCGTTTCTCACGGATGTACGGGGAAAGGAAACGATCAAGTAAGATTTGAGGTCGGTGTTCAAACTCTTTCACCCGATCTTGAAATAATTGCACCGCTTAGATTATGGGAATTCAAAAGTCGAGAAGAAGAAATGGATTATGCAATCGCACATAACATTCCGATAAAAGCCACGAAGGACAATCCATATTCAATAGATGAAAATTTGTGGGGCATTGCAATAGAATGCGGCGTACTGGAAGACCCGGAAGCGGCTCCGCCTGAAGATGCATATCAAATTACTACCAACCCGAAAAAAGCTCCAAATATTTCGGAAGAAATAACAATTGGATTTGAAAAAGGAATACCGGTAAGTTTAGATGGAATTGAAATGGGTGCAGTTGATCTTGTTACCAGGCTAAAGGAAATTGGTGCTAATAACGGAGTCGGTAGATTGGACTTAATTGAAAATAGAGTTGTTGGAATTAAATCAAGAGAAGTATACGAGGCACCCGCGGCAGTAATACTTCACCATGCACATTTTGAATTAGAAAAATTAATACTTGACAAAGAGACTTTTAGATTCAAACAAAATATTTCTAACAAAGTAGCAAATTTAATTTATGACGGGCTTTGGTACTCTCCCCTTTTCAAATCACTAATGGCTTTCGTTGATTCTACCCAGGAAAATATAACAGGCGAAATTAAATTAGAACTTTACAAAGGGACAATAAAAACTCTATCGCGAAGTTCTGTGTATAGTCTTTACAACAAAAATCTAGCTACATATACTTCGGAAGACACCTTTGATCATAAAGCGTCAGACGGTTTTATTAAAATATACGGACTTCCATACAAAACAATTACGCAGGTTGAAAAATTCGCAAAGCAAGAGGTAATAGTATAATGCTCTGGGGCGGAAGGTTTAACGGGAATCTTAATTCCGGTGCTTTAAAGTTCTCTTCTTCATTGAACGTTGATATAAATTTGATACTTGAAGATATTAAAGGAAGCATTGCTCACGCAGAGATGCTTTCTAAAGCAGGAATTATTACTCAGGAGGAGACAAAGAAATTAGTAGAGGGATTGCAGAAGATAAAAATCGAATGGAAATCGAACAGATGGAAGCCTACGGAAAATGGGTATGAAGATATTCATTCCGCAGTTGAAGCAAGATTGTTTGAATTAATAGGAGAGACAGCCGGAAAACTTCACACAGGGAGAAGCAGGAACGACCAAGTTGCGACTGATTTGATTATGTGGACAAAAAAAGCTTGCGACGATATAATTTATTCTTTAAGAGAAATTCAAAAGGCATTTGTAGAGATTTCTTCATCCAATACCGAAACAATAATTTCGGGTTACACTCATCTACAGAGAGGGCAGCCGGTTTCACTGGCTTTTCATCTTTTGGCTTATGTTGAGATGTTTCAGCGGGACAGAAACAGATTTAATTTCATAAAGAAATCTTTATCCGAATGCCCGCTTGGTTCAGGTGCATTAGCCGGTTCAACGCTTCCGTTAGATAGAGATTTAACGGCGAAAAAACTTGGCTTCGACTCCCCTTCTGGTAATGCACTTGATTCGGTTTCCAACAGGGATTTTGTTTTAGATTTCTTAAATGGATGTTCAATAGGTATGATGCATCTTAGCCGTTTATCAGAAGAAATAATTATTTGGTCAACTTCAGAATTTAATTTCATAAAATTATCAGATAATTTTTCAACCGGTTCATCTTTAATGCCGCAAAAGAAAAACCCCGATCTTGCAGAACTTATCCGAGGAAAGACGGGAAAGACATTTGGGAACTATATTGCCTTTGCATCGACTATAAAAGGACTTCCTCTAAGTTATAATCGTGATCTTCAGGAAGATAAGGAGCCTTTGTTTGATTCTTTTTTCACCTATAAAAACTCACTCGGGATTATGAATGAAATGATGCAAACGGCAGAGTTCAATCCCAAAAACTTTGCTGAAGAATTAAAGGGAGATTTTTCTCTTGCGACAGATATAGCAGATTGGCTCGTTCTGAAAGGTATTCCGTTTAGAAAGGCACATGAAATAATCGGAACAATTGTAAAGAGTTTGGAAGAGAAAAACCTAAATTTTACAGGCGCAACTTTAGATTTCTTAAAATCAATCAACCCAATCTTTGATGAAAGCGCTTTGGAATGTTTAGATATTTCAACTTCGCTACAGAGGAAAAAGACTTTCGGCTCTCCTAACCCAGAAATTGTTGAAGAAAGAATCAAATTCTGGAATAAGGAATTGGAATAGAATAAGGTTAAGGGTAAGATTGAAATTTGGAGGGAAATAGAACGGGGAAATTTAATTAGTGAGAAATATGTCAGCGCATTTTTAATTAGTTAAATATTTATTAAATTTTATCGATAATAAATCTAATTAAGTTTTATTATCTTTATTAATCTATTGAAACTGTAAATATGTATTCATTTCTTATTATTGATGATGACCCAACTGTACGAGCTTATCTAAATAGAATAATTTCCAAAAAATTTGGAAATTCTATCCAAATGGTTGAAAATGGTGCTGAAGGATTGAAGTATTTACAAAACTCAAATCCTGATGTAATCCTTTTGGATATTTCTATGCCTGTTATGGATGGGGTTGAGTTTCTGAAAACAATGAGAATGATTGAGAAGTTTAAGAATACCCCTGTAATCATTTTAACTGCAATAAATGAAAGGGATATTATCGGTGAAATGATTGGGCTGGGTATCTCAGATTATATTCTAAAGCCAATTCGTGCGGAGTATACTTATGAAAGAATTCAAAAGGCAATTGAGACTTTGAAGAGATACAGGAAGGGGACGAGGGCTTAACAAAGTACGAGTGGAAGGTTTATAATAAGTTTCCGCTCTTCACTAATGCAAAGAGCGGAAATATCAATGGGCATTTTTTCCCGTGTAATTACTACACGAAAATTTTCATCTACAAAATCTTTTTCATTCCGGTATCTTGACCGGTGAACCTCCTATCAGAACCGGAACATTATTTTCATGGGCTAATTTGTTAAATGATGATATCTCCACTCCGGTGATATTGTTAATTTTATCAATGTAGTCGGATAGTTCAGTCCTTAATTTAATCATTTGATTTTTTAGCATAAGGTTAGGGGCTGAATCATAATCGCTTGAAAGCCAGTAGCGCATTCCAATAATCCAATTACGAAATTTTGATGTGAAATGAATATCATCCTCCCCTACTCCCGGTTGAGCTTTAGTTTCCATTAATGTGTCTTTTACCGATGTAAGCATCGAGTCGATTTGATGCGCAGCGCTAAGTACGGATTTGTACTGACCTCCCTTATCAACAGATGAGGTATTCAGTTTTATTGCATTCTGCAAATTAAGTATTTGCTCGTGAAGATTGTCAATTCTATTTATCATTACATTCATTACAGATATTTCATTCTGAACTTCTTTAACAGCATTAAATTGTTCTTCAGCCGCAAGAACATTATAGGGGATCCTGGGGTCAGGTTTTAGTTCGAAAGATTGAGTCTGTTTTTCTCCGTTATATTCTACCGTAATTTTATATGCTCCGGGAAGCGCTTGAGGACCGCCGTGATAATTTGCATGTTTGCCATGCAAAGTGTCTGCAGCTAATAAATGCCCGCTTGAATAATTTAGATTCCATTCAATTCTATTTATCCCCTTATGCTCGGTACCAAATAGGGTATCAACTAAGGCTCCTTTTGAATCGGATATCTCAATTTTCACGGGTGTTTCATGTTTAAGCAGTTCCTTTTTAGTAGCTTTGACGGAATCTTTAATAAAATAATCAATCACTGCCCCACCCGGAGGATTTGGAGCGATGTATTTGCCGGATTCATTAAATCCACCTTTGAACCAGATGTTAAATAGGTAACCTGGTAGGACACTGAACATTTTAAATTTGATACTACTGTCGGCAGGCATTTCTTCAAGAGGAGTAATGTTATCACAAATAAAAATTCCTCTGCCATGAGTGGCAACAACAAGGTCATGATTCTTTTTAGCAAACTTTAAGTCGAATACAGGGGCAGTCGGGAAATTGGCTTTTAATGGATTCCACTTCTTACCATCATTGAGTGAATAAAATAGTCCGGTTTCAGTACCGGTAACTAAGAATCCTTTTTTGTTAGGATCTTCTCTGACAACAATTGCATAAGAATCCTCCGGCAAGCCTTTTGAGATTGACGTCCAACTTTTTCCATAATTATCTGTTTTAAAGAGATAAGGTTTCGAGTCATTCATCATGTGCCGATCAACAGCTATATAACATGTACCTGCATCAAAAGGTGAGACATCGACTTGATATATTCTTCCCCACGCGGGAAGATTCGGGATATTTTTTGATACGTTAGTCCAACTCTTGCCGCCGTTACTTGTAACCTGCACCTGCCCATCATCGGTACCGCTCCAAATAACATTTGAGTCTATATCTGAAAGTCCTATTGATAAAATAGTTCCGAAAGTTTCGGCACCGCTAATATCATAATTGATAGGTCCGCCGCTAATAACCTGTTTAGATTTATCGTCGCGAGTTAAGTCTGGACTAATGACGCTCCAATTTTCTCCGCCGTCGGTTGTTTTGAATAAAACATTTGCGCCTAGAAAGACTTCATTTGCATCGGATGAGGAGACAGCAATCGGTGTTGTCCAATTAAAGCGATATTTTAGTCGATGCGGTTTCTTATCCGGAGCATCAAAAAAGTAAGGGCGGATTTGGTGAGTGATACCGGTTTTGGTATTTAGTCTTTGAAGGTAACCATCTTGAGATTCAGCATAAACAATTGAAGGATCGCTAGGGGCAGGCACAACATATTCACCGTCGCCGCCTGCAACAATAAACCAGCCGGAGCCATCCACACTTCCGCCATTTAAATTCCTTGAAGGACCGTACCAGGCATTATTATCCTGAAGACCGCCACCAAGGTTGTAGGCATACGAAGTATCTAAAGCAACTTGATAAAATTGTTCGATAGGAATATTATTTAAAAAATGCCAAGAATCTCCGGCGTTCATAGAAAGATAAACGCCTCCGTCATTGCCCTCTATTATTCTTTCGGGATTTTTTGGATCGATCCATATTGCATGATGATCAACGTGAATTCCTTTATTTATCGATGCAACTGTCTTGCCGCCGTTATTGGAAACAGTAATTAAAAATGATAAAAAATAAATTTTTTCATCATCGTTGGGGGCTACTTCCATCCTTGAAAAATAAAAAGGGCGGACGTTTAATTCATGATTATTACTTACCAATATCCAATGATCGCCAAAGTCATGCGAATCCCAGAGCACTCCTTTTTTAGATTCAATCAGAGCATAAACATGTTCCGGTTGAGAAAGAGAAGTTGCAAAGGAAATTCTTCCGAGCAATCCTTTGGGGAGTCCAGCAGAGATTTTAGTCCAAGTATCACCGCCGTCTTTAGATTGATAGATTCCGCTGCCGATGCCGCCATCCTCCAGAGCCCAGGGATAGCGAACAACTTGCCAAGCAGCAGCAAGCATGACCTCCGAATTTCCTGGTTGCATTACTACATCCGAAATTCCAGTTGTATCATTTATGAAAAGAACTTTCTTCCATGTTTTCCCCCCGTCAATTGTTTTGTAAAGACCGCGCTCTTTGTTGGGCGCCCACGGATGTCCAAGTGCGGCGACAAAGACTATTTTAGGATCAGTTGGATCAATAACTATCTGAGAAATTTGCCCGGCATCTTTCAAACCCATAAACTTCCAGGTAGTGCCAGCATCAGGAGAGTAATAAACACCTTTTCCATTAAGAACATCATTGCGAATATTTGATTCACCGGTTCCGACCCAAACCATATTTGGATTTGAAGGAGCTAATGCAATTACACCAATTGAAGAGACCGGTTCTTTTTCAAAAATAGGTTTCCATGAAAATCCTCCATCAGTGGTTTTAAACACTCCTCCACCGGCAGCGCCGATATAATAGATGTTCGGTTTACCCGGTATTCCTACTACCGATGCAACTCGACCTCCGCCAATAGCGGGTCCGATGTTTCTAAATTTTAGTCCGGATGTAATATCAAATTTTTCAGATGATTTTTTTTGTGAATAGAGTAATTGAGGAATGCTTAAAAGAAAAATTATTAGAATTACTTTTACTGTCAAATGAATTTTCAGATGTCTCATTCTATAATCCTTTCGGTTTGTGCAATTACTTTTTGGAAACGACGCAAAAATATAAAATTTTTAATTAGATGAAACTATTTTTTGTGATAAAAACTATAGGGCGCCAAACCGCAATCCGCCAGTTGGATGTATTTTGGATGAAACTCAAGGGAAATGGAGAATGGATAGTTTTTGTTTCAAATAGTATTCTTATTGTCATTCGGACGAAAGTCAGAATCAAACTGCTATGCAAGTGGAGAGATTCCGTATTGATCTGCCACAAAATACGGAATGACAGTAGATATAAACAATTCTTCGTGTCGAACGTTAATTAGCTTCGGAGAGGCGGAAGTTGAAGTTGCTGCCGGCGTTCAGTTTGCTAGTTATAATTAGTTTACCGCCGTTTTTTTCTACAAATTCTTTTACAAGAAGCAGTCCGAGTCCTGTACCATATTCTTTATCTGTGCCTGGAGTAGAATGAATAGAGTTATTAAAAATCATTTCTATATCAGATTTGGATATGCCAATACCGCTGTCTTGAACTGCAATTTCTATTTCATTTTGTTGGTTAGCTGAAGAAATTTTCTTTGCACTAATTTTAACGTCGCCACCTTTCGGAGTAAATTTAATGGCGTTGGAAACTAAATTTTGCATAATGGAGTTTAGCATATCTTCGTCGGCATTTACAATTATATCATTTTCAACGTCTAGCATTAGATTGATTTGTTTTTTGATTGCGTTACCCTTCAACATATTCAGGGCGTTTCTAATCATTTTAGCAAGGTTTAGTTTAGATGGATTGTATTCAACCCTTCCCATTTGAATACGCGAAAACTGGAGAAGGTTATTCGTCATATTAAATAAATTTTTTGACGATTCGTAAATTACTTTTAAATATTCCTGAATTTCATCGTGTGTTAATGTTTCGTATTCTGAATTCAGAATTTCTGAAAATCCGAGAAGTGAATTAAACGGACTGCGAAGGTCGTGGGAGATAAGTGCAATAAGTTTATCTTTTGAAGCGTTCATCTCGCGCAGTTCTTCTATTAGGGAGCTCTTTTCTTGTTCGACTCTTTTTCTTTCAATAGCTCTGGAGATAGCAAATGAAATAACCTCAAGAATTTCTTGTTCTTTTAAGCTGTAAGTAGAGGGGTTATTGTAGTCCTGCACGACGAGAACACCGATAGTAGCGTTCTGAATTTTCAGGGGAATGCCGAGCCAGATGCTGGTCGGCGAGCCGACCATTTCAACTTCACCTTTTTGGACAAGTTCTTCATCTTTTTGACTATTGACTAAAATTGACTTTCCGTTTCTAAGGACATATTCTGTCAATCCCCTTCCCAACCGTTTTGGTGGGGCAACTTTATCAACCTGATCGACAAAATAGGGAAAGGTAATTATGTTAGCGTCCTTATCATGAAGGGCGATATAAAAATTTTCCGCAGGCATTAATTCGCCGACGGATGAGTGAATGAATCTAAAGAAGTCAATTAAATTACTGCCGGTGTTAGAGGCTTGAAGGATTTGAGAGATGGTCTGTTGAATTTTATCCGTTCTTTTTCTTTCGGATATATCTAAGCCGGAACTTAGGAGTGCAACGGTATTTCCTTTTTCATCTTTGATTAGGGAGTTACGCCAATAGACAAAAATCTCTTTTCCGGATTTAGTAATGACAGGGTTCTCAAAATTTGAAACAATTTCGCCTTCTTCACCAAACAATTTTTGCAAATATTCTTTTAGCTTATCTTGATGAACTTTAGGAACGATATTTTCTATCCAGTTTTTCCCAACGATTTCTTCCCGCGAATAACCGAGTAGATCGCAGCCGCCTTTATTAATGAGGGTTACATCGCCATTTTTAGTAATCACTAAAAATATTGCATCGGTAAGGTCAAGGATAGATTGAAGGTTGTAATGTCCATCATTTAAGCTTGGATCAATTTCTATATTTTTTTGTGTTTTCACTTTTTTCAATTTAATGAAAGGGTCAATTATAAAATTAGTACATATATCAGTTAAATATAATTATTTTAATTGAGAGTTGGAATTGTATAAACACAAGACAGAATTAAGCAGCAATAAGCTGTGTCATTCCCTTATCACTTCGCACTCTGACATTTTGTTATACCTAAATTCTTTTCCTTCCTATTTTTCCCCTAAATCCTCATCCTCTCCACTAAACCTCTAGCATGCCTTAAACAACCATCTAATTCTTATCTAAATATTTTCGAAAATAAATCTGCCAAATTGGCACAAATTCATTCACGTATATTGATGTGAAAGGTAAGATATTTGCCTGAACAAAAATGTATTAGTGATGAAGCAACCACCTTAGATTTTCCTCACAATAAAAACTTTCTAAACATCCTTAATGATTTTACTCACTAATTTGCCAATATTGCCTATTGCCTATTGCCTACTCCCTATTGCCTACTGCCTATTGCCTATTGCCTACTCCCTACTGCCTATTGCCTATTGCCTACTCCCTACTGCCTATTGCCTATTGCCTACTCCCTACTGCCTATTGCCTACTGCCCACGACCCTCTCCCTTAGATTTAATATCAATTTTATATATTTTTGGGTTACAATAATCTTTTAGTATTGCCATTTAAATCTTTGTTTTTTATGTCAAGATATTCTTATGATAAATTTCATTGCGTTTCATTCAAAATTCAACATTCATAATTCAAAATTGCGGCTTGCCGCGCTATGTATGAGTAACAAAAATTATTCTCTAAACTAAATAGATTAAAATTATGAAAACTTATCATTTACTTTTTGGCGTTTTTATGTTTACAATCATTCTAACTGGTGCCGCTCTTTCACAGGAAAATCAGAAGGGAGATTTTCTAACTCAAGCTATGGATACTACGATTAATCCCGGTGTAGACTTTTTCAAGTATGCTACGGGAACGTGGATGAAGAATAATCCTATCCCGGAATCGGAAAGGGCTTGGGGCATCGGGAATCTTGTCCAGGAGGAAACTTATTCAAGGTTAAGGAAAATTTTAGAGCAGGCTAAATTATCTGCTGCAGTCAAAGGAACCAATGAGCAGAAGTTAGGCGATTTTTATTTTACGGGAATGGATTCTGCCGGAATAGAAAGTGAAGGGATTAAACCTTTAACACCTGAGTTAGATAAAATAAATTCTATCAAAAATAAAAATGAGTTGTTCAGCGTTGTTGCTCTTCTTCAAAAGGAAGGGGTTAACGCTATGTTCGGTTTATCCGTAAATCAGGATGACAAGAATAGCGGTATCTGGGCTTTGTATATGACTCAAGGCGGTCTCGGTCTTCCTAATAGAGAATATTATTTCAGAAATGATTCAAGAACTGAAAATATTAGGACCGAATATAAAAAGCATATCGCAAAGATGTTTGAGTTATTAGGTGATAATAGCAGCAAAGGCGTTAAGGATGCAAATGATGTCTTTAGTATAGAAATTTTTCTTGCTGACTCTTCAAGAAAGTTGGAGGATTTGCGTGATCCGTATTCGAACTATAATAAGATGTCTGTCGCAGGGCTTGAATCAATTGCACCTTCGGTTAAGTGGAATGAAATTTTAAGTAAAGCAGGCGCAAAGCTACCGGATTCGCTTGTCGTCGGTCAGCCGGAATTTTATAAGGCTTTAAGCGCTGCAATTGATAAATTCAGCTTAGGTCAATGGAAGGCGTATTTAAGGTGGCATTTAATAAATGCATTTGCCGATAGGTTAAGCAGTCCGTTTGAAAAGGAAAATTTCCATTTTAAAGGTACAGTAATGGCAGGAGTGAAGGAGGAAAGACCGAGATGGAAACGGGTTCAAGACGCTGTTGAAGGTGCTATGGGTGAATTGCTCGGACAGATTTATGTAAAGGATTATTATTCAGCGGAAACGAAGGCACGGTACGTAAAGCTTGTGAATAATATGGTTGACGCATTTGCCGAAAGGATAAAGAAGCTTGATTGGATGAGCGATGCGACTAAAGAGAAAGCGTTGTACAAGTTGAGCAAGATGACGAAAAAAGTCGGATATCCCGATAAGTGGAAGAACTTTTCAAAATTGGTTGTCGATAGAAGTTCGTATGTAAGGAATACGATAAATGCAAATATATTTTGGTTTGACCGTTCAATCGATAGAATCGGAACGGAGGTAGATAGAAGTGAATGGGATATGACTCCCCAGACTTATAACGCTTATTATAATCCGTCAAATAATGAGATAGTTCTGCCGGCAGCAATGTTTATAGTACCGGGAGTGCCGGATTCACTTCTTGATGATGCAGTGGTCTACTCTTATGCGGGAGCATCAACAATTGGACATGAAATGACACATGGATTTGATGATCAAGGAAGGCAGTATGATGCTAAAGGAAATTTATCTAACTGGTGGACAAATGAGGATGTGAAAAAGTTTAATGAAAGAACTAAGCTTATGGTTGAACAGTTTGATAATTATGTGGTACTCGACAGTATGCACATTAACGGTAAAGCTACATTAGGGGAAAATATTGCGGATCTCGGCGGTAATGTAATAGGTTATGATGCTTTCATGAAAACTGAACAGTTTAAGGAAGGGAAAAAAATAAATGGGCTTACTCCTTCCCAAAGATTCTGGCTTGGGTATGCTTATTCGTGGTTAGGACATGCAAGACCTGAAGCTATTGCTCAGCAAGTGTTGACTGATGTTCATTCTCCGAATTTTCTGAGGGTGAATGGTCCTTTAAGTGATATAGCGGCTTTTTATAAAGCGTTCAATATTAAGGAGGGAGAGCCGATGTGGATGGAGAAGAATAAGAGAGTTAAGATTTGGTGAAAGTAAATTTGTCCACTTTAACCTTCGAGGTTTTCATAAACCTCGAAGGTAGGGTGTAAAATATTTAGGAAAAATTAAAAAATTTTATCGTACCGTTTTTCTATAGTGAGTCCTCTGTGTCTCCGAGTCTTTGTGGCTATTTTTTGCCACTAAGGCACCAAGACACGAAGTGTCACAAAAAAAACATCTGCCAAAATGGGACGAACTAATTTTTCTTCGATACCCATATATTTTACACACTACCTCGAAGGTTTTTTCAGCGTGATAACGTCTCACCTTTCAATTTCATTCCGGTACGTGAACTAAAAAATATTCTTTGGCGGATTTCCCGATTGATTTTGCTTCGGATATCGACATGTGCATGCCGTCCGGAGTAGCATCTTCATGCCCAGCTTCAATAATTGCAAGGTCTGAGTCCTTTGCCATCTTTACTAGTTCTTCACAATATGCAGTATCACCACCATAACAAATTTTCAATTTGTTAAATGTAAATTTGAATCCAAGCGCTGGGACTTGTCTTGTAGTTTTTCCGTCATGTAAATATTCTTTATGTATTACTGGGAATGGCTGTATTGTTATGCCTTTGCTTTTAACTGTTTTAGTGTTGTCAATTTCTTTTAGGTTGATTTTATAAGGGAGTGTTTTTCCGTAGACTTTTTGAAATGCGTGATAAATACTTTCAATCTCGACACATCCTTTCGGATAATAAATTGACAGGGGGGTTTTCTTGTTCATAACACGCATATAGGTTAGCAAAGCCCAAACGCCACCTACATGGTCGTGATGACCGTGAGTAATAAATAAATCAGAGATTGACAGTATCTTTTTTGTACCTATTTCTATATTAAGGTCTCTTAAAATTCCGTCGCCGGGATCAACGACAAAATAATTATTATCCGCAGTAATTAAAATTCCGGTAGCTATATTCGGAATCGAGCAAAATATTTTAATCGAATAATTATCTCTGTTCCACTTAATGGGATATTTATTAATTGTCATATTTTAATATTTTGTTAATAGCATTGTAAAACAAATTCCAATTTCATTCTCCCAACATTCCGTTCATCCATTCTTCCATCATTCCATTCCTCCAACATTATTCCAGTTTTTAGAAGAGCCCTTATTTCTTAGCATTGAAATATTTGCATTTCGAAGTGTCCCGGCATCTTGCAAATATATTAAAAGAATAATTCTCCACGTCAAATCCTAGTTCTTTACTAATTTCTTCAGGAAGATTTTTAATCTTGGGATTTGCAAATTCGACAATCCTTCCGCAGTCCATACAGATTAGATGATCATGGCTCTGCTTCTTGAAATTGCTTTCATAGCGAGTCATGTTGTCGCCGAAATTTCTTTTAAGCAAGAGTTCACACTGCACTAAAAGTTCTAAAGTTTTATACACAGTTGCACGGGAAACGCGTGAGTTTTGGTTTTTCATTAGGATGAACAAGTCGTCTGCGCCGAAATGACCGTTATACTCTAATGCTGCATCGAGAACTTCAAAGCGCTCGGGAGTGATACGGTTCATGCCGTCTTTCAGGTATTTTCTGAATATTTCAGTTGCTTGTTTATTTTTCAATTTATCAAAATTATTTTTACTCACATTACTCAACCTACGGTACCCCCAACCACCTGAGGCCATTAACGGTAACGAATGCGAAGATATAAGCCATAGACGTAAAGACGAATAATTGCAGCATCGGAATTTTCCAACTGCCGGTTTCTTTTTTGGAGACTGCTATGGTTGATAGACATTGAAGGGCAAAAACAAAAAAGATAATTAGTCCAAAAATAGTTGAAGTAGTAAAAAGCTTCTTATTTGTTCCTTCAATTTTAGCTTTGTGCATTGCATCGACAATGGAGCTTTGAAGTGCTCCTTGGCTGTCCGTTACTTTGAAAATCAGTGCAAGTGAGCTTACGAAAACTTCACGTGCGGTAAAAGCAGAAATTAATGAAACTCCGACCCGCCAGTCTAAGCCAAGTGGTCTCATGAGCGGCTGTATTCCCCTTCCCAAATCTGCGGCATAAGATGAAGCCAATCTATCTGCCTTCTGCAAATGGATTATCTGCATTTGGTTTAATCCATTAGTGTTAATTTTAGGATTGGAATTTGGGAAATAGGTTAAGAACCAAAGTATCATCGAGAATCCGAGAATAATTGGCCCGGCTTTCTTGAAATATAATTTTGCACTGTGATAAGCATTATTAGCTACTACACTAAACTTCGGTTTGCGATATGCAGGCAATTCAAGAATGAATGAAGAATTGTCGTCACCACTGAATAGTCTACTTTTAAATTTATTTAGAAGTCCTGCAATAGTGATAGAGCTTGCAGTGCTAAAGATGTAAATAGTGGCAAGGACAATACCCGCTATCCATGATTGATCTCCGGGAAATAAAAATCCGATTAGCAGAGCATAAACCGGAAGGCGGGCGCTGCAGCTCATTAAAGGGATTATAAATATTGTAAGTAGTCTTTCCTTCCGGTTCGGGATAGTGCGCGCAGCAAGCATAGCCGGTATGGCACAAGCAAACCCCGAAAGCATCGGAACAAATGAGCGACCATTTAAGCCGATTTTTGATAACGGTTTATCTATTAACATGGCTCCTCTTGCGAGGTAACCGGTGTCTTCCAAAAATCCTAGTATCAGGAATAAAATTAAAATCTGAGGAACAAAAACCAAAACAGAACCTGTGCCTGTAATTATTCCGTTGGCAACAAAATCACCTACCCAGTTATTCCCTATCAGTACAAAAGCTTTCTCTGCTGCCAGTCCGAAAATATCACTGATCAATTTCATTATCGGTGAGGCAAGCCAGAAGATTGAGGTAAATATACCTGCCATTATTAAAAAAAATGCGACCAAACCCCAGACCTTATGTAAGAGTATCTTATCAATCTTTAAAGAATTTGAATCTAAGTTATTATTTCTTGGCCCGTTTGAATTACCGTTTAATACTATTAACTGCTTGTTTGCTGTCGCAATATTTATATTATTTTCTGAAGGTAAATTGACTACAACCTTCTTTTCAATTTTTTCAATTTCTGCAAATAATTCAAGCAATCCGGAATTGTTAGAATTTTTCCCGGCGTAAAGCGGTTTTTCCGGAACTTCAATTTGTGACTTCTGAATATTAAGTTCAGCGGTTAGAAGGAGTTCTTCAACGCCTTTACCGGTTCTGCCGTCAATTTTTACAACGTTACAACCAAGGAGATTTTCCAAATCTTTTATGGCAACGTCGAGCCCCTTTTTATTCAGCATGTCGGTCATAGTCAGAGCAATAAGAATATTGAATTTTGCTTTTCTCATTTGCTGGACAAGCAAAAGATGGCGCGATAACTGGCTGGAATCAACTGTAATGATTACTAAGTCAGGTATTCCGAATTTAGGATGGTTATAGATTGCATCGATAGAAACCTTCTCATCAAGCGATTCCGGTATCATACTTATTATGCCGGGTGAGTCCAAGAGGTTTGCTTCAAAATTAAATTTCTTTAAGATTTTTGATACGGAATACTCAACCGTTGCACCTGGATAATTAACGGTTTTGAAATTCTTCCCGCTTAAATAATTGAATAAGGTAGTTTTGCCTGAATTAGGCGGCCCGATTAATGAGATGAAAGGAATTTTCTCAATGGTTTCTGAGATCATAATACTTTGATGCACTCCGCTTCATTTTTCCTTATAGCAATCAATGTACCTCTTATGGCAAAAGCCAAGGGGTCACTAAATATTGAAGCGCTGATTAGTTCAATTTCCTGTCCGGGAGTAAAACCAACCTCAAGGATTCTTCTTGCAGAAGGATGTGATTCATCAATGTTAGTTATTGTTACTCTCTCTCCGTTTTTTAGATCTGCTGCTGTTTTCATTTTTCTCAGTAGTTTAGATTATCGTGTATACCATTTTGAGTTTTTATGGCTGAAATTCAATTCTACAATCGTTGATTTTCCCAAGATACATATTATTAAGATTTAGTCTACATAAAGATAAGCAATAGACAAATAATTGTCAAATACTGCGACAAGTGGATATTTTGGGTCTTGGATCAATCTTGTATTCATAAAACAATTATTATTTACCCGGTAAATTTAGTTTTTTTTAACATAGGGTAGTATTGGAAATAATATTTTTGTTTTAATGTCAAAATATTTTTTGTGTTAAATTTTCTCAATTTCATTGCGTTTCATTCAAAATTCAACATTCATAATTCAAAATTGCGGCTTGCCGCGCTATGACATTATTATAGGAATATCTTGGCACAATAAACAAATTGAAGTATGATATTTTATGGAGATCAAAAAAAAAGGTTGCCCGGTTCGAAAGCCGGACAACCTTTTATCAGATTATAGAGCCTAACTTTTTATTTCAAAAGAAGCAATTTCTTAGTAGCGAAAAAGTTTCCTGCCCTAAGCTGATAGAAGTAAACTCCGCTCGCTAAGTTAATCGCATTAAATTGAACATTATAAGCTCCCGCAGGTTTTATTCCATTTACTAAAGTAGCAACTTCCTTTCCAAGAACGTTGTAAACCTTCAGCACTACTCTTGTCTCCGTAGGAATTTGATAGCTAATTATCGTAGAAGGATTAAATGGATTCGGGTAATTCTGGTTTAATTTGAAATCTGAAACTACATTCGGCTGACCTTTTACTGTAGTAACTGTTTCCGGTGTTAAACTGAATGAAGCAGTAGTCGCAAAGTTTGTATTATAATCAACAGATGAAGTAGTTGATTGTGTCGATGTGTACCCATATGAATCAGAATTTACCGTGTACTGACCGGGTACCAATCCTGAAATAGTGTAGTTTCCGTTAGCGTCCGAAATACCGTAGCTGTATATTTGTTGATTAGCGTCGGTAGCAAATACCATTGCTCCTGCCAACGGATTATTAGAGTTATCCGAAACATGTCCGCTTATCGAAGCATTCCCCGAATCTGCCGGATTGGTTATTACAAAATTGATACCATCAATTAAGCTTGTGGAATCAACAACAACCGAATCCGCATCTTTCCATTGTAATGTCTGAATACCATCTGTCGTGTAAAACGTAGGTTGATAATCGCCTTCGGGAATTGCAAGGAAGATATAACTGCCCGGTATCATATGGTCAAATGAATAATTGCCCAATGAGTCTGTTTCCGTAGTGTACCTATGTCTCATATGATAATCATCGCCAAGCCTTATAGCCATAACAATAGATTCAACTCCTGCGCTGTCTCCTGATTGGACTAAGCCGCTTACACCGTTATTGTATACCGGTTTATGGACAAGAATAAAATTTATCCCTGAAGTATCACCCGAAATTCCGATTCTGTCGGCGTCAAGAAAACTTCCTTTGTCATTAAAAAATTGCAGGAAATACTGGCGGTCAAATGATCTCGCAAAAACAATTACCGTATCGCCTTGTAAGACCGGGATTGAATATTTGCCAGAGTCATTTGTTACTGTGTAAAAATATCTTCGATGATAAGTGTTAAAAAATATATCATGGACTCTAATTAATGCTTTAATTGGATTCCCAAGACTATCCTTAACTGTTCCCGTCAACATGAAAAGTTTCGGAGTAGTTTTGGGCTGCAAAGTAATGTCGAGATTTGAAAGGCCGCTTGAGGTGATTTTAATTTGGGTAGCATTGAATATATTACGTACACCATTATAATATTGCGGCACATATCCCGGAGCAAAACTGTAAACTATATAAGTACCTGGGAATAAATTAGCCGTAAAATTTCCCAATGTATCGGTAACGGCATGGTCTCCAGACCATCCAAAAACCGGAAGAAAAACAATAGTACTGTGCATAATTGCATTGCCGGTTACTTTATCCTTTATTGTACCGGAAACTACCACTCTTGCCACTGTAGAATCAATTGTAATTTGTACGGTATCCGAAGGTAAACTTTCACCGGAGTGATTTACGCTCGTAACGTAATAGGAATATGTTTCTCCGCGATGAATGTTAATGTCTCTCCATGAATTATTATAAATATGCGTGTATTTTCTAACGAATGCTCCTGTATCACTAACTGCACCTAACTTTCTATAAATATTAAACGTTAAACCGGATTTTGGACCGTTAGTAGTGAACTGCCAATTAAGATTTACATAATTTGTAGACATCATTCCCCAGTGACCTTGCGTAGCCGTTAAATTAAACGGAGGCAATGGTTGAGCTTTTATTGCAACAGCAAAAACAGCAATAAACATTGCAACGAAAAGAAACTGAAAGAGTTTTTTCATATTATACCTCATTAGTTTGTTAAATATTATAGACAATCTTTTACGGTTCAAGGCATAAATATCATGCCAGCCTTCGAGATATGAAAAGGCAATAATTTTAATGGATTTTAGGATTGCATCTGCCTGAATTTTCCTAACTAATGCCTGGGGAAATCTTATTCAGGCAATATAAAAAGCAGAATATCGTTGTTGTCAAAAAAGATCAAGTAAAAATTACTTCCCCTTTTTGCACTTTAAACTAACATTTTGTTATTAAATCAAAATATTTTACCCATAGTGCGAAAAAACCTCACTATAAGTTTCCTTTAAAATATAAAAACCTTGTAACTTCATCAGTCACAAGGTTTTATTTTCGTGGAGCTAAGCGGGATCGAACCGCTGACCTCTTGAATGCCATTCAAGCGCTCTCCCAGCTGAGCTATAGCCCCAAAATTAAATGCTTTGCTTTGTACCAATTTTTAATCTTATAAGATCAAAAATATAGAAGATTTTTTTGTTAGTCAAATTTGTCTATGGAATTTTACATTGTTATGTTATTTATATGATTTTATATTTTATTGAACAAAATAAATGGATTTATGAAACTCTTGTTTTCTATCGGATTGGGATTTCTTGTTTTTTCTTTTATTATTTATGGCTGTAAAGACTCAATTACCGGAAGTCAATTAGATTCTACTGTCATCCCTGCTTCAAATGTATCGTATGCGAAATATATTCAACCAATCTTTACGCTAAAGTGTGCTAATTCCGGCTGCCATGACGACGGAACTATGGCAGCAGGTTTAAGCTTAACAACATGGGCTGGTGCAACTAATCTTCAATATGTTACTAAAGGGCATCCCGACAACAGTATCTTAGTTCAATCAATTGAAGGACTATCGGGCTCTTCTCCAATGCCACCTGTTGGATACCCTGTTTTAACTGCCAACCAAATTCAGGGAGTAAAAACCTGGATTGCCGAAGGAGCTAAGAATAATTAAGTCACTTTACGCAAGATTTCTCTTTGGAATATTGGAATATTGGAATATTGGAGTAATGGAGAAAATTGGCTTATTCCATTACTCCAATATTCCACCACTCCATTCCTCTCCCAACTCCAAATTTTCACTTAGCCGAAAATTTATATATAGTAGCCTGTCTGTAAGTCTGTCCGGGTCTTAACACGACCGACGGCCATTCCGGTTCGTTCGGTGAATTTGGGTAATGCTCCGCTTCCATAGCAAATCCCGTACGGAATTTATAAGCTACGCCATTTTTACCAACAGGCGTCTCACTAAGAAAATTTCCTGTGTAAAACTGAAGCCCCGGTTGATCCGTAAATATTTGTAAATACCTTCCGGTAGTAGGTTCATAAACATCTGCAACTTCGCGAACCTTTCCGTTATAATTATTTAATACGTAATTGAAATCATAACCGTTTGCTAGTTTAAGTTGCTCAAAGTTATCGTTTATACGCGAGCCGATTGTTGTTAACTTACGAAAATCCAAAGGTGTATCTTCAACTTTTTCTATCTTCCCGGTGGGTATGGATTCTTTGTCAATCGGAGTAAAATAATCTGCATCAATTTTTACCTGGTGATTTAGAATTGTATTTGTGAAGACTCCGGTAAGATTAAAATAGGAATGATGTGTAGGATTTAGTATCGTTGTTTTGTCGGTGGTTCCTTTATAATCTATTCTTAATTCGTTATCGTTAGTAAGAGTGTAAATAACCTGTAATGTAACTTTGCCGGGATAGCCTTGATCACCGTCCGGGCTTACTAAAGTTAATTTAAGCGCCGGCCCTGCTTTGCCTTCAATAGGTTCTGCCTTCCAAAGATCTTTGCTGAAACCGGTCTTCCCGCCGTGTAGTTGGTTTTTCCCTTCATTAGCGCTTAGGAGATATGTTTTACCGTCTAAAGTAAACTTAGCACCGGCAATTCTGTTGGCATATCTTCCCACAAGTGCGCCCAAATATCCGGTACCGTTTTCATAACCTTCAAGATTATCATAACCAAGCGTTACGTCCGCATACTTTCCGTTTCGGTCGGGTGCGGTTATTGAGACCACAGTCGCACCGTAAGTAATTATTTTTGCTTCAGCTCCCGGTTTGTTCTTTAAAGTATACATATAAACTTCTTTGCCATCTTTCATCTTGCCGAACACAAATTTCTCAATCATCGGACTATCCTTTTTATTTGATTGCGATAATAAAGTAATGAACGGAATCATCAATACTGTAAATAAAAAAATTATTCTCTTCATTGTGGTACTCCAATCTGAATTTCAAAATCTAAATATTTTATACTTGAATTATAATACATAGCGCGGCAAGCCGCAATTTTGAATTATGAATGTTGAATTTTGAATGAAGCGCAATGAAATTTATCATAAAAATATCTTGACATAAAAAACAAAGATTTAAACGGCAATACTATAGCGCGGCAAGCTTGCCTACCGGCAGGCAGGTCGCAATGGAAGATGGGATAATGGTTTGCCATTTTTGTCACACCTTAGTCTTTTTCCCTCTGTTTTTTACCTCAATTTTCCCCAATTCTACCAGGCTTCTAACAAGCCTATGACAAGCCTCCACCAAGCCTATAATTCTTATCTAAAAATTGCCGAAAAAATAGTGTGCCAAAATGGCCGATACTATTTCACCTAAGTAAAAATTTTGGACAGATTTTTTATTGCCAAGCACGAGCTATTCGTGGGATTTCTCCTCCCTTCGGTCGTCGAAATGACACTTATTTTTATGTCATATCGAAGGATCCGCCGCGGCGGATGCGACTGAGATATCCCATGTTTAAAAGGGGGTACTCGCGCTATTCGTGGGAAGAAAAGATGAAAAGAATACCTTCCAACCGACTCATCGGTTTATCAAGTACGGTATATAAATCTATTTTGAACAGTAGTAAAATCATTTTTTTGATGAATTTTCCAGTAATTAAACCTAATTGGTTTTAAGTTTGTCATATTGAATTAAAATCAAAAAAAGTATAAGGGCATACTTATGGAAAACGAATTGAAAATTAATATAGATAAATCTGCAATCGTTGTAATTGATCTGCAGAAAGGAATTACATCAATGCCCGCAGTTCCGCATTCCACTCAAGATGTAATTGCCAACTCATCCTCTATCTTAATAGCAGCCCGTAAAAATAAGATGAATGTTTTTTTAGTACACGTTACACCTTCTCCTGATTTCAAGGACGCTTTGCATCCTATCTCGGAAACCTCATTTCAAATGTCCGGTTTTAATCCCGAATGGAGTGAATATGTTCCGGAATTAAATATTCAACCATCGGATATCTTAATTACCAAACATCAATGGGGTGCTTTTTATGGCACCGGTCTCGATCTTCAGTTAAGAAGGCGAGGAATTGATACAATTATACTTTGCGGAATTGCGACTAACATGGGCGTTGAAAGCACTGCAAGATTTGCATACGAATTCGGCTATAATCAGATTTTCATTGAAGATGCTATGTCTGCCCGGTCTAAGGAAGAACACGAATATCCAATCAGGTACATCTTTCCAAGGTTTGGCTTAATCCGGAAAACCAATGAAGTGCTAAAAGCTCTTGATAAAAATTAAAGATCCCTTTTTAAAGATCAATGATGATTTATGTCATTAGATATGAATTTGAATAATATTAATTTAAGTATGTTATTAATTCACATTACGTAACTCTTGGAATAATGGAATTGAGCGGTATTTCCCAGTATTCCATAATCCCAAAGAGTTGTTTCTGCATAATGTGAATGACTAAATTTAATTTTTGTAACTGTTTCCGAAATAATTATTGTATCATGAAGAAAATTATCTTTTTACTATTAGTTGTCTATTTTACGACTCCCAAAGCTTTTTCATCATCAACCCCTCCCGATTCATTGCTGCAGGAAGCTACTTTACAAAATTGTGTCCAGTATGCATTAATCCATCAACCGCTTATTAAACAGTCCCGGTTGAATGAAGAAATTACCGGATACCAAATCAGAAGTAAGTTAGCGGATTGGTTCCCGCAATTGAATTTTAATTATAATTTTCAGCATAATTATCTTCTTCCGTCATCAATAATCCAGGGGAATGCGGTTAAACTCGGACTGAATAATACTTCAAGCGGACAGTTCTCTTTATCCCAAACAATTTTCAATAGGGATGTCTTGCTTGCCGCCAGCACTGCAGGTGAGGTGCGAAATCAATCGAGGCAAATTTCCGTTAACAATAAAATCAATGTCGTTATAAATGTGAGTAAAGCTTTTTATGCTGTCCTCTTTTCCCAGCAACAGAATAATTTGTTGGATGAAGATATCATCCGCCTTAAACAAAGCTCGGAAGACGCTTATAATCAATATAAAGGCGGAGTTGTTGATAAGACAGATTATGAACGTGCTGTTATTACTCTTAATAATGCCGAAGCTGAGAAAAAACAAAATGAAGAATTGCTTCAAGCAAGTTATGCAAATCTTAAAAGTCAAATGGGTTATCCTGCAAATGATGATCTTAGCCTTTCCTATAACATAACCACTATGGAAAACGAAGTTTTCATCGATACTACTCAACCGCTAAATTATGATAAAAGAATTGAGTATAAACTATTACGAACTCAATATCATTTAGATGAAGCAAATCTTAAATATTACGAATGGAGTTTTATCCCTTCATTGAATGCTTTTGCAGAATATAATTTCAATTATCAGAATAATGATTTGCCAAAACTCTATAATCAAAACTATCCTAATTCTTATATAGGATTGCAATTGTCTTTCCCGATATTTCAAGGTGGCAAGAGGATTCAAGAGATAGGACAGGCAAAGCTGGAATTAGAACGTTCCGGTTATGATATAGTCTCATTAAAAAATTCCATCAATGCGGAATATGTTCAAGCTATGGCAAATTACAAAAGCAACCTGAATAATTATGATGTTATGAAGAGAAATCTTGAATTGGCTAAAGATGTTTATAACACAATCGAACTTCAATATAAGTCGGGAATAAAAACTTATCTGGATGTTATTACAGCCGAGACAGATTTAAGAACCACGGAGGTTAATTTAATTAATTCTCTGTACCAAACACTAAGCAGTAAGCTTGATGTTCAAAAAGCATTGGGCGCTATTCAATATTAGTAAACAAAAAATAATTTATATGAAGAAGAAAATTTTAGCACTAAGTTTTATTATTGTTGTTCCATTAATCATTTCATCATGCAGCGGCAATAAAGTACAGCAAAAATTTCCGCCTACGCTCGTTTCAGCCTATGAAGTCAAGACAGGCGTAGCAGCTTATTATGATGACTATCCTGCCTCGGTAGTTGCATTAAATCAAGTTGAAATCAGACCGGAGGTTTCCGGCTACATATCGGATATTTATTTCAATGATGGACAGTACGTAACCAAAGGAACAAAATTATATTCGATTGATCAGCAGCAATACAAAGCAGCTTACGAACAAGCATTGGCAAATCTTAATGTAGCAAAAGCCAATCTTATGAAAGCACAACAGGATGCCGACAGATATAATGAGCTTGCTAAAAAAAATGCAATCGCCCGCCAAGTTTTGGAACATTCTCAAGCTGATTTAGAAGTCGCAAAAATGCAGGTTGCAGCAGCCGATGAAAATGTAAAAGTAGTTCAAACAAACCTTCGCTATTCAACTATAACTGTTCCGTTCAATGGTACTATAGGAATATCTTCTGTAAAATTAGGGTCATCTGTGGTTGCAGGACAAACACTTCTGAATACAATTTCATCCGACAATCCTATGGCGGTTGACTTTGCCGTTGACGAAAAACAAATCGGACGATTTACAGAATTGTTAAATAAAAAAACTTCACCAAATGATTCAACTTTTACAATGGTTTTACCCGATCAAAAAGTATATCCATATCCGGGTCATCTAAGCCTCTTAGACCGCGCTGTTGATCCGCTTACCGGAACAATTACAGCAAGGGTTGTTTTCCCTAACGTAAAGAATTTGTTAAGACCGGGACTTACTTGCGACGTGCGTGTCAAAAATATTTCTCCGGCAAATAGCATCTTAATTCCTTACATAGCAGTTACCGAACAAATGGGAGAATATTTTGTTTTTGTTATCAACGGAAATAAAGTAAACCAGCGTAATGTAATCCTCGGAAGAAATGTCGGCAAGATGGTAATTGTTGATAAAGGCTTAGCACCGGGAGATAAAATAGTTATCGAAGGAATTCAAAAGCTGAGAGATAACTCTCCTATAAAAATAATTCCTTCACCGGCAAAACAAAATTCTGTAACTCCATCCAGAAAGTAAGACTTCAACAGGAAAAAAGATGATTGCTAATACGTTTATAAAGAGACCTATAACTGCGATAGTTATTTCCATTATTATTGTCCTAGTGGGATTGATTGCGATCTTCAATCTTCCAATCAGTCAGTATCCGGATATTACACCGCCAACCGTTCAAATAACCGGAGCCTTTAACGGTGCGGATGCAAAAACAGTTGAGCAGACCGTAACCACACCCATCGAGTCCCAGGTCAACGGTACACCCGGTATGGCGTACATGCAGAGCAACAGCACAAGCAACGGTCAGTCTTCTATAAATGTAACTTTAAATATCGGCACAAACCCTGATATAGCTGCCCTTGACATTCAAAACAGAGTTGGCATAGCGACACCTTCATTACCTAATGACGTTAAAAGATTGGGTATAACTACAAGGAAAAAAAGCCCAAGTATTTTGCTCCTTGTTTCAATATATTCACCGAAGGGAACGCACGGCATTTCATTTCTCGATAATTATACAAATATATTTATTAGAGATGCGATTCTGCGTGTTAAGGGTGTCGGGGATGTTTTTACCCGTGCCGATGATTTCAGTATGAGGATATGGTTAGAGCCGGATAAATTAGCCCAACTAGGACTTACTGCAAACGATGTAATTAACGCACTAACAAATCAAAATATACAAATAGCAGCCGGGGCAGTCGGCGCCCCCCCGCAAAATAAAAACCAGGCATTCGAATATTCTGTTTCAACTAACAGCCGGTTAAGCACAGTAGAGCAATTTCAAAATGTTATAGTCCGTGAAAACACTAAAGACGGTTCTGCAGTTTATTTAAAAGATGTCGCACAAGTCCAGCTTGGAAAAGCAAGCTACGCGAACAATTCTTACGTTGACGGGAAACCTGCTTCTTTCTTATTGATATTCCAGGCTCCTGGCAGCAACGCACTGGAAGTTGCTAATGGTATTACTAAAGCAATGAATCAGTTAGAAAAATCATTCCCACCCGACGTTGGTTATAAAATTCCTTTTGAATCTGTATCTGTTGTTAAAGTTTCTATAGATGAAGTAGTCACAACCTTGCTCGAAGCTTTAGGCTTGGTAGTCCTTGTAGTTTTTCTTTTCCTACAAAGCTGGCGCGCAACATTAATTCCGGTGCTTGCAATTCCTGTTTCAATAATAGGTACCTTCGCATTTTTCATTCCGTTCGGCTTTACCATTAACACCTTAACAATGTTTGGCTTCGTCCTTGCGATTGGAATTGTAGTGGATGATGCAATCATAGTAGTGGAAGCTGTGCAGCATTATATAGACAATGAAAAGCTTTCCCCAAAAGAAGCTACTATAAAGGCTATGAGCGATATTTCGGGACCCGTAGTAGCAATAGCTTTAATTTTGTCTGCCGTTTTTATTCCTGTTGGCTTTATCCCTGGAATCGTAGGGAAGTTATATCAACAGTTCGCTATAACAATAGCAATCTCGGTTTTAATTTCTGCATTTGTTGCTTTATCCCTGACACCGGCTTTGTGTTCATTATTCTTAAAGCCTTCACATTTTGACAAAGGAGATAAGGGTATCCACAAATTCTTCTTTAGATTTAACGAATGGTTTAGAAAGACCACAGAAAATTATGCTGCTGGCGTACGGAAAAGTATTAAAGTTGCCCCCTATTTTTTAATTGTCCTTATTATGCTTTATGCTGGGACAGTAGTACTTTTCGAGAAAAAACCAACAGGTTTTATTCCTACTGAAGACGAAGGGCGATTGTATGTTACATTCCAGTTGCCCGAAGCATCCTCATCGACAAGAACACTCGAAGTACTGCATCAAGTAATGAATATTTTGAAAACCACCCCCGGCATTGCCCATTATGCAGGTATAGGTGGATTGAACGTTGTCAACTTTTCAACAAAATCAAACAGCGGTACTGTCTTCCTCATGCTTAAACCTTGGAGTAAAAGAACCAGTAAAGCGCTCCAATTAAATTCTATAGTAGCTACTTTGCAAAGAAAGTTTGCCTCCATAAAAGATGCTAACACAATTGTAATCCCACCGCCGGCAATTCCCGGCTTGGGTCAAACAGGCGGTTTTACATTTGAATTAGAACAGCACACAAGCACCGACAATATACAACAGTTTGCAAAAGTCGTACAAAACTTTGTTATAGCCGCTAATAAACGTCCCGAACTAAACAGAGTATTTTCATTTTTTACAGCAAACACGCCGGGTTACCAGGTAAATGTTGATAGAGATAAATGTGCAAAACTTGGCGTTTCAGTCGCCGATGTTTATAGTACTATTCAAACATTCCTTGGCAGTTCCTATGTAAATGATTTTACAATTTACGGAAGAAACTTCCACGTAGTAGCACAAGCAGATACCAATTATCGTCGAAGTATTCAAAGCCTTTCCAAATATTATGTGAAAAATTCCGCCGGAGATATGATCCCGTTAAGTACACTGATCAGCTATAAAATAACGGAAAGCGCCTCCCTAATTTCTCATTACAACATGTTTCGATCGGCGGAAATTGACGGTAATGCGGCAACCGGTTACAGCAGCGGCGATGCAATCAAAGCGTTGAAAGAAGTTGCTGCGCAAGTGCTGCCGGCAGGTTATGGCTATGATTTTTCCGGATTAAGCAGAGAAGAGATTAATGCCGGGAATAGTACTATAGTTATATTTTCATTATCACTATTGTTTGTCTTCCTATTCCTTACCGCTTTATATGAGAGCTGGTCGGTACCGTTGGCAGTTTTATTCGCAGTTCCTATCGGTGCGTTCGGCGCTATTGTGACATTAACATTGTTGCCCAAGCTAAGTGACAACGTATATGCTCAGATCGGTTTAATTGCTCTTATTGGTCTGGCTGCAAAAAATGCAATACTAATTGTAGAATTTGCCAAGGAAAGAGTTGCAAGAGGAATGGCTGTAGTGCCCGCGACAATTGAAGCCGTAAAACTTCGATTGCGCCCGATACTTATGACCTCAATGGCATTTATATTTGGCGTCTCACCTTTAGCCTTTGCAACCGGAGCCGGCGCACAAGCAAGATCGACTATCGGATGGACTGTCCTTGGCGGAATGCTGGCTGCAACTATGCTCGCTATCTTTATTGTACCTGTTCTATTTGTAACTATTACAAGATTTACAACAGGCAAAAAGAATCCCGAAGAATTAGAAGCTTCAAACGTTAAGGAATAGTACGTGCGTAAAGTGAACTCTTTGATATAAATCAATTAGATAATCACTAATCTTCAGAAAAGTTACATTATTTTTTTAATAATGTAACTTTTTAATTTAATCCAACAGATATCATTTTACCCTACTCACATTTTATATTCCTCAGTTAACATTTCACATCGCAATAAAGACTATTACTTATGTGTCATATCGAAGGAGCTTGCCTGCCGACAGGCAGGTCATCGAGCGCCTGCCCCGTTTGCGGGGAGATATCCCATGTTCAATTCGTGTACCTGAGCTATTCGTGGGATTTCTCCCTCCGGTCGAAATGACACTGATATTATGGAGATATCTCCCCGCAAACGTAATGGCACTAACATAGGATTATTATTTATATTTACGATAAGCACCTTTCTTTGTCCTTCTGGGATATTGCCTGTTATGTTAAAAGTCAAGTATAAAAGTAAATCAAACATATTATTTACTTTTTC
>JAKAFW010000031.1:0-47603 GCA_021817845.1 Bacteroidota bacterium
TCTTTGTGGCTATTTTTTGCCACTAAGGCACCAAGACACGAAGTGTCACAAAAAAAACATCTGCCAAAATGGGACGAACTAATTTTTCTTCGATACCCATATATTTTACACACTACCTCGGAGGTTTCATTTTTACTATCTTATAAAATAAAATTTCCCTATAAGTTTTTTAAGAATATTTATTACCTCTTATTAAAAATGTAAGTGAAATTAATTCTTTAAGTGTCAAAAAAAATCACAACATCATTTATTCGATTGTGCAATTAAATTTAATGCACTTCCCGCTTTAAACCATTTTATTTGTGCTTCATTAAATGTCTGATTCAATAAAATTTTATCTTCTGAGCCGTCGGAATGTTTTGCTAAAAGAGTAATTTGTTTTTCAGGTGCAAGTTCTTTTAGACCAAGGATACTCACTTTATCATCCTCTTTAATCTTGTCATAATCACCTGGATTCGCAAACGTAAGCGGGAGCATCCCTTGCTTCTTTAAATTTGTCTCGTGAATTCTCGCAAAGCTTTTTACGATGATTGCCTTTCCTCCTAGAAATCTCGGTTCCATTGCGGCATGCTCGCGGCTTGAACCTTCTCCGTAATTTTCATCGCCGATTACAACCCAACCGGTTCCTTTTGCTTTATATTCGCGTGCAACTTCCGGAATAGTCTTATATTCTCCCGTATATAGGCTTTTTACTTTTCCCGCGTCACCTGTATAAAAGTTTATAGCGCCGATAAACATATTGTTTGAAATGTTATCAAGGTGGCCACGATATTTTAACCAGGGTCCAGCCATAGAAATATGATCGGTTGTACATTTACCTTTAGCTTTTAGAAGAACGGGAAGATCAATATAATCCTTTCCATCCCAGGGCTCAAAAGATTTTAACAACTGTAGCCTATCGCTTTGGGGATTAACTTTCACCTCAACACTTGAACCATCTTTTGCCGGAGGTAAAAACCCATTTTCATCTTTAATAAATCCTTTAGGTGGAAGTTCCTCGCCGGTAGGCGGATCAAGCTTCACTTTTTCGCCTTTGTCATTTATTAATACATCCGTCATTGGATTGAATGATAAACTGCCGGCAATTGCCAGAGCAGTAGTAATTTCCGGGCTTGCGACAAAAGCTAAAGTTTCAGGATTTCCATCATTTCTTTTAGCAAAGTTTCTATTAAATGAAGTAACGATCGTGTTTTTCTCCCCCGTTTTGATATCAACTCTTTTCCACATACCTATACAGGGACCGCAAGCATTGGCTAAAATTACTCCTCCAAATTCTTCGAAAGTATGAAGTTGACCATCTCGTTCAATTGTTGCGCGGACTTGTTCGGAGCCGGGAGTAATTGTAAAGCCTGATTTCGCTTTCAATCCTTTTTTCAACGCTTGCTTTGCAATGCTTGCAGAGCGATCGATATCTTCATAGCTTGAATTTGTACAGCTTCCAATCAATGCAACTTTTATAGTATCTGGGTAATTATTTTCTTTTACGGCTTCTTTCAATTTAGAAATTGGCCATGCTTTATCAGGAGTAAAAGGACCATTTAAGTATGGTTCTAATTCACTTAAATTAATTTCTATAACTTGGTCAAAATATTTTTTTGGATTCGCTAGAACCTCTTTATCGGCTGTTAGATCATCGGCAAGACCTTCAGCCAGAGCGGCAACATCTGCACGGTTTGTAATTCTTAAATAAGCCGCCATCTTTTCATCAAATGGAAATACAGAGGTAGTAGCTCCGATTTCCGCTCCCATATTGCAAATTGTTCCTTTGCCGGTACATGAAACTGAAGTTGCGCCTTCGCCAAAATACTCAACGATAGCTCCGGTACCTCCTTTAACAGTTAATATTCCTGCGACCTTTAGAATTATATCCTTTGCTGAAGTCCATCCGTTAAGTCTGCCCGTTAATTTGATCCCGATAAGTTTAGGCCATTTTAATTCCCAAGGCATGCCCGCCATGACATCTACGGCATCGGCACCACCAACTCCAATTGCTATCATTCCGAGACCACCGGCATTCGGTGTATGCGAATCAGTACCAATCATCATTCCGCCTGGGAAAGCATAATTTTCAAGGACAACTTGATGAATAATTCCGGCGCCTGGTTTCCAAAAACCGATGCCATATTTTTGAGAAATACTTTCAAGAAAATCATATACTTCCCGATTTTCAGAATTAGCTTTTTGCAAATCATCTTTGGCGCCAATTTGTGCTTGTATTAAATGATCGCAATGGACAGTAGAAGGGACTGCAGTAGTTTTTCTTCCCGCAGACATAAATTGGAGTAGAGCCATTTGTGCAGTAGCGTCCTGCATAGCAACTCTGTCTGGCGCAAGGTCTGAATAATCTTTTCCGCCGGTAAATTCTTTAGAAGCTTTTTCCCAAAGGTGTGTGTACAAAACCTTTTCAGCATAAGTTAACGGACGGTTAACAATTTTTCTAACTTCATTTAATTTATTCTTATAATTAGAATAAACTTTCTTTATCATATCAATATTTGCAGTCATAATAAAATTCCTTTCACAAATAGTAGTAATAAATTCTTTTTATTGTTACGAAAATAATGAAAAGCAGATAAAATTGCTTGAGAAACAATCTACTTGAATACCCGATAAATGAGGCGGCTGTACTTAATAACTCATATTACGCAATTCTTGGAAAATTGGAGTAATGGAATATTGGAGTAGTGGAGTAGTTGTCCATATATGAATAAAATATTTCTTGTCATATCGAAGGAGTCAGCGACTGAGATATCCCCTAATTAATCCGATAATCTAATTTATTCATAGGATTTCTCATCCCTACCGGTCGTCGAAATGACAATTATTCATCTGTAATATCTAGACAATTTCAAATAAATTGAACTAATGAAATTGAGCAATATTTTTCCACTACTCCACAATTCCAACATTCCATTATTCCACTACTCCATCATTCCCCACTCCGAAGGTTATTTCCGTGTAAGATAATTAATAACTTAGAATATCATCCCTTATAAGCAGCAGAATAGCAGATTGGGGAACAATCAAATATTTCTCTTTATCAAACTCAATTTCGAAAGCTTCTTTTCTTAAAAAGATTGCAAGATCGCCTTCTTTTGCCTGGAGAGGAATATATTTTACCAACTCCTTAGATTCTTTCCACGGCTCTTCATCTACTGGAGAAGCCATCGGATATCCCGGGCCCGCTTTAATTATATACCCGCTTTGAATTTTTTCCTTTTCAGAAACACCTGGAGGCAAAAATAATCCGCTTGCCGTTTTACTCGAATCCTCTTCGGGTTTAATTAAAACTCTATCGCCGACAACAATAAATTTTTGTAGATTTTTCAAATTAAGTTCCACATTTATCCAATATTTTATTTTTTATCAATCATTAAAATTATGCTACTCTTGTAAAATTGAATTATTGGAAATGAGTAGCATTTTCCTACATTATTCCATTACTCCATTATTCCATTACTCCATTATTCCATTACTCCATTACTCCAACATTCCATCACTCCAAAAGTCCTTTTTTTGAGTAACCTCAGATAATCATATATCTTCTTTATTACAAATATACCTAAGTATGTTTACAATTTGAATAACATATTTTATACTTGAAATAAATTGTTACTGCCTCTTGTCATTTCAATTATTTTTGGTAAAATCCAGGGGAAAGTTTTCACAAAACTTATACTTAGGATTCTTAAATTCTTTTGAAGAATTATCTTTTGAATTACCGAAGCCATCCTTATCCTTTTTGCGAATAGATTTTGCCAGCCTCTTTCGTACAATTGTTCAGTCTGAGACATTGATAATTTTTCTTCCCTTTTCTTAAGCAAAATATGGGATAATAATTTAGCCGACTGAAGAGCAATCCCGATGCCGTCTCCAGCAAGCGGAGCGATTACACCGGCAGCATCTCCAATCATAAATACTCCATTCTCAACAAGATTTTTTCTTCCGAAATAAATATTCCCTGTTCCGTATGCGGGAAAACTATTTATTTGCTCAAGAGAATTACCAGGAAGTATCTCTTTAAATTTTTTATTCGCTGAGATAAACTCAAAAAGATTTTGTCTGGAGCTTTTTTTTAATTGGAAGCGATTTTCAAGAAAACATAAGTTAATTGTATCATCATTAACTTCATTTAACCCGCAATAGATACCGTCTGAAACAAATATACTAATTTGATTTGACGATAGATTATTGAGTGCTGACTTTGGGATATGAAATTTAATCCCATTAAAAAAAGATTTCTGTCTTATGAAATTTCTTTGCAGAATTTTATCAAGAATATTTTGCTTCCCATAAGCGGCAATTACTGAATCGCTTTGAACATTTATAATTGAATTGTCATTATTCTTAGCGGATACAAAATATTTTTCCCCCTCTTTTTTAATTTGGAATACTGCGGACGGTTGAAATATATTTACCCCATTTTCCTCTGCAGCAGTTAATAAAAAAAGATCGAAGACAGATCTTTTTAACCCGTAAGCTGCAAAATTTAAATCTGATATCAATTCATTTCCGTTTCCAGTAATTAGATTGAATTTGCTAATCGGATTTGGGTTAAGAGATAAGAATATTTCAAACAGATTTAACTCTTTAATAATTTCAATAACTTCTTTTGATAAAAATTCACCGCACAATATTTCACGGGGAAATACTTTCTTTTCAAACAAGCAAACCTTAAAGCCATATTTTGCAAGATAAATAGCCGCAACGGATCCAGCAGGTCCCCCGCCAATAATAGTTATATTATAATTTTCATAATTCATAAATTAAGTTAATATCGATTTCATTTCATCTAACATGTGTAAATTATTAAACACCACCGAAAAGCCCATTTCCGTTTAAGGGTATAATTGTACTTTAACCCATCCAAAATCTTTTTTAACTCTGTCCGTGTGAATCCTCGTTTTACAGAAAGAGGCGCGTCGTTTTTTACCATATCACTTCTTGAAAACAATCCGGTCAATAATTTAATTCCTAACAATGCAAAAATTGAACGGCGCAAATCATTTACGATTATCGCATGTTTGCATAAAGGAAAAAGATTTATGAGAATATTTTTTATTTCTTCTTCTTTGAAATGATGAAAGAAAAGCGATGCATGGATTAAATCGAATTTGGAATCCTTAAACGGAATTGTCTTTACATCTCCACAAACAATATAATTTATAAAGGAGTCATTTTTCAAATAACGAGATGCTCTTTTATTTAAATCTATGCTTGTAATTTCTAAATTCTTAAACTTTCGTTTAAGTGCAACTAATATATCTGAAGCCCCGCTGCCAATATCTAATATCTTCAACTCATTCATTGGATGATTTGCATTTACAAGCTTATTTATTGCAGATCCGGTTGTTGAAACACCTCCAAGAAATCTATTTACTAATTTTAGTTCTTCGAGCGCACGATCAATTCTGTCATCTTCTATTGAAAAGTCATCCATCATTTCCGGTTGATAACTCCGCAATAAAAACATTACACGCCTTTAAACAACGAAACTTCCATTGTTAAGCCGGGACCAAAAGCAACGGCGCAGCAATATTCACCCTTCCCAACTTGATTTAAATTAATTATTTCCTTTAAGACAAATAGAATTGAAGCCGATGACATATTACCATAGTTTTTCAATACCGTTCGTGATGGTTCCATTTTTTCTTCGCTTAGATTCAATCCATTTTGGAGAGAATCTAAAATTGCTCTTCCGCCGGGATGAAGCGCCCAACATGAAATATCATCCGGATTAATTCCGTGAGAAAGTAATATCTTTATTAATTGAGGGGCAGCCTGTTCAAAAATTATTTTTGGCAAATCGGAAGAAAGCATCATTTCAAATCCATAATTGCCAATTTTCCATCCCATAAACCCCGCTGAATTTTCGAATAATAGTGATTCTGTAAAAACTAAATTTAATTTAATTTTCTCTTTATGAAGTTTTGAACTTGAAAATAAAGCAGCTCCCGCACCATCGGCAAAGATCATATTTGCCAAAATATTGTCTCGGGTTGCTTCCGTTTGAAGATGAAGGCTGCATAGTTCAACCGATACCAGCAGCACATTGGTTTCATTTTCGCCGGAAGATTTTAATGATTCAAAAACAGAATTAAACCCGATCAACGAGGCCGCACACCCCATAAAACCGATGTTTGTTCTTTTGGCGGTTGCAGGAATTTTAAATTCATTCATCAAAAAATAATCTAAACCGGGAGCAAAAAAACCAGTACAAGAAATGGTAATCAGCCTATTTATTTCCGAAGGCATGATTTTATTCTTTTCAAATAATTTTTCAACTGCGTCCTTTGCCAACTGCTTCGACCAGTTTTCGTATTGGAGCATTCTTGCCTCTGTGCCGGGCTTAATATATTCTCCATTTTTCGAGTAAAAATTATCATTACTCTCTGCATTTCCATCCGGCACAACAAAATATCTAAAATCGATACCGGAATGATTTGAAGCGGAGTCAATCATTCTTCCGGTAGCCGGGCGGACAGCCATTCTTTTCTTAAGTTCTTCAGTAGCTCGCGCTTGAGATACTTTATTCGGAGGATTAGCCGTTTCGATATTGATTAGCATTTTCTAGCCTTCTTTTATTCTACATAATGAAAAACTTAGTAACTCACCTTACGCAAAAGGTTATTATTACACAGTGAGAAACCTCCGAGGTTTTCCTAAACCTCGGAGGTTTCTCACTTCAATTCCATTATATTGGAAATTGTCTGCGTAACATGAGTTAGTAACTAAGGAACAAAATCTTCAAAAAGTTTATTCCTGACTGCCAGTAGAGATTTCAATAGAACTCTTTTATTTCATCTCGTACGAAAAGAGAGGTTTCAAAACTTCACATATTCCATCATACGTCTTCCATATTCCATCGCGGCCTGCCTGCCGCACTATGAGTTATTAATTTAGCTTTAAACCGCCGTTTAATTTACATTTTTTATGATTAAATTCACTATATAATAATTAATACATTAGAGATGAAGAAAGTTTTATTTATAACATACTACTGGCCGCCGTCAGGGAAGGCTTCACTTCATTGGCCCCTTAAGATAATAAAATATTTACCTCAATTTGGCTGGCAGCCTGTTGTATTAACTGTTGAAGAAGACACATTTTCCGCAAAAGATGAAAGCCTATTAAAAGAAATAGACAATAATTTAAAGGTATTTAAGACAAAGTCATTTGAACCTTTTGATCTTTATAAAAAATTTACCGGTAAGAAAAAGGACGAACAACTTATTGCGTCCGATACTATTTCAACAGTAAACAAAAGTTTAACTCATAGAATATCGATATGGATTCGAATGAATCTCTTCATTCCTGATGCAAGAGTCGGCTGGTATTTCAATGCAGTTAATCAAGGGAAAAGGATTTTAGAAAAAGAGACAATAGATGCCATTGTTTCAATCGGACCGCCTCACACCACTCATTTAATTGGAATGACTTTGAGCAAACAAACTCATGTCCCACACATACCGGTTTTCATAGATCCATGGGTAGACATAATTTATTACAAAAATTTTAAACGAAGCAAGCTTACTTTATTGATTGATAATTATCTAGAAAGGAAAGTTCTTTCCAATTCAAAAGCTGCTGTTTTTGTGACAAAAACGATGCAGGAAGATTATATAAGAAAATATCCTTTATTAAGGAATAAATCGGAAGTTTGTTATTGGGGATATAATGAAGAGGATTTTGAAAATATTACGTCTTCTAATCCTAAAGAAGAAATAATTATTCATGCGGGAAATATTTTCGATTATCAGAACCCGAAGGTTTTTTGGGTAAGAGTGAAAGATGAGATAGATAGAGGCCGTAATATTAAAATTAAATTTATTGGAACAGTTAGCGGCGGGATTAAACAAGCCATTGAAGAAAGTGGTTTAACTTCAAGAACAGAATTTTTAGGATTTCTACATTACAAAGTAATGCTGGAAGAATTAAGCCGGGCATCCTATCTTCTTGTTTGTGCCACCGAGCCGCGTCATGTTCCGGGAAAGTTATTTGAATATCTTAGAATTGGCAAACCAATAATAGCTTTTGGAAACGATAATAATGAAGTAAAAAATATTTTGAAAAAAACGAATGCCGGTATGATGTTCAGATATTCCGATGACGGTGGAGAATTCTTTAATAATGCCCACAGCTTTAAGACAGACCTAACCGCAGTAAAATTATTCGATAGAAAAAATATTGCAGCCTCACTCTCAAAGATTTTAGATCCTTTTTGGAAAAAATAATATTTTCCCTTCACCCAATCCTTCTTGCATACGGAGATGGTTGACAATAAACAAGACATGATAGGAGATACTTTGAACTAACAGAGGCTATTGAATATTATAGCTTCTGGCAAAGGAAATATTTAAAAGGTCGGAACCATTATTCCCAGTATAATAGATTCTATACTCTCCATTAATTTTTATTAAGAATGGATAATCTATCTGCGACCACTTTTGATTTGTATCTTCTTTTGAAAAGACAGGTTGTTGATTTTTTGTCCAATGAAATCCATCGCTTGAGTAAGCAATTCCATATTTATCCCGGGTTGTATTTTCATATATCATAACAAATTGATTATTATCATAAATTACAGAAGGATAAGTTACACCGATTCCCTCCCAGGATAATGTGGAAATTAAAATAGGGTTTCCAGTATATTTTTGCCAATTAATTCCATCAGAAGATGTAGCTAAATTAATGGCCCACCTATCATAATTATATATTGGTGATGAATCATAATACATATAATATACGTTCCCAACTTTTAATACTGATTGCGTTCCTATATGGTATTCATTACTATCTGAGGTTAAAACCGGATTGGGATATTTTTGCCAATTAATTCCATCATAGGAAATAGCTAAGCCAGCGGAAGACTGCCCAAATGGTACTCGTAGTCCATTATAATACATCTTATAAATATTACCCTCTTTAATTACTGCACCGGGAGCTACAGTATAATCATCCCATGAACCATAAGTGCTTTTATCCAATACCGGCAGATTTGTTTTATTTGTCCAATGAATTCCGTCTGTTGATTCCGCATACCATATATTACCTCTACCCGAATTGTAAGTACATAAATACCACATCTTGTATATACCGTTGTCATGAATAATCTTGGATTCTGACACTTCAAGAGGATTAGAAGGATTCTGATATATAATAAAAACAGGATTATTAGAATAATCAGTAAACATTGCTTGCGGAACTCCCCATGTTACGTAAATATAAATATTACCCGTTCCTGTTGCTGTCGGAACCAATGATAAACTTACGGATGTGGTGGTTCCTTCTACTACCTGCACATCTGATTGACCCGAATATACTACTACTCCATTTCCGTCTTCTCCATTTACTAATAAATGCCAGGTGCCTATAGCTATATTTTGAAAAGATATATCCGCCGAAGTATCTGATCTTAAATTGAGTATTCCGGTTAATGTGTCTGATCCGACTTTGGATAAATAGGCAACTACAGTAGCCACATTTTGAGGAGCATTAGTTTTATCAATCTTGAGGGAAATTTTTCCGGTTGAATTAGAACTTCCGTTCGGAGAAGTTATTGTATTTTTAGAGCAGCTATAAAATAGGAAAGAGATAAATAATAAAAGAGCAATTAACCTTTTCATAAAAAACCCCGTAATGTTATAATATCTTTGATAAATGTAGTAAGTATAGACATTAGAAACAAACGGCTATTATGAAAAGAGAGCGCTCAATTTTTCAAACAAACCATAATACTTATCGGCCATATCATCAACAGAAAATTTTTCCGAGGCAACTTTTACAGCATTATTAGAAAAACTTTTTTTCAGCTCCTCATTTTCCAAAAGGACTTTAACCTTATCTACAAACAGATTTACTTGGCCATACGGAATCACATACCCATTAAATCCATCCACAATTATTTCTTTACAGCCTCCAATATCGTAAGTTACAGAGGGAACGCCGCAGGCTGAAGCTTCAATTAAAGCGTTTGGTAAATTATCTGCTTTTGTTGGATAGATAAAAATATCAGCAGCAGATAAATATTTTGCCATATCTTTTTCTTTATAAATATAACCGGCCTCATGTATTTCAAAATTTTTGAAATCATGAAGCTTTTTCAAATCACTATGACCGACAATTATTAAATGTACTTTTTGATCTAATTTTGAATTAAGAATTTCAAGAATATTAATTAAATCCGCTCCCCCTTTATAATTTCCCGTTAATATTTTTTCTGCACCAAAGATTAAAGTTTTTGCATCTAGTGGGATTCCAAGTTCATTTCTTAAAGCTGTTTTTTCTTTTGGTGAAAAAATATTCAAATCAACTCCGTTAGGAATGTGAATAATTTTTTTCTCTTCAAAGACCGGACTCCGGCGAGCAAGATCGAAAAGCCATTTGGAGGGTGTAACGATAGCAATATTTGAATTTGAATAAATTCTTTTCTTTTCTTTTAAAAGCCAATTCCCGGTATTCAAACCAATTTGAGGAAAGAGTTTTCGTTCATTTTTTCCGCTTTGCATTTTTTCCCAGGAAACATCGCCAAATGTGTGTGCCGCATTTGCAGTAAAAGCCCACATGTCATGAAGTGTCCAAACTATTGGTGCAATTTTGGAAAGTTCAATTAATAAAGATGTTTGGAAATAACCCCCATGTGCATTATGTAAGCTTATAATATCTGGTGAAAATTTTTTGGTAACCTCTAAAATTATTTTTGATGAGAATGGATGGAATTTATACTGTAATCCAATTTGATTGAATAAAAAGTTTAGTCCGCGTTCAGCAAAATTTTGAAAACCTGGATTTCTAGTTGATAAAACAATATCAAGGTTAGATTTTTTAATCCCAACAAGGAATAAATCATCGGTATTAAACCTATGCTCCAAAGCTTTATGAAGCCGGAAGGCAGTGACACCAGCGCCGCCGGTAATATCATATTTGTTGATAAATAAAATTTTCACTTAATATATGAAGAATTTATTTATTTGTCTTTTGAAAAATTCAAAATCCCAGTCTCTTACCAATGCACGTGGTAATTCGTATTTATTTGTCCATCGGTGAACTTGGAAATAAAAATTAGCACAGACAAAATTGAAATCTAGTTGTTTACAAACTTCAACACTGTCTTTGTTATAATCCTTTCTGTTGCCGAAAGGATATGAAAAATATTTCACAGGATGATTCAGCAAACTTTCTAAGAATCCTTTCGACATTTTAATCTCTTCAAACTGTTCACTAAAATTTAGGATGCTTAATGGAGTATGTGTGACTGTGTGTGCGCCTATTATTGCAAATGGCGACCTATCCATTTTCAATAATTCCGCATTATTCATCATTCGATATTCATTCCTACTTTTTATTGAAATGTTTGCCCATTTGAATAAAGCTTGAAGAATATCATCTCGAATTTCTTTTTTATTAAACTTAATTAAAGGATGAAGAGTCCTATATGCCTTATATTTATCTCCCACAGATGAAGTATTAAAATTAAACTCAGTTTTGCTAATTAATATAGATAATTCTTTAGGTAATTCATTTTCAGAGAAGAATATATTGTCAAGTTGATCCCACCACATTTCTTCATATGTATTTAGACTAGATGTAGTAATAAAAAATAATGCTTGCGTATTGAGCGACTCTAAAACTGGTAAAGCACTGTACGCGTTATCGGCATATCCGTCATCAAATGTTATCAGAATGCTTTTCTTGGGAAGTTTATTTTTGCCATTTATTAAGTGATCAAATTCTTCAACGGATAAAAGATTATAATTCTTCTTGAGGTATTCTATTTGGCGATAAAAATTTTCAGGCTTTACAGCAAGCATTTGAGGATCGCCATTAAGCTCAGCAACGCGGTGATAGATTAAAATAATCGCCGGTTCATCCACAAGATTTGCTAAAAACCTTTGAGGTCTAAAATATGTCTCAGCTATAATTTCTTTAAGATTCATTCTTTTGAAGATTAAACCTTCGTGGCATATATATTTAACTGCAAATTAAAGTCCGGAATTTTATTTGAATTCTCGAGTGCAGAATGAAGGAGGTTTACATTTTCAATATAATAACGAAAATTATTAATTGATAGAACATTTAGCAATTTGTCTAGATTCTGAGGCATTCCAATCCAAGAATGATATTCAACAAATATTCTTTTCACTTTTAATAAGCTAGCATCACAATCTACAAGAACATCTGTCTCCGCCCCTTCAATATCAATCTTTAAAAGATCAATTTCCTTTTCTAAATCTAAAATATCTTTAAGCCTAACCGAAGGTATTAGCTTTTTATTTGAAATATTAAAAACCGAACCACCATCAGCACCATCCGAACCGAATTCAACTCCATTATTATTTATCCAAACGGCCTTGTTAAATATCTCAATATCTCGAAAGCCATTCATCTCTAAATTATTTTTTAGTAATTCTGCGATATTTGAATCTGCTTCAAAAGCCTTTATTTTTGATTCAGGATATAATTTTTTAAAATATATACAGCTAATTCCTATATTAGCACCACAATCTATGATTACAGGCTCTCTCTTTTCACTATTGAATTTATATACTTCTAAGAGAAATATTTCCTTAAATTGAAAAACAAATGAAAGACAATCGACTGCATATATTTTGAAATTTAAAAATCTAACAATCTTTGTTTTTAATCTCGGATAATTGAAATATCTTCCAAGAAGAAATAAATATTGATAATATTCTTTCCTCTTTAATAATTTCAATAACGGTGCGAATTTAGTTTTTAAAATATTTATCATAATTTCTTTTGTGCAACAACAGCTATAATCATTTGATAATCGGGGTCAACAAATTCCAGTTCATCCTTTGTCAATTCATCAACTGATAAACCTTCTAACAGCGCAATAGACGAAAGGACATTTCCATAAGTTTTAATAGAAATATTTTCCTTTCCGAATACCTCAGAAAACAATTTTTCCGCTGATAAGGAAGTAAATCTCCAATAATCTCCCCATCTGTCCATATCATATCTTGAGATTTGACTTAAACCCGCCAAGGTAATTAATGCTGTACCGCCCTCCTTTAATAATTGTTTAATACCATAAACAGCAGTTTTAATATCATATATGAAATTTAAAGTCTGAGTGCAAATAAAACAGTCAGTAAAATTGGATGGTAGATTTTCAGGACTTGCTAGGTCCCCACTAATTGTCGCTTTTTTGCTATTCGAATCAAAATGCAAAATATTGAATGCCTCAACTTCAGTCCCGAATTTTTTGCTATAAAAATCATCGGCAATTTCGAGAAGATTTCCCTTTATGTAGCAATTATTTTCGTTCAAGAATGTTTCAATATAAAATCTATCTACCGGCATACCGCGGTCAAATCCAAACTTCCGGGAAACGGGTTGAAGGCTCCTTAAATTAAGCCAATCCACAGGCTTAAGTTTACGCTTTAGAAAAGTTCTTATTTGTTTCAATTGACTCATAAGTATTCTTAAAGATAAACATCCAGATCATGCATTTTTAAAAAAGTATCTACAAGACTTAGTTTATCGAGATTAATTATCGGGTAATCCTTAAATTTTTCAAGATGCTTAAAAAGCAGGTGGTGATTATATAAAAACTCACCAAGTGTTCTTCCCTCCAAAGGATGAACTTTATGCATTTTGGAAACATCGTCTTGAGGATAAAAATGATCATCTGGATAAAACATATTGTTGTCCTGATCAACTTCAAGATTCTTAAAATAATTATTATCAAAGCCGCAAATATAGATTTTCTTAAAACCTAAATAACATGCCGCAGCAAGTGCCTTGTAGGCAGTCATTGAAACATAGCCCCTTGGACGTAAAATATTTACAGCATTACTTGAAAATATATTTTCGGAATCGTTAAAAGGGAAAATATTCTTATATTTTATTTCCTTGAATAACGAACTTGGGGCAAATAATGAAACGTTATGTTTTATTATTTTCTCCACGTCTTGAATTATTTCCTTCTTCCTCTTCTCTGACACTTCAAGAAAATGAATGCCAAAATGCGCCGGATCACTTAAGACGTAATAATCTGGGATTACTTTTTCACCAAACTCAGTGCTGATATAAGAATTAATTCCAAATACCGAATAACCATTATTTTTATATAAACTAATTTTTACAGGGTCCAATAGCTTAATAGAAGGACCATTGGCGAAAACAAAGGCTGAATCATTATTATGAATACCTTGAAGTCTCTTCGTGCGATTTAAATCATGCAAAGATGACAAAGTATAGCGAAAAAAATAATTCGTTGTTTTTAAATAAGTTTTAGCCCTTAATAAAAGGATTTTGTTAATTTGTAAGTTTGTGTATTCCATATCTAAAATTCAACAGCCAAGGCATTTTTTGCACTTTAGCTGCAAAATAAAATGTAATTAAGGCAGAGAGCAAACTGGATAAAAACATCGCTTGCGCAGCTCCTACTGCCTGGTTAAAGTGAATTAGAATATAAGTCAACGGAATATGAATAAGTGCAACAATCACCGCTTCCACAGTTAAATATTCATTTTTGTTATGATAAAAAATATAATTAACTGTAATATAATGAATTCCGTTTGCTGCCTGGCCAAGGGCTAACCAAAAGATGAAAATTCCGATACCCTGAAATTTAGGTCCCAGAAAAAATTTCAAGAACCATGGACTAAACGTCGATAAAATAAATGCAAAAACAAAATTCAGCACAATATAGGTGTAAGAAAATTTTACAATTTTACTTTTAACTTTAAAGTTATTTTCTTTAAGTTTTTCATAAAGCCATGGTATCCAAGCATTATTAAAGGAAACTTGAATTAAGCCGATGAGAAGAGTAATCTGGTATGCAACGGAATACAAGCCGGTCGCCGATAAGCCAATCATTTTATTAATAAAGATTCTATCGGTGGAAAGCATTATCCATCCGGTAAAGGTATACGGAATTAACGGAAGTCCAAACTTTAATGCATGTCTAATATATTCTTTATTAAATTTCAGTTTTAAAAGATTATTTCTATAAAAAACATAAAACCCAGCGATGCCAAAAATAAATGTAACAACAACCTGAGCGTAAATTCTTCCCTGCCAGTTCATTCCGAAAACGATAATTAATAATATTGAAAGCCCAAAATTAAATACGGTCTGTAAATTTTGGAATACTCCGTATAAAATTGGTTTTGATTTTACCTGCCATAAACTTAATGTTATTGAAATTATAATTTGGAAAAAGTTTACAACAACTATACTCCAAAGCCAATTAGCCGGGAATTCCGAAACACCGCTTATTTGTTTTGAAAAAATATAAACTAATAATGATGAAATAATCGCACTTGAAATTACAAGCAACAAAGAGTTAGTAAGATATTCGGAAAAATTTATTTTATCGCGTTCATAATATTGTCTCGTTACAGCGCCATTCATATTTAGACCGACAATCGGAGAAAACAATCCTACCAGCACTTGAAATGTTGCAAGGATACCATAATCAAGTGGGCTTAAGTAACGTGTTAAAACAGGCAGCAATAAGAATGGAACTGAAGCGTTAAGAATGTTGGCAAAAATATATATACTTGCAGATTTTATTAACGCCGATTTTAGATCAATCTTAAACATCAATTATTTTTTGACTTCATAAAAAATTCACAAAATTCAAAGTCGAAAGAAGAATCAACATCAATGGATCTTTCTATGGGCATAACATATGCAAAAGTATTTTCACCGAAAAAACTTAAATTTTTCACAACGTAATCTATCCAGGCTGAATATACTGCACCGTTTAATCTATAAAATTCAGGCAACCGTTGTCTATTAATATTTATTAATTCCTTTTTCAGAAATTCATTCATCCTTCCATCACTGGGTAATGTATTTGACCAGAGAGGATTGTGTTCCGTTTTGCAAACCGAGATAATTGAATCTGCTTTTTTTTCAAAAAGCATTTCAATACTTTTATCAATATCTGTTGAAATTCTTAGAGGTGATGTGGGTTGAAGTAGAATCAAAATATCATATTCGTCATTGTTTTCTTTAAGCCAATTTATGCAATGTAAAATAGCGTCGATAGATTTACTGTTATCTTGAGCAAGTTCTTTTGGTCTAAGGAAAGGAACATCTGCATTGAACTGCCTAGCAATCGATGCTATTTTTTCATCATCCGTAGAAACTACAAAGCGGTCAATATATTTACATTGCAAAGCAGTTTCGATTGTCCAAACTATTAATGGTTTTCCGTTAAGTTCTTTAATGTTTTTTTGAGGAACTCCTTTGCTTCCTCCTCTTGCAGGAATAATTGCCAGTATAGTTTTACCATTTATCATAGTTTTAACTTCTCAATGGCTTTTCTATACTCAGCCCACTCTCCGGTATCAATCCATGAATTTTCACTTATTGGATAAATACCAATTTTATGATTTGATTTAATTTTTTCTATCAAATCCGTAACGTGAAAAAATTCGTTTTTAGGTATAAATTTTAGAACATCCGGATTAATTACATACATCCCAGTGTTTACTAAAAAATCATATTCAGGTTTCTCTTTTATCTGAATAAGTGTTCCGCCGTTCTCAATTTCACAAATCCCGTATGGTATATTATAATGCTTCAGCGATGCCACAATTGTAATATCATTTTTATTTTCGATGTGATGTTTTAACAGATCGAAATAATCTGCTTCAATTATTATGTCGCAGTTTGTTAAAATAATTCTCTTATTAATTTTACCTTCTAATTGCTTGATTGCTCCAACTGTACCAAGAGGCTTTTCTTCGTATAAATATGTTATCTGGTATTCGGGGTTCAATTCTTCAAAATATGACTTGATAATTTTTGCTTTATAATTAACTGATACGTAAAATTTATTTACTTGATAAGCAGTAAATTTTTCAATAATAATTTCCAATATAGATTTATCTCCAATTGGAATTAGCGGTTTGGGCAATATTGTTGTAAATGGGTCTAAACGCGTGCCTTTACCACCAGCCATAATTACAATTTCTGCATCTATTTTATCTTTTTTCTTACGTACAATTTTTCCTTCGAAAAGTTTATCCCAAACCAGAAACTCAACTATTTCTTTTTCACTATTAACTACAGGGACGTAAACTATTTTCCTTTTTAAAATTTCTTCCTTTACAGAACTGAGCTCATAGTCGGTAAATACAGAATATGTCCCTTTAAAGCATGCGCTAGATACATCAGATAAAAGATCACCATCCTTTAGAATCCATCTTCTAATATCTCCATCGGTTAGTGAGCCAACTAGTTTAATGTTTTCATCTACAACAAAAAGAATTTTTTCAGCAGTTTTATCCAACTGCTTCATGGCATCTTTGATAGTAGCATTTTTATTAATTAGAATACTTTTAAATTCTTTTATCATAATTTTTATATTAAGAAGATTTTCTTTAATCAAAAATTTTAATCACAGGTTAATATAAGGCTTGATTTTATTTAGCGTAAAGTCTCATTTACTTTTTAATCCTAATCCCTCAAATCGAAAAATTCCTTCTTTAAGATTTTCTTTAAGTTTACACTAAGTAAATACTTTTTTATTTTCTTTGCTGCATTCCCATCACCGTATAAATTGTTCATATTCTGAATAGATCTATTGAAATCTGAACTTAGCCCTTTCTTAATTGCAGATACAATGGACTTTTTATTTGGGCTACATTGAATAGTTGATTTAGAAAATATTCTACCTTTTTGCCTGTCCCCAATATTAATCGTAGGCTTCTTGAACATAGGCATTTCTACTATACCGCTTGATGAATTACCGATAATCATTTCTGAATTTCTTAAAGCTGATAAATATCTTAACTGTCCTAAGGAATCAAATGAAACGCATCTATTTTTATTTTTCGACACATATTCATCAATCATTTTCATTATTATCCTCCCATCGTTATCAGCATTAGGCATTGTAAAAATAATGTAGAAATCCATAAAGTTGTCCAATGATTTTAATAATTCACGAAAATGTCTTTCAGAAGTATTATTTTCAAGTGTTACAGGGTGGAATGTTACAACAAAGAATGGTCTGTCTAATCTAAACGAAATAGATTTTTCAAATTCTTTTAATGACAATAATTGCATCTTCTTGATATTGTCTAAGCCCAATGCTCCTATGTTATATACTGTTGAAGGATTCTCTCCTAACTGAATAACTCTATTCCGATACTCTTCAGTTGACGTAAAGTGGATATGCGACATTTTCGTAATGGCGTGTCTGAAGCTATCATCGTAAGCAGCAAATGTTAATTCTCCACCTGAAATGTGAGCAACAGGTATTCTTAATACTAAAGCAGCTGCTACAACACAAAATAATTCAAATCTATCCCCTAGTCCAATGAGCAAATCGGGCTTCAACCTTTCTAATGCTTCTGAAAAAGAAATCATTCCTAACCCCATTGCCTTATTAACCCCTACTGCACTATTAGAAGAAAGCAAAATTTCAACTTTTTCAACTTTACTAAATATTCCTAAATTAATATCCTTATAGGTATTTCCGAATTCCGGTGATAGGTGCATTCCAGTTATTATTATCTGTAGCTCGACTTTTGACTCAGTTGCTAATTCGTCTATTAGAGGACTTAACAATCCATATTCAGCGCGCGTGCCAGTAAAAAAACAAATTTTTTTTTTCATAAGGTAATAAACTCATCTTTACTGTAATCTTTACTTGCTGATCTACCTAATACAATTTCCCACATTTTAGGACTAAGTCCATTCCCTGGTCTTTTTAATCCAATATTTTCTTCTGTAAAAATATCACCTTTTTTTATCGCTCTTAACGAAACTATACTTTTACGAACAACATTAATGTTTTTTTCTTCAGACTTAGAAGGATGCTTAATTCCGTCGCCAAGGGCATTCTCAATGTTCCTAATTGCTTTTACCATTTCTGCAAATTCATGGGGCTCAAGAGACGCTTTATGATCGGGTCCCTCCATATTTTTGTCAAGTGTAAAGTGCTTCTCAATTACTTCAGCACCTAGAGCAACAGCTGCAATTGGTATTTCAATTCCATTAGTGTGATCTGAATAACCAATTTTTACGTCGAAAGCATTTTTTATGGTGACCATCGCTTTTAAATTAACATCATTATAAGGTGTTGGATATTCTGTATTACAATGCAGAACAGTAATTTTATGTTTATCTGTACCACTTCTTGTTAATATGTCCAAGGCATCTTCTACTTCGCCTAAGTTTGCCATTCCGGTTGAAAGCAATATATTTTTATTTAACTTTGCTATTGATTTCAGATAAGGATAATTCGTGATCTCACCCGATGGAATTTTATAAAAATTCATGTCAAGTTTTCCGATAAAAGCAAGAGATACCGGATCAAAAGCCGTGGTCAAGAATTCTAATTTTAATTCATCGCAAAAATGCTTTAATTCAAAAAATGAATTTAATGGCAAATGAACTTTTTTTGCCATTTCTAGTTGCGATTGACCTGCATCCGTGTTTTTAAGCTGATAACCTGCCTTAGGTGCATTTGATATCATAACCTCTTCAGGAACAGCTGTCTGGAACTTAATAATATCCGCACCAACATTCTTAGCCTCTATAATCATATTCTTTGCAAGCTTAATATCTCCGTTATGATTAACTCCTGCCTCAGCTATTATTAGTACTTTATTATTCATGAAATTTCATTTCCTCTATTTCTTTTTGGATTTCTTCTTAGTAACCAAATCTTTTATTACTTTCCAACTGTCAAATTTTATCGCTCTATCATCTATCCAAATATCCCCCACTGGTTTGCCCAACATTAGTTGATGATATTTTAACCTGTACTTTTTCAGCCATTCCGTTGTCATTTCAAATTCTGCCCAAGTTCTTGCAGAATAAATAATTATCGTATTTCCTTCTTCGTATAATTTATTAATAGTTTCAATGGCATTCGGCAAAGGCTTCGCAAGACTTCTACTAAAAGTTCTTTCTTCAGTACAAATTGTTCCATCCAAATCAATAATTATTTGCAAATGAAAACCTCATTGTAACCTCGTGCCATTAATAAATTTTCTTTCCACGTATAAATCTTATCAATAGGCATATTTAGGCTATCTTTTAATATAAACAATGGTATATTTAATCCTGCCTCAATCGAATTAATCACTCCGCCACCTAATCTAGGGTTAATTTCTATCAAATATGGTAAATTATTGCAATGACTTTTTATAAATTGTAGCGTAATTGGACCAACGAATTCTCCTTCAGTTAAAATCTTCTCCGTTATTGAAATGATCTGTTCATTTCTTTTAGTTATTGATTTAATAGATTCGCCGCCAATTACTTCAAGCCTTATTCTTGGAATTATACCCACTATTTCTCTATTTCTATTTACATAAGCATCAACCGTATATTCATCGCCTGCAATAAATTCTTGTACAATATATTGTGACGAGTTTTCTTTTTCAAGGAAATATTTCTCGTCTAATTCATTATTCAAAATATAGATACCTTGGGAAGCCGAGCCCTTTTTAGGTTTAGCAATAGATGGGAAACGTCTTGTTTTCTGCGGAATTAATACACCAATTTTATCGAACCAATCGTTAGCCTTTGATTTATCGTATGTAATTTCACACATTTCTTTTGAGGAAGATGGAATAAATACATCTTTTTCATTGTCTTTTAATTTCGCAGCTAACATTATTGCTGGATCCACACAAGTAACAATTATGTCTATACTATTGTGTACTAATTGATTTTTTATATCAGAGATTACTTCTGGATCATCCCATTTTTTCCCAACTATAATTGTACAATATTTTGAAACTGCTACATCCAAAGTTTTTTCATATGAAAACAAATTTAGATTAAATCCTATTTCCAAACCGGCCGATATAAATCGTTCAATTAAAGAAATTTTCTTCCCTGCGCCAAGGAATAATATATTTAGTTTTTTATTATTCAATCATTTCACTGTATTTTTCTATTACTAACAATGTGCTAAATTATTATGATTTTATCCTATAACTACTAGGGACGTTTACAACTCTATCTTCAAGCCAATTTGCATTATCTAAATTACTTGTTTGACATAAATTATACATTCCCAACTTACTCATTAGTCGCCAAATAGGCCTTGTCATAATGTTATTATCATGAGTATATTTTAGAAATGTATCCCTTTCTTCCTTACCTTTAAGAATAATTGCATTTAGCCAATAGTTCGAACTTGAATTTAAAGGCTCATTAAAATAATTGATCTCCGAGTCCTTAAAAAAATTGCGGTATATATTAGACGTTTCACGTTTATTTAACAAATATTTATCAAAAAGCTCCATCTGCGCAACACCTATTGCAGCATTAATATTCGTCAATCTATAATTATATGCTATAACATCATGCACGTAGTCCCATTTGTGAGGTATTTTACCAGTCGTGGTAATATGCTTTGCCTTTTTTGCAAATTCTTCATCGTTGGTAATTATCATTCCACCGCCGCCTGTAGTAATCGTCTTATTACCATTATAACTTAATATACCTGCTAGTCCAAAAGTTCCTGTATGTTTTCCTTTATAAAAAGAGCCAAGTGATTCAGCAGAATCTTCAACAACTGGTATATTATACTTATTACCTATATCAATTATTTCATCAATTCTACAGGGGTGACCGAAGGTATGCATTGGTACGATTGCAGAAATGCGTTTATTTGTAATTTTATTAATGCAGTCTAAATTTTTAGAAATTTTAGTATTTGATTTTAACCAATCAGCAAGTTTGTCTGGAGACATTCCCATTGTGTCTAAATCAACATCAATAAATACCGGCATTGCGTCAGTATGAGCTATTGCATTTGCAGTAGCTACAAATGTTAACGGTTGGGTAATGACTTCATCGTATCTTTGAACACCAGCAATTTGAAGTGCAATTTGAAGTGCAGCAGTACCATTAACCATGGCAATCGCATACTTTGCTCCAACGTATTCAGCGGTCATTTCTTCAAATTTGGTTACATATTTTCCGACATAAGAAACATAAGTAGAATCAATACATTCATTGAGGTATTCTTTTTCCTTACCCATAAAAACCGGTGCGTGCAGTGGAATTGGATCCATACCAGGATAAAGTGATTTTACTAGTTCTATAAATTTATTAAACATTGTAAATAGCTGTTTTATATAAATGAATATTTTTCTTCAAAAACATAATGGTCTCTTCTAAACCCGTCCTTAAATTGAATTTAGGAGTCCACGATGTGCTTTGTTTGATTTTGTTATTATTACACATTAATCTTTCAACTTCGCTATTCTCAGGTCTCACTCTTTGATTATCTATATCAATCTCTATTTTTTTATTAAGTAAATCAGAAATTAATATTACTAGATCCCGAATGCTAATTTCTTCGTTCATGCCAATATTAGTTATTTCTCCAAAAAGTTTTTCAGACTTAAAAATTTCTATAAATCCATTGCAAGTATCTTTTACGAATGTCAAATCTCTTGTTGGGGTTAGATTTCCTAAACTTAATTTTTCTCTTCCGGATAATATTTGAGAAATTACCGTTGGAATAACAGCTCGTGACGATTGTCTTGGTCCGTATGTATTAAACGGTCTGACAATCTTAACCGGTAAATTAAAAGAACGATAGTAACTTATTGCCAACTGATCTGCAGCTATTTTTGAAGCTGAATATGGTGATTGACCAACCATCGGATGCGTTTCATCAATCGGCACATATTGAGCAGTGCCATAAGTTTCACTTGTAGAGGTAACTAATATTTGTTCAAGTCCCAATTCTTTTGAAGCTTGTAATATATTATAAGTACCATTAATATTTGTTTCTATATATGCCTTTGGAGAAACATAGGAGTAAGGAATACCAATTAAAGCAGCTAGATGAAATACTGCATTACAGCCTTTTAACGCATTATAAACAGAATCATAATCTCGTATATCGCCTACAACAACCTCAATTTTATCCTTATAGTCAGATTGCTCTAACCAACCCCAATTGTTTTTTGAATTATATCTGACAAAAGCTTTAACCTTATAACCAAGTTCAACACAAAGTTCACTCAGATGTGAGCCTATAAATCCTCCGGCACCAGTTATCAAGAGTTTCATAGATAAAATCTTTCACTAAAGTAAAAATTAAAAACATTCATCATATTTGTCATTTAGATAATGCTCTGTCATCCTTCCTAGATTTTTTATAATTCGTAAAAGCAGCAAACAATAATCCAATAAGAAGAAAGCTATTAAGAGTAAGAGAAATATTCTTCCCTATATAATAACTTTTAGGAGCATAAATAAAGTTCACTTTATGCATACCCTTCGTAACAACAATTCCCATAAAGCCATGATCAACTTTATAAATATTTGTTCTGTCTCCATCTATTTTTGCTTCCCACCCTTTGGGAAAATAGGTGTCGCCAACAAAAAGAAAATTTTTACCACTTGCATTTACATTCAAAGAAATTTCTTCATCGGTATATTTTGTTAAGTGAATAAACGCTGAACTATCCGACTTTTCAACATTCAAAGTTCCATTTTCCAAGAAACCAACTTTTTGCGGATCAAATGCGTCTTGCTTAACCATTTCTAGAAAATCAAGAGCAGGTTTAGTTGCAATCGAATCAATAAAATATACCCGTGGCAAAGCATTGTGGTTAATATAAAGTACACTATGTTGATTAATGTCTACTTCTTTTAATCCAGGAAAATTAACTGGCTTCTCAGTAACAATATATTTTACATTCAACATTCGCCAGAGTGTTTCATTCGCAGGACCAACTACATCAATAAAATCCTGGTAACTTCTCGGCTTTATTCCGGAGTAACCGTAAAAATCTTCTAACAAAAAATATACATGAAAGTCCTGATTAGAACTAAATGAACCCGGAGTTCCATCCTGTTTTAGGTTTAACAATCTAAACGGTTCTTTGTCCTTCATTGCCTGAATTTCTCGCACATAACTCGGTTTCTGGAAGGAATCCTTAACTTCAGGATTGCTTACGTAATTTTCAGCACGCAAATCGATTCTCATTAAATCAAATAATGATAATGCTAAAATAAAAATTGTAAGCGTGTCGAAACTAATTCTCTTCTTTATGAAAAAATAACTGCCCAAACAAACCAAAGCTATTAAAGCAAAATTCATGTAAAGATCAGTTGTAAACATTGAAGCCATGTAATCATAAATCGGCTTTAGCCTCTCCCCTTTTGCTCCTGAATCAATTATTCTATTTTTAAACCAATCAGATATTGGCGAGTTCAATAATACTGATATTATAAATACTGCTCCAAAAATTATTGTCATCCTTTTAAGATATAATCCCCACTTAATGTCTTTTTCTTCAAGCATTTCTTTGAATCGCATTAAAGCCAGACCGGCAAGAACCGGAAAACTTACCTGCACTAGCACAAGAATCATCGAAGGGACCCTAAATTTATCGAAGAAAGGAAAATAGTAAAACATCAAATTGAAAATAGGTGAAAAGGTCTTCCCAAAAGAAATGAGTAATGATATTGCAATTAGTATTGTTAAAAATCTTATAAAAGGAAGTTTCCAATTAATAATAATCGAAATTAATCCGAGAAAGAAAATGATTACACCCATGTACATTGGAACATCGACAAATGGCATTTGTCCAAAATAAGTATTAACAGGCACGTTTTGAAAATTAGATAGCTCGCCGTTGTAGGTAGAATTTCCAAAACCGTAAAATGAAGGAACGATAAACGTTAAGACTTCGCCAGGCGAAAATGACCAGCTTGTAGCGTAATCATAAAAATCCGATTGCTCTTTTTGACTGGTTTGATTTTCTAAAATTCCCTTCGTTCCCCTCGTAGAATAAGGAGTATATTCGTAAGTCTGCATGTAATTATCATAACTCATCAGCAATGCTATTACTAAAGCTGTAATAAATATTCCAGCAGATTTTATAAGATTCATTAAATGCTGATTATCTTTTGTTTTAATAAAGTGAAACAAATAATAGATGAAGTAAATACCGATTGAAAAAAATGTATAAAAAATTATTTGAACATGCAGCGGTTCCAGTAAAAGATGTATTCCTATAATAAGTAGAATAAAGTGAATAAGTTTGATTTTTTTTTGCATTTGTAAAAGCAGCAGGAAAAGCAGAGGATAAAATGCCAAGACAGCAAGTTTAGTAACATGCCCAATGTAGACGAACACAATAATTCCTGTACTAAATACTGTCATAAGTGAGACAAAGAGTGAGACCAAAAGCCCAGCCTTAAAAAACCTCATAAAGAGAAAAGAAGTAAGAGCTAAAATAAAAAGATGAAATGTAACAGCAGCATAAGGAACAGACGCAATATCGGATACAGAATTCTTTACACCATTATATGCAAATGAAACAAAGTCATACCATCTATTCGGACCAAATGACATTGCCGATGGCATTCCACAAAACATATAAGGGTTCCAAAGGTGTTCACTTTCTGATTTAACATAATTTGTAAAGCTATAGGAGGTTAGAATGTCGCCGGACTGAAAAGTCTTTCCGCCAAAATACATCGGTGAAAAAAAGATTAAGAAAGCTACAGCAATGATTATTATGCCGGTTATAGTATGATACTTTACCGGTAATATCTCTTCAATATTAAACTTTGAAAGGAATGTTGCCTGTTCGGCTCTTTTATTCTTTATGTTCTTAATTGTTTTTGCCATTTCTGAACCGTAAAACTTTCATATAAAAAAATAATTATTTTCTAACTATAAAATTTATCCCCGCGCCAACTTCATTACTTCCCGAATAATCTATGTACATCATTATCAGCGTAAACGGGAATGTAAATAAATAATACAACGGTAAAAGTATTAAAAATATTTTTGAAATATTAACCATTTGAATAGGATATTTTATTCCGAGACGCCATGCTCTGTCTCCCCATTTTCCATAGGTGTATCGTGAACGGAAGACAGTAAATCCAAGCGGCTCTAATTTAGATTCCAAATCATGGAAAGAATATCCCTCTCTCGCATGTTCGCTAATAAAACTTTCGTCGCTTTCATCATGAACATCACTTCCGCCGTATATTGACGGTGTGTTGATTAATAAAAACCCACCCGGCTTTAATGCCTTATAAAAATTTTGGAAAACTTGTACGTCATCAACAATGTGTTCCATTACATCAACGGAAACTATCAGATCGAATTTGTTTTCATGTTGTATTGCAGTTAAATCTTCAACACCAAAGGAAACGTTATTAATATTTCTTGATTGAAAAAATGCTCTGCAATCTTCAATCCATTTTTCTTTTACATCAACAGCGTAAATTTTATTCGGCAATAATCTCTTTGACATAAAATAGGAATACTGTCCATAGCCTGTTCCGGCATCATAAATAGAAATTTCTCTATCACCAAAGTCTCCCCGTAAAGATTTTAATTCCCGCCGGACGTACCATGACCTCAGAAACATTATATCAAGTATCTTATAAAAAACTATCCGTAGTAACGGAATTTTTTTTATCGTCTTTGCAAAAATATCTTTTACTGGATCGTAATACATATGGATAAATTAAAGTTTAAGTTTAGGTTTTTAGTAAATCAAAAATACCATCAACAAATTTTTCCCAGGAATATTTTTCAACTTCTTTTTCAATATTGGAAACAAATGTTCCTTCTTTTTCTTCATTATAAAATTTTAGAATAGATTCCGCAAGCATTGCTGGATTTTCTTTATTCACAATGTAACCGGTTTCACCATCTTTAATTACTTCACTAAGCCCACCCACGTTAGTAGCAATAACCGGCTTTCTAAAATTCATTGCTATCTGTACTATCCCGCTTTGTGTAGCATCCCGGTAAGGTAAAATTACGCAATCCGCTGCCGAAAAATAATATTTTACTTCTGAAGTTGGAATAAAATCCGTGAACATTAGAAGATTTTCGTTAAGATCGAGTATCTCTATTAAAGATAAATATTTTTCTTTATTAGAATAAAACTCACCGGCAACTAAGAGTTTTATATCCAACTTATCTTTTAGCAAAGATATTGCTTCCAAAAGAATATCTAACCCTTTATAATCACGAATGAACCCAAAAAATAAAATTACTTTTTCTGCTTTAATTTTTAAGAAAGACCTTGCTTCATCCTTTCCTAGCGGCAGTCCAAAGTTTGAATAAACCGGATGCGGCAACACCTTACTTTTAGCTGCCGGAAGAAGTTTCAACAAATCTTTCTCAACTTTTTCCGAAAGAAGGATATAATAATCAACAGAATTAAAAAAATATTTTGTTAAGAAAATATCGCCCGATTTTCTTTCATGCGGAATTACATTATCACAAATTACGAGTGTCTTTGTTTTCTTATTTCGTTTTGCAATTCTTGTAATGGTTCCAAAGCACGGAGCAAAAAAAGGCATCCAGTATTTATAAATTAAGACATCCGGAGCATCTTTTTTTATTTTCAATCCCGCTTTAATCCAATTAAATGGGTTGATTGAATCAATCAAAATTTCCGTTGGAATTTTTTCAACATTATCTCCAGCTTCCAACTGCGACTTACCGGGAAATAAAATTGAAGGATACTGCCGCTTGAAAGTTATAACCTTCACTTCATGATTTTTATTGAGTTCCTTGTAAAGCAGCCCTATAAAATGAGCAATTCCGCCACGCAACGGATAAGCAGTAGAAAGAATTGTAATTTTCATTTTTGAAGTGACGATTAAAATTAAACAGTCTGTTTTACCTTTTTTGCAACAACCATCATCTCATCCCCAATACCAAAGAATGACATTAAATTATAAATTAAGTTATGTATAATCACCATAATTTTAAGCATCCATTTGGGTCTTTTGGTGGTTTTGTTAAAATATTCCTGTTTATCAGCCTCTGAAGTTTTTTTCTTTCCCAAAACATACATTAGAAATAACTTGAATTCGAAAGAAGATTTTATTTTTTTAACTCGAAAACCATGACTCTCAAATAATTTTCGAATAGTCTTCTTTGAAAAATAATTTACATGCCCGGGTCCTATCATATTCCACTTTTCTTTTAATAACTTGGCAATAAAACTGTCAATTTCCGGAACTTGAATGACAACATATCCGTTATTTCTAAGCATTAAATTACATCTCTTAATTACTTCATCGGCGTCAGGAATATGCTCAAGTACATCCCACATAGTAATTAAGTCGTACGCTTGATTTTGGATCTGCATATTAAAAAAATTAATATGCTCCACCGGAAGCTTTAGCTCGTTAGTGGCATATTTGTAAGGCATTTCCGCAATTTCAATACCATGAACTCGATAGCCTAATTGCTGACCTGCATTTAAAAAGTGCCCCCAACCAGCACCGAGATCAAAAAGGTCTCCTTTATGCTGATACTTTTTAATAAATTTATATCTTAATAAATGCCTTTGTGTTTTAAGCCAATTATCTCCTCTTTTTACTTGTTCTAAAACGTTTTCATCTTTATAATCCTCATACGAAATGTTTTTGCTAAAATATTGAGGTACAAAGATGAAAGAACAATTGTTGCACTCAACAACTGTAAAATCTTCTTTTTTATATTTCAAGGAAAATTTTTGCTTATCAGTATTGTTACACACGCAACATCTGATGTCTTTCAGTATGATTTCGTCCATCTGTGTTAAACTAATTATTGATAAGTGCTATTAACAAAAATATTTACTTGGCATAAAGAATTTAATTAACCTTTATCCTTAATTATATATTCCTTTTCGTCTCTTGAATTATGAACAAGCATTTCACCAAGCAAACCGACAGAAAAAAGCTGGACACCTACAATTATCAGCAGCATTCCCAGAAACAGCATCGGGCGGTTGCTTAAGGCATGCCCCATAATCCAATCGTAGGTAAGAAATCCATTCACAATTAAACCGGTTATAAAGGATAAAGCTCCGAAGAATCCGAAGAAGTGCATCGGGCGTTTTATGTAACGAGTAGAAAAGACCACCGTGATTAAATCAACAAAACCTTTGAAAAATCTTGATATGCCAAATTTTGTTTTTCCATATCGCCTAGGATGATGTTTTACAACAACTTCAGCGACCGAAAATCCTTCCCAATCCGCCAATACAGGCATATAACGATGAAGCTCTCCGTAAACTTTTATTACTTCGACCACTTCTTTGCGATATGCTTTTAAGCCGCAATTGAAGTCGTGAATTTTGATCCCGGTCATTAAACGCGTAACAAAATTAAAGAATCGTGATGAGATTTTTTTTATAAACGGGTCATGACGTTTTTTCTTCCAGCCGGAAACTAAGTCAAACCCTTCGTCTAATTTTTTTAGGAGATTGGGAATTTCATTAGGATCATCCTGAAGATCGGCATCCATGGTAATTACTGCATCGCCGGTAACCTGGTTAAAGCCGACTTGCAATGCAGCGGATTTACCATAATTTTTTCTAAAACTTACGTATTTAAATCTTTTATCCTGCCTACAAATATCTTTTATAACCTTGAGGGATTTATCCGTACTGCCGTCATCAACGAAGATCACCTCAAATTGAATGTCAATCATCTTTAATACTTTTCTAATTTCATTTGTTAAAGGAGTGATCGACTCTTCCTCATTTAAAAGAGGGACTACTACAGAAACCTTTTTAAAAGAAATTTTATCCTGTTGAGATCCCTGATATTGAACCTGACGGTTGTTATAATATTTACGTCTCCTATTATAATTGTTATAATAAGGCTTTTTGTAACTACCTTTATTAGTTGATTTGTCTTCTGACTGGGGTTCCGGATTTTGGGTAGGTTTACTTTCGCCTGGAACGTCGTTTTCTGGTCTTATATTTTCTTCCAATTATCTATAACCTTATTTAAAAATGATAATAAAATTAAAAGAATAATCGGATAAAAACAATCTGACAGAATAAGTATTACCTAATTCACATTACTCAAAATGTCATTATAAATATTAACACTTATATCTTTGCCTGCCTTCCGAGGCTGTTGCACACCCCCAAATGTTATTTCAACTCCCGCAATCGGGATAAACTCCGGGAGAAATCCCCTTTACAGCACAGGCACTCATATCAACGATGGAATATATTCTTTCCCCTTTAATCATTGTGTCGCCACTCTGTGGCTCTTTTATTTCTTTGTTTGTTACTTTTCTACGAATATGCCGCGCCTCTAGTGCTTAAAATGATTAGCCTCTATTATATGATTTTAGCAGCCGCAGAGCTACGTAAAATTAGTAGCAGATTTCCAATCATCTAATCTTCCATTGCTTCTTATCGTCACACAGCCGCAGAGCGGCGACACATTAGTAGTAAATCAATGAAAGAAAAAGAATTAAAGCTCCAGAGGAGCGACACATAGTTTAAATTTTATGTGTCAAACCTCAACATAGGACTGCCTCTAATAATAGAGCCTGTGTGAAAATTAGTTTTCAAAGAATAAACATTTGTATTTGAATAAGCCATTTTTGTTTTAATTACTTAAAATTTATTCATCTATTGCCCCGTCACCTGCCTATCGGTCAGGCAGGTTTATGGCGGGGATTATTGTAAAAAAAATAATTATGGCTTTAGCCACATAAATAGCACAAATGGGGCTGAAGCCACGTATTTATTGGTTTATTTCATCCCGACATAAATGTCGGGGCAATTAAATGACATATTGATGTAGTCATATTTCAGAACCATAATTAGAATATTTAGTCATCGCTTCTGAATTTTCACACAACCTCAATAACCTTGCGATATTTCACTCGTTATTCGTCACTCTTTACCTTCGTCTGTCATTTTTGTCATACCCAAAATCTTTTTTTTCCTATTTTTCTTCAATCCACCTCCGCTCTGCAAAGCTTATGACAAGCCTAAAACACCCCTCTAATTCTTATCTAATTATTTAAGAAAAAAGTCTGCCAAAATTGTCACAAACTCATCCGCCTATGGTAATATTACAGATATGTGTTTTTACCATAATATAATTAACTGCTATAACGTAACCCTTGGGAAAGTGGATTGGGGTTTTACAATTGTTTGTATAACAAATGAAACTAATCTAAGAATATGCGAAACTATATTTCGTGTGATCTGAGATCACTAATAGAATCATTCTATAAATATTGAAAATTCAATCTTGACTAATTAGTACAGATTAGATAAGTTTGTATATGAATTTGGAATATACTTGAACTCGTTCAGAACAAATTCAAGTTAAAGAGCAAGTTTAAGTGTTATATGAACAATTAAAGACTAAATTTTTCCGTTAGGAGAACCGATGAGTTCTACTGAAGTTTCGACAATTGAAGAGCTTACTAATAAAGAATATAAGTTTGGATTCGTAACCGACATTGAGGCGGAAAGCCTTCCCGTCGGATTGAATGAAGATACCATAAAAAAAATATCCGCAATTAAAGGCGAACCGGAGTTTATGCTTGAATGGCGTTTGAAAGCTTACCGCCATTGGTTGACTTTAACCGAACCGCATTGGGCAAATGTTAAATATCCCAAAATAAATTACCAGGCAATTTCCTATTACTCTGCCCCAAAGAAAAAACCGCAGCTTAACAGCCTTGATGAGCTTGACCCCGAACTAAGAAAAACTTTTGAAAAGCTCGGTATTTCACTTGATGAGCAAAAGCGACTTTCGGGTGTTGCTGTTGATGCAGTATTCGATAGTGTTTCTGTTGCAACGACATTCAGAGAAAAGCTTTCGGAATTAGGAATAATTTTCTGCTCTTTTTCAGAAGCGGTCAAGAATCATCCTGATCTTGTTAAACAATATCTTGGAAGTGTTGTTCCTTACACAGATAACTTTTTTGCAAGCCTTAACTCGGCAGTATTCAGCGACGGCTCTTTTGTCTATATCCCAAAAGGTGTTCGCTGTCCGATGGAGCTTTCAACTTACTTCAGGATGAATGCTGCTAATACGGGACAGTTTGAGAGAACCTTAATCATTGCCGATGAAGGTGCATACGTTAGCTACCTTGAAGGATGCACAGCACCTCAAAGAGATGAAAACCAACTTCATGCAGCAGTTGTTGAATTGATCGCACTTGATAATGCACAGATAAAATATTCTACCGTCCAGAATTGGTATGCCGGCGATAAGGATGGTAAAGGCGGCATATATAATTTCGTTACGAAGCGAGGCGCATGCCGCGGCGTTAACTCAAAAATTTCATGGACGCAAGTTGAAACAGGTTCAGCCATTACATGGAAATATCCAAGCTGTATTTTGCAAGGCGATAATTCAATCGGAGAATTTTATTCGGTAGCAGTAACAAATAATCTTCAGCAAGCAGACACCGGCACTAAGATGATTCACCTGGGCAAGAACACAAGAAGCACAATAATTTCAAAAGGTATATCTGCCGGCAGAAGCAATAACAGCTATCGGGGGCAAGTTAAGGTAGCTCGCCGCGCCGAAAATGCAAGGAATTTTTCACAGTGCGATTCCCTTTTGCTTGGCGATAAATGCGGAGCACATACATTTCCCTATCTTGAAATAAATAATCCATCGGCACAAGTTGAGCATGAAGCAACCACTTCAAAGATAGGTGAAGATCAAATTTTCTATCTTAATCAAAGAGGCATCTCTACTGAAGATGCAATCGGGTTGATAGTTAATGGATATTGCAAAGAAGTCTTTAAGGAACTTCCAATGGAGTTCGCAGTAGAAGCACAAAAATTATTAAGCATTAGCCTCGAAGGAAGTGTTGGATAATAAGTAATTACGAATCAATAATTAGGAATTAAGAATGTTAGAAATAAAAAATCTTCACGTAAATGTTGAAGGAAAAGAAATATTAAAAGGAATAAATTTAACAGTAAATGCCGGAGAAGTTCATGCCATAATGGGACCGAACGGTTCTGGTAAAAGTACGCTTGCACAAACTCTCGCCGGGAAACAGGAATATGAAGTAACAAAAGGCGAAGCACTATTCGAAGGTAAAAATCTTTTGGAACTTTCTCCGGAAGTTCGCGCACGGGAAGGAGTGTTTCTTGCATTCCAATATCCGATAGAACTTCCCGGTGTAAGCAATACGAATCTATTAAAGACAGCCTTAAACGAAATAAGGAAATACCGCGGACTTGAAGCAATCGATACGATGGAATTCCTGTCTATGATAAAGAGTAAAATGAAGCTTGTTGAGTTGGAACAGTCGCTCTTAAGCCGCGCAGTTAATGAAGGATTTTCAGGTGGAGAGAAGAAAAGAAACGAGATTTTTCAGATGGCAGTACTTGAGCCAAAGCTTGCAATTCTTGATGAAACAGATTCCGGACTTGATATTGATGCGCTTCGGATTGTAGCTAACGGAGTGAATAAATTAAAGACTAAGGACAATGCCACAATTGTGGTTACTCATTACCAACGCCTATTGGACTATATAATTCCCGATTTCGTTCATGTACTATATAAAGGCAAGATAGTCATGTCCGGTGGTAAGGAACTTGCTCTTGAGCTTGAAGAGAAAGGTTACGACTGGGTAAAGGAAGATAAAGTATTATTATGAGTTTAAGTTTAAGAGTAGATTCTAGATTAAATATAAGTCCAAGAAGTTTTGGATTATACTTGAACCAGGTTAAATAATTCGGAGAAATATTTATTATGACAGAAGTGATAGATTTTAAGGAATTGATTATTAGCAGGTTCGGAGAGTTTGTAAAGAGCTTAAACGGAAGCAGCCCGGTTCTTTTGAATTCAATTAGGAATGAAGCGCTGGAAAGTTTTTCCCGAATTAAACTTCCTACTACTAAAGATGAAGAATGGCGATTCACAAATATTTCACTTTTATTAAAATATAATTTTAACCCTGTAGTTGAAAAGCATGAAATTACCGCTAAGGAAATAGCACATTTCCATCTCAAGGATTCATTTAAGAATCAGATAGTTTTTGTCGACGGCATTTATTCTGCCGGATTATCCGTATTTAATGGCTTAGATAAAATAATTAAAATCGGAAATCTTTCCGTAGCATTTAAAGCTAATAACGAATTATTCCAGAAACATTTTAACAAATATGCTGGTTTCCAAGAAAATGTATTCACGACACTAAACACTGCGTACGCAAAAGACGGTGCATTTATTTATATACCTGATAATATATCTATTGAAGAACCAATTTTAGTATTGTTTATCTCGACCTCAAGCAATAATCAGCCTTTAATTCAACCAAGGAATTTATTTATTGCCGGTGCAAATTCTAAAGCGACTATTATCGAGCATTATGTTTCTCTTGAGAATAATATTTATTTCACAAACGCAGTTACGGAAATTGTAGTCGGTGAAAATGCAACGCTTAATCATATAAAGATACAGGAAGAAAGCAGAAGTTCATTCCATATTTCGAGGACAGAAATCGATCAGGAAAGAAACAGCAATTATGAATCAGCCTCAATTTCATTCGGAGCAGAAATTTCAAGAGAAGATATTTCATCGCGGTTCAACGGAGAAGGCGGCGAATGCACATTGAACGGTCTTTATTTAACAGACGGCACGCAATTGCACGATACACACACAATGATTGATCATGCAAAACCATACTGTAACAGTCATGAGCACTTTAAAGGAATTCTTGACGGAAAATCCCGAGGAGTATTTAACGGAAAAGTGATGGTGAGACCTAACGCCCAAAAAACAAATGCATTCCAGGAAAACAATAATATAATTTTATCGAATGAAGCATTGGTAAATACAAAACCCCAGCTTGAAATATTTGCGGATGATGTTAAATGCTCGCACGGCGCGACTATAGGTCAACTAGATGATGAATCGATGTTTTATTTAAAATCTAGAGGTATTGGCGAAGAAACAGCCCGCACAATTTTGATTCATGCTTTTGCCAGCGATGTAGTAAAATCAATTAAAGTAGATTCAATAAAAAAATATCTTGAAGATATTCTTGATAATAGATTTAACAAAGAAAGTTAAGATGTTGAAATGGCAACTGAAATTATAAACAACAATAAGAGAAAATCAACCGGCTTTGATGTACATAAAATTCGTGCAGACTTTCCTATACTTAAAGAAATTATTCACGGAAAGCCTTTATGCTATCTCGACAACGCCGCAACAACACAAAAGCCGAAAGCCGTAATTGACACTATTGTAAAATACTACACAAGCCAGAATGCTAATATTCATCGAGGCGTTCATTATTTAAGTGAGCTTGCAACAAAAGAATTTGAAGATGCGCGTATTAAAGTAAAAGATTTCATTAACGCTTCAAGTGAGAAAGAAATAATCTTTACTCGCGGGACGACTGAGTCGATTAACCTCGTGGCAAATGTCTTCAACAAAGCAATTTTGAAGGACGGAGATGAAATAATTATCTCAGCAATGGAACATCATTCTAATATCGTTCCGTGGCAGCTTATTCAAGATCAAAAGAAAATTAAATTGAGGATAATCCCGATTGACGATAACGGTGAGATAATATTCGATGAATTTATCAAGCTTATAAACGAAAAAACGAAGTTGATATCAATCGTTTATGTTTCTAACTCTCTGGGAACAATAAACCCGGTAGAAAGAATAATTGAGGAAGCTCATCGGCACAATATTCCTGTACTGCTTGATGCGGCTCAGGCAATTCAGCACATAAAAATTGACGTAAAAAAACTTGATTGTGATTTCCTTGCCTTCTCCGGACATAAAATATATGGTCCAACCGGAATTGGTGTTTTGTACGGAAAGGAAAAGCTTTTAGAATCACTTCCTCCCTTCTTGGGCGGCGGCGATATGATCTCTAATGTTACATTTGAAAAAACAACTTATAACGAACTTCCCTACAAGTTTGAAGCAGGCACATCAAATATTGCGGATACAATAGGGTTAGGCACAGCGCTAGATTATGTTTCGCAAATTGGATTGGAAAAAATTTCATTACACGAAAATGAAATTTTAGATTATGCAACAGAAAGTTTATTGCAAATACCGGAGTTAAAAATAATAGGACAGGCAAAACATAAGAGCAGCGTAATTTCATTTGTATTTGATAATATTCATCCGCATGATGCCGGAACATTTTTAGACTTTGAAGGCATTGCAATACGAACAGGACATCACTGCACACAGCCGGTTATGGATAGATTCAATATCCCGGCAACGTCCCGCGCTTCTTTCGCAATGTATAACACAAAAGAAGAAGTTGATGTTCTTGTTAAAGGAATCAAAAAATTAATAGAGGTTTTTAATTAATGGATGCTGAGCTTAAAGAACTTTACCAGCAGGTAATTCTAGACCACAACAAAAATCCGCGCAACTTCAGGAAGATTGAAAATGCAAATCATTTTGCAGAAGGCTATAATCCTTTATGCGGTGATAGGCTAAATATCTATGTTGAGTTAGAAGGCGGAACGATAAAAGATATTTCCTTTCAAGGTTCCGGCTGCGCTATATCGAAAGCATCAGCATCATTGATGAGTTCAATAGTAAAGGGACTTCCCGTAGAAGAAGCAGAAAGACTTTTTGAAAAATTCCAAGCGGTAATTACAGGTAAAATTACCGATGAAGAGAATATAGGAGAGCTCGGTAAGTTAGCCGTATTCGCCGGAGTGAAAGAATTTCCATCGCGTGTAAAATGCGCAAGCCTTGCATGGCATACAATGATAGCAGCTTTTAAGCAAGAAGATAAATCTGTTTCAACGGAATAATTATGAGCGAAATAAATAAACAAGAATTAGAAGAAAAAATAATTCAAGTATTAAAAACATGCTACGACCCTGAAATCCCTGTCGATATTTTTGAGCTTGGCTTGATTTACCAAATACGAATCGACAACGAAGCTAACGTTAAAATAAGCATGACATTAACTTCGCCTGCATGTCCTGTTGCAGGCTCATTACCTCCTGAAGTAGCAGAAAAAGTACGTGTAATGCCGGAGGTGAAGTCAGTGGATATTGAATTAGTTTGGAATCCGCCATGGGACAGAGACATGATGTCTGAGTATGCAAAGGTAGAGTTAGGAATGTACTGAGGAAACGATCAAGTTTAAGTTTAAGTTCAAGATTAAGTTTAAGATCAAGGATAGATGAAGGTCAAGTTTATGTGCAAGCAATTGATAATCAATAATAAATGATAGGAGCTAAATATGTTCAATATAGTATCGCGCCCACCAATGTATGACCAGGACGCTGTTCAACCAATGAGAGATGAATTGGTTGCCGTAGGATTTGAAGAACTCATTACACCGGAAGATGTAGACAAAGCAATTAACGCAAAAAGTGATGAGACAGTTTTAGTAATGATAAATTCAGTATGCGGATGTGCGGCAGGTAGCGCGCGCCCCGGTGTCTCGCTTGCACTTCAGAACGATAAAATACCGAATAAACTTTTCACGGGGTTCGCAGGTCAAGAGAGGACAGCAGTTGATAGAATCCGACAGTTAATCGGAAATTATCCTCCTTCATCACCGAGCATTGCATTATTTAAGAATGGAACTTTAATTTATTTTATGCCAAGGAATGCAATTGAAGGAAACAGCGCAGAATATATTGCAAATGAATTGAAAGATGTATTTAATGAATTCTGTTCAGCAGAAGGTCCTTCGATAAGCGCAGAGAATTTTGCAAAAGTAATATATGCAAAACAATGCGGATCAAAGATCCCGCTATTCAAAGAGTAATTTTAATTATTTTTGATTTGATGAGTATAAAAAATGAAATTTAGTTCGCAAGAAGAGTTTGGATTAAGATGTTTGTTAAGACTCGGAATGTCGACTTCGCAAAATGGATTGACAATTCCTGAGATTAGTCAAATGGAAGGACTTTCAATCGCTAACGCCGGAAAGCTTTTAAGAGCTTTACGGCTTGGTGGATTTATTGAAAGCACACGTGGACAAACAGGCGGTTACAAACTTGCACGTCCCGCCAATGAAATAATCATCGGCGAAGTTCTTTCTGTATTGGGCGGCAAATTATTTGAATCCAGTTTTTGCGATATTCACTCGGGCACTGAAATAATATGCACTCATACGATTGACTGTTCGATACGATCTTTGTGGCGAACAATTCAATCCTTATTAGACGGTGTCCTAAGTAAACTAACCCTAAAAGATTTAATCGGCACCGAACAAAAGGTTTCTATTATTGTATCAAACTTTGCCGAAGTTGCCGAATCAAATATTTCAATATCATAATTTACCGGTGGTCATTTCTTTTTATGAGTAGGAATGACTGCCTTTTTATTCTTCTCAAGATAACCTTCCTCAACCAAGCTATCGTTTGACTTATAAACTTTAATTGAAACTTCATTTGAATTAAAATAACCTGTCGATTCGATTTTTATTCCATCAACAAGCTTATTCAATTTTACTTTTGCATAAAGCTTATTATCTGCAACAAGATCGTTAGATATTTTCGATTTTGAATCGGGAATATTTGAAAGCGCCCAATAAATCCCCTTCTTTGAATATTGATAAGCTATATCAACATCCTTTTCCATGCTTGTTTGCGCAAGCGTAAAAGGTGTAAGCACAGAGAAAAGGAGAAGTAAACCCAATAACTTTTTCATAATTTCCTCTTTATTATATATCAAAGATTAAAAAGCATGTATTAAATATAAATCTTCATTTAATAAGATTTCAAATTATTTGACTATTTCATCATCAAAAAAATCTTTTCAATCAATGGGTAACTGTTTTGATAAAGCTGACATCATTGTCTATTTTTGTAATATAAATTATTGGACCCTAATTATAAAAATTAAAACTTGGGAGTTATTGAATGAAACATAAAATTGTTTTGGTTAGACATGGTGAAAGCGAATGGAATAAAGAGAACAGGTTTACAGGATGGACTGATGTTGATTTATCCGGGAAAGGAATTGAAGAGGCAAAGAGCGCCGGTGAAATTTTAAAGAGCGAAGGTTTTATTTTCGATATGGCATTTACATCAGTATTGAAAAGGGCTATTCGAACATTATGGTTAACGCTTGATGAATTAAATTTGATGTGGATACCCGTTGAAAGAGCCTGGGAATTAAATGAGAGACATTACGGATCTCTTCAAGGATTAAATAAGGCGGAAACTGCAGCAAAGTACGGAGAAGAACAAGTAAAAATTTGGCGTAGAAGCTATGATATTCAACCACCGGCATTAGAAAAAACAGACCCGAGATTTCCGGGGAATGATCCGCGATATAAAGGTTTATCCGAATCTGAACTTCCTGTTACAGAATGCCTTAAAGATACTGTGAAAAGAGTAGTTCCTTTCTGGAAAGAAAGAATTGTACCTTTAATAGAAAACGGAAAGAGAATAATCATAGTAGCACATGGCAACAGCTTAAGAGCGCTAGTAAAACATCTTGATAAAATTCCTGATGAAGAGATTGTAGAGTTAAATATTCCTACAGGTACACCTCTTGTTTATGAGTTAGATGAAAAGCTTATTCCCTTGAATCATTACTATCTTGGCAATGCAGAAGAAATAGCCAGGAAAGCTGCTGCGGTGGCAAATCAGGCAAAAGCTAAATAATTAACCCATGTTACGCAACCTTTGGAATACCTGTCTGCCGCTAGGCTTGCCTCCCGCAGGCAGGCAGGTTGGAAAAATGGAGTGATGGAATTGACTATTATTTCCATTATTCCAATAGGAGATCCTGCGTAAGATGAGTAATTAAGAAAATAGCAGCAAAAGTATTATTTTAATATATTTTCGGGGCAGCCTATTTAACTTCATAAAATAGTCTTGATTTTCAATATCAATTTGTCAATCTTTTCAAAAGATTTTTAATTATACAATGATGGGAACCTTCATTAATGCTTAAGAAAATTTTATACGTCATTCTAAGTACAATTATTTTTATTCCTTACATAAATGCTCAAACTGTTTGGGGAAAATATGCAGGAGAATTTATGGCAATAGGTGTAGGAGGAAGACCGCTTGGAATGGGTGGGGCTTATGTAGCTGTCGCAAACGATGTAACAGCAGGTTATTATAATCCCGCAGCATTAGCGAGAATAAATTATCCTCAAATTGAGTTGATGCATGATGAAAGATTTGGGAACCTTGAAAATTACGATTATGCTGCAGTTGCAATTCCTTATGGAAAAGATATGAGCTTTGGGCTCAGCATTATTCGTCTAGGCGTCGACGGCATTCCCGATACAAGGAATGCGCTATATGATCCGACCACGGGACAATATATTACAGATATTAATAATCCAAACGCAAGACTTGATTACAATCAAATAAAACAATTTAGTGATCAGGATTGGGCGTTTTATTTGACCTTTGCAAAAAGATATTCAGAGAAATTTTATTATGGCGCGAATGTAAAAATTATCCATAGAAATATTGCAGAATACAGCGCAACCGGAATTGGTTTCGATATAGGGGCTTGGTATACTCCGTTTGAAAACTTTGCACTTGGCCTAAACTTACAAGACATTACGACGACCTTAGTAGCTTGGAGCACCGGCAGGAACGAACTCATTTCTCCTACGGCAAAAGTTGGTGCAGCATACCAAGTTCAATTTTTAGCGGGAACTTTTACTCCGGCTGTAGATTGTGATATAAGATTTGAAAACAGACAATTTGCTTCTGAATTTTATGTGGGTCCCGTCAGTTTTGATATGCATGCGGGATTAGAATATAGTTATAAGAATATTATTTCCGTAAGAGCCGGATACAACGATGTAAAGCAATTTACAATCGGAGCGGGGGTCAAATTACCAAAACTTAATATTGATTATTCATTTGCAAGATTCAGCTCAGCAGAAAATGATTTGGGAAATACACACAGAATATCTTTAACACTTACTTTGGAAGAGCCAAAATTTCTGAGGAAGGGTTTATAGATTTTTATGAGAGTAAATAGACCAATTCCCTTTTTACTTCCTAATTTACTTGTTCAAAACACCTAAAAGAGTTTCCATTAGAATATGATTTTCAACCGGCTTGGTTAGAAAAACATTCACGCCGGCTTCAAGGGCACTATCTCTATCTTTTTTAAATGCATGAGCTGTTAAGCATACAATAGGAATATTTTCATACCCAGGGGTTTGTTTTAATTCTTTTGTAAGCTCCAGCCCATTCTTTTTACCGCGAAGAGAAATATCCATTAAGATCACGTCAAATTTAGTTTTCTTTAGATGCTCATAAAAAGTTTGATCGGAGTCGCATATTTCCACATCAAAATTCTTTTCCAAAAACATTTCGAAAAATCTTTGATTTTCAAAGTCATCTTCGGTAATGAGAATTTTCGGTTTTTTAACATCATAATTATTTCCCATGTTAAATCCTCCTATTGCTTAAAAGTTGAGTCATGTTAGCGATCAAAATTTACACGCCGACCTAAGAACAATTGATTCTGAGCTCTTAGCTTTAAGGATAAAATAAACTATGATTAAAATATCAAGTTGAATATAATATTCAAAGTGTGATTTTTAAAATGAAGAGTGAGAAAATCAAGCTCTATGTTTATTCAGAATATCCTTAATTGTGCGCAATAGTATTTCATTGCTAACCGGTTTGCCGAGAAAAATATCTACGCCGGCGTCATAAGCATTTTGAATATCTTGATAAAGAACGTGTGCGGAAAGACAGATTACGGGGATATGATTATAAAGCTGCGAATTTTTTATTTCATTTGTTAATTGAATCCCATCTTTACGTCCTTTTATGGAAATATCCATAATAATTAGATCGTAAGAATTTTTCGTTAATAATTCATAAAAAGAATTATCAGACCAACAGATATCAAGCTCATAGTATTTTTGGAGAAGCAATTTAAGAAATTTTTGAGTATCAATATCATCTTCAACAATTAGTAATTTTTCTTTTACCATAATACTTTAATTTATTTATACGAAAAGAGAACCGCTGTTTGACACTGCAAAACAGCGATTCCCAAATCCCCCAGAGGTCCCTGCCCAGCCGTTTAAAATCAGCATCAAAAATAGATAATTGTCCAATTAAGAACATCAGTAAAATTACGTAGTTTTATCTACGTAATTTTACGTACGTAATTTTACGTAGTTTTACCTACGTAATTTTACGTAGATGAAAGTCACAAGGAAATTAGAGGAGAGGAATCTTGCGGAAGAATTTGGGAAGAATAAAATAGGTCTACTGGAAATTTGCTATTATTTTTTGTTAGGATAATACCCGCTCTCAAAAGCATAGAGTGCAAGAGCAGCCGTTGAATTTATGTTAAGCTTTTGCATCATATTTGTTTTGTGCGTTTCCACAGTTCTAGTACTAATGTTAAGTCTTTCCCCCGTGCTTTCAGCCGATAAACCTTCAGCTATGCTGCATAATATTTGAATTTCCCTTTTCGTCAAAAACGTTTTTTCTTTAGGTTTAGCGTCAATACTCTCTTCATACTTATTCATCAAATTTTCAATTAATAATTGTGTTAAGCCTTGTCCAAAATATTTTTTACCATCAGCAACAGTAATAATCGCTTCAATAAGCTCTTTTTGACCAATATTTTTATGAAGAACTCCGGATGCACCATTTCTTATTGCATTAAATACATAATCTTCATTTTCAAATATGGTAAGAATAAGAATATTTGCGAGGGGATGTTTTGTTTTAATTCTTTTTGTCGCTTCAATTCCCGAAATATCGGGCATTGAAATATCCATTAATACAACGTTTGGTTTAAGTTTTTCAAACATACTAATTGCTTCATAACCATTTTCAGCTTCTCCAACGATATCAATGGAAGGATTACTCTTTAATAGATTAATCACGCCTATACGAATAAGAAGGTGATCATCCACAATTAGTAATTTAATTTTACGCATGTTTGTCCTCCAACGGAATTTCTACAATAATTTCTGTGCCTGCACCATTTTGTGAATCAATAATTACTTTTCCATTAATTGAAAGAGCTCTTTCATTAATATTTATAAGGCCCATGCACTTCTGTTTTGAAAAATCCGAGTATATTTTATTTATATCAAATCCAAGTCCATCATCTTCAATCATCAACCGAATAAATTCAGGGTGTTTTACTAATTGAATGCTAAATTCTTTTGCATGAGAGTGCTTAACAATATTATTTAGACCTTCTTGTGCAATCCTGAAAAGGACAGTTTCAATTTCCGGACTCAATCTATCGTTTAGTTTAAAAGACTTAAAATTTCCAGATATACCGCTCTTCTTAGCAACTTCGTTACAAAGGGTATTTAACGACGGAATTAAACCAAAGTCATCTAATATTCGTGGCTTTAGCTGATATGACATATCTTTGACTTCGGAAATAGCAGTATCTATCAATTTAGAAATATCCCTGAATCTCTCTCGTTTTCCTTCATAATCAGTCGATGCATTAATGATGGTTTCTATATTAAGTTTTATTGAAGTTAGTATTTGCCCCAAACCATCATGAAGCTCCCTTGAGATTTTCTGCTTTTCTTCTTCCTGCAATTTTTGAATATGGTTTGAAAGATTGCGTAAATTTTCCCTTGATTGAATTAACTCGTCCTCTATCTTTTTTTGTTCAGTAGTATTATTGCAAAATATTTTCCCTAGTTCTATTTCCGGAATCCCTATTAGAATAAGATTAAAAAAGTTATCATTTATTCGAGCCGAACATTGATAAGTTTTTCCAGTTAAGATAAATTCCTTAAAATCAAGATCGGGCAAATCAGTAAATAATGACTTAACAGGCAAACCTGTTATTTCACAATTAGGATTAAGAAGGCGACCCGCATTATTTGAGAATGTAATATTGCCATCAAGATTAAATCGAAATAAAGGATTAGGATCAAGCTCTACAAATAAAGCCATCAGCTTGTCATTATGAAGCTCTAATTTTTTTTTCTCAAAAAGATGTTTTTGGCGGTGACGAGTAATAATATTTATGAACAAAATATAAATAACTCCTAGTATAACAATCATCAGCATAAATAAATTTAGCGGGTTACTTAAGCTGAAAATCAAGCATGGAATTTTCATATTTAAAGAAAATATCTATTTTTGGGCTGTTTCAATTATAGAAACTTGGATGTAAATGTGATAAGATCATCAATTAAATATAAATAATTATTTTTGTGATAATTTTACAATTTTCTAAATAAAGATACAAATAAATATGAGCCAGGGATTACACGAAATTGGAAAGATTTTAATTTCTATTAGTCTGATAATTTTTGTTATAGGATTATTTTTGTTTTTTGGCAACAAGATCCCCCTTCTTGGAAGGCTGCCCGGAGATATTTTCTTAAAAGGTAAAAACTTTATTTTCTACTTTCCGATAGTTACATCACTCATTCTTAGTCTAATAATTAGCCTAATTTTATATTTTCTAAGGAAATAGAAATCCCCGTAGTTCTTTCAACATACGGGGATTGGTTATTATTCTTAAGATTTATTGCCGAGAAGTTTTTTTATCTCGTCAATAATAACGCCTTTATCAGTTAAGCCAACATGCTGATTTGAAATATTTCCTTTTTTATCAATTATAAAAGAAGTCGGAATTGCTTCAATACCACCGTATGCTTGAACAACTTCCGAGTTTGCAAATACAACAGGATAATTTATTCCCATACTTTTCATAAAGGGAACAACCTTAGATTTAGTATCTGTATCCACAGAAATTCCAATTACAGCAACTTTGTTTTTGAATTGTTTTTGTATATCGATTAAATCAGGAATTCCTCTTCTGCATGGTGGGCACCATGTTGCCCAAAAATCTACAATAACAACTTTTCCTGCGTAATCTGATAAAGTAATCTTCTTACCTTGTGTATCTACCAGAGTAAAGTTTGGAGCTTTTGATGTGGTTGACGATGAAGGCACATATTGTTCATTTTCCGTAACGGGCGTATTATTTTTAACATCTTCTGAGCTGGCATTTCTGTTGCATCCAAAAATGGAGAACGAAGTCAAAAAAATAATAGCTAAAAACAATTTTCTAATCATTCTTATTTCCTCTTCTTTAGTTTGTTTTTTTTATATGAGTATCCATTTGCAATCTCTTATCTACTACCGTAGTTGGTTTTTCCATTTTCTGCGAATCATAGCCGGGAGGATATGGTCCTTGTTTTGCTACCGTCCTGGTATTGTTTACAATAAAGAATATTAATAAAATTAAAAGCACGACAATTGTCCAAAATGTATTTTTATACTTTGGATTTATTAAATGCTTTTTCTCCGGTTGTTTCTTTCCAATTTGCCTATCCTTCAGTTTGACTTTTTTCTGTGCCATAGTTTCTTTTTCTCTTATTTATATGATGTTACAAAAATAATTTGGTTTCATAAGAATTAAAAATTTATTATTGTTTGATTACCTATTATTTTCACATTTTTCCTGGTTGCTGTTTAGGAAGTATCCTATTTGGGTTTATTTTTTGTGCCAGGTGATTCGTTTCTGTGAATAATTTTTTCCAAAGTTTGACGAATCTAGATTTTAGGTACAAATTGCGTAGATTTAATTAAAAACGATTAATGTTATCTAAGATATGCAAATATAATTTCCATTAAGATGATAAAAATATCCCCTTCTTAATTATGAAAAGGTATAAAATAGAAAAAGATTCAATAAAGCATTGCCGACTTTGTTGAATCTTTTACTTGAAAGAAAAAAAGATCTATTTTTTCTTTATTTTGTATACGATATATGACCCACCAATAAAAACAATAAATGATCCGAATACAATTGATGTTGCGGATAATACTAATGATGAAAGATCCATTATCTTGATACTCCTACCAAAGATTTAATCTAAAAAGGATTTATTATTTTATTAAAAAATATATAATATGCATTACTAATATGTTAAATATATAGCTTTTTTATTAATTAGAAAGAGATTGCTGATAAAATCAAGTATAAAAGTTGAACTTTTCGACAAGTGGTTTTTTATTATCGATAAAAGGTAGTATCCTAAAAGTTATTACATTCATTTTCATTAGCTATCTTTTAGGACACTACCTATTTCCCAAATTTTCCTCTAAATTTAAGAAGACAACATTAAACGCAATTTCCATTCTTACACGAAGAGTGCAGCCAATTTGATGATATAAAAGGGACTGATAAGGAATACATTTCTTCAATTCATCTTTTTCATTTTAATTTTCATTAAAAGGATGAAACGGCTTCGTTAATCTTTCCGATCTTAAAAATATGGCTCTGATAACTTTTAAGTTCAATGAAAAGCCCAATGTTTTTTATTTCGTCAGTAGCCCTAACGTATTGAGTTTCATTAAGTAAATCGATTAATAATATTTCGGTTTGGTTTGACTTTACTTCGAACATGAGCCGGCATTGAGATGTAGTCCCGGAATAATTTATTGCGACAATCCTGGTTTCATTTTGATCTGTCCATTGCCAGGCGAATATATTTTCAAATGACTTATTATCCCGTGAAACTGGCAGCGCGTTTAATATTTGCCAATTACCTTCCTGAAATATTTTTTCTTTTGTGATTAAAAGAATCTTATCATAATGCTTTCTAACAGAAAGATTAGGTTTTTCAGACGGTTCTCTGCCAAGTTGGACAGGAAGCTTTACCTTCTTCCCGTCAAATTGTCCGTCGTAATAAAATCGCATTCCTTGAATTGTGCCAGTTAAAACTGCAGCGGCTAATGATTGCTTCAAACCAAACCTTTCAACGGCTCTTTCTTCATCATGATTCTCTAAAAATCTTACTGATTTTAGTTGGAAAGATTTATCAGCATTTAAATGGGCTTTAACATCGAGAACTTCATTAGATGCCAGCCGGTCGGTTAATCTTTTATCGTAGGTATAATCAAACCCGCATTGTTGCAGTTGCCATTCAAGGTCCCAATACGCTTCGGCGAGAAAAACAAAGTTAGGATTTCTTTTTTTTACGGTTTGAATGGCTTCACTCCAAAACTCGTTTTTGGGTTTTAGGTAATTTTGCGTATTTAGGACTCCAAGCCAGGTATTTTCAAAGACAGTGCTTAGCTCAAGCATTGCCATATCGCACCGGACACCGTCGCACAATCCAGAAATCTTAAGAAGATTTTCCGTCATAAAATTTCTTGCATCATTATTAAAATAATTAACCTGAACGGTATCACCCCAAGCCGGGAAAAAGGGATCACGCCCATGGGCAAATATTTTATCTTCTCCATTAGGAGATTTAAAGAAGGTAAACTGATCTTTAGAATACAATTCTTCATCTCCGCTAAGAAAAATCTCAGGATTGCTTTCGAGAAATTTTGTAGCGGCACTAAAATGATTAGGAATAAAGTCCAAGAACAATTTCAATCCAAATGAATTCAGTTTTTCTTTTAACTTCAAAATATCGTCGTTATTACCTAATAGAGGATTTACAACATAATCGTCAATTGCGAATGGTGATCCAATTACATCTGTTTTTTGCCAATTACTCAAAGCCTTGGTATAAGCAGAAACTAAGTCGGGCGTAAAGCAAGTTTGTTCTATCAGGCTGACAGGAGTTTTCCAAATGCCCATTAACCAAATTATATTTATCCCCTTGTTCGCCAGATCTTCAAAATAACTTTCCGGAATACTAGAGAGTTTGGTCTGCTCGCCGAATTGTTTTATCCATACTCTAGTATTTATTTCGTAAAGTTTCGGATTAGTCACAAGGTTATTTTTCATCAAAGATTGTTAAAATGATTTATCAGTTTCTATGTAAATTTAAGAAATAATGTCACTACTGTCCCGTTAAAAGTCGAATAAAAACAATTGGTTATCAGGACAATGATTTTGATTTAAGTATTCGTTTTTGTTAAGTATTTGATTTATAAGGACTTTGTTGAAAAGATTTATACTAAAAA
>JAKAFW010000105.1:0-2670 GCA_021817845.1 Bacteroidota bacterium
TACTGGTAACAATATTTTTCCTTATAGGAACGGCCATTATTATAAGTGTATTGAGTGTATATTTCAGGGATATGATCCATATAGTCCCTGTCGTAATGCAGGCAATGTTTTTTTTAACACCGGTGCTGTATCCGATTTCAAATTTGCCTCTCAAAATACAAAAACTTATCAAGCTTAACCCGCTCTATTATTTTGTAGATATCTTCAGAACTCCGGTGTTAGACAACCATTTGCCATCATTTCTCCATGTAATGATATGCATAACAATTACGGTACTCATGTTTTTCAGCGGCATTCTTTTGCTGGAAAAGTATAACAATAAAATAGTCTTCAAATTATGATCAACAATTATTCAGTAGAATTTAAGCATGCATCCCTTATCTATGATCTTTATTACGACAAGACCAATACGTTGAAAGAATACATGGTCAATTTGGTACATAGGAGGAAATATGTCGATGTCGGGAAAGACAAACTCTATGCTTTGAAAGATATCAATCTTAAAATAAATCATGGCGAACGGCTGGGCATCATCGGTTTGAATGGATCCGGCAAGAGTACCATGCTTAAGCTGATAGCAGGGCTCCTGAAGCCTTCTCAGGGGGATCTTGAGGTTGCCGGGAATGTACAGCCCTTAATCGAGATCGGGGCAGGATTCAATCTGGAGTTTAGCGGAAGGGAAAACATCTATTTGAATGGTGCAATGCTGGGATTTAACAAGAAACAGATAAAAGAGAAAGAAAAAGAGATCATTGAATTTACTGAACTGGAGAAATTTATCGATGTGCCGGTGAAGTACTATTCATCCGGTATGTCTTTAAGACTCGCCTTCACCATTGCCACGATAATAAGACCGGAAATCCTTGTTATGGATGAAATGCTTTCTGCCGGTGATCTTGAATTTATGCAGAAGGCAAAAGAAAGAATGGATCAGATTCTTACTACTGCAAAGATTTTAATAATTGTAAGTCATGATATGGGACTGATAAGGTCGCTGGCGAGACGGGTGATAGTGCTGCAGAAAGGTGAGATTTTGTTCGATGGGGATACAGAAGATGCAATAGAATTCTATTCAAATATGGTATCGGATAAGATCGAAAAAAAAGAAGAATTGAAAAAGCAAGAAGAACAAAAAGAACTGGAACAGCAAAAAGCATTAACGAAAGGAGGAGAGAGTAAAAGACAGGAAGAACTGCACAGGCAGGAAGAACTCAGTAGACGAATAGTAGTAAAAAAAGTATGGATAAAAAACAGTAATAAAGATATCGAAGTAATAATGCCGGAAGATGCTTTAATTTTCAACGTAGAATTTGAAACAAATATTGATTTCGCTCAGTTTTACATAAATCTTGTTATCACAGACAAAACAGGTGTTATGGTTGCACATTTCAGAAACGATTATTCAGAGATAGAATTGAAAGATTTCAAGAAAGACTCCTATTCAATAAAAATACATGTTCTGAGTGTCCCCTTCAAATCAAGTAAGTATAAGTATTATTTCAGATTAGTTGGAATAAAGGATAATGAAGAGATTATCAGTGATACAAAACCCATTGAATTTAATATACTTGGAAATAAGAAACAGCACATACTGATAAAACATGAATGGGAAATAGTAAAGAATAATAAAGATACTGTAATGGGTAAATAACTGTTTTTATCTTTTATGAAATAACATCGAAATAACACCCCATCCGGGTAGTTCAGAAATAGAACGATAATACCTGCATGTTTTACCGATTATATATGGTTCTTTCCATACGGGATAATGAATATCCTGTATCTTTTCCTTTCTTATATTATAAAGAGATCCTTCTTTGATCTCTCCGTAAATAGTATATTTTTCAGGAGGACCTATAACACTGAAGAATTTATTTTTTAACGTATCTTCGTCATAGAATCTCTGGCCAAACACATATCCGTTTTTATCTTTCTCGAGTAACCCGTAATCAAAGGCATTAACATGCTCTTCAAAACCATTTCTCGCACACGGGACAGATATTAAAAGAATACCCTCTTTTCTCAACCAACTCCACATATTTTTTACAGCTTTGGTATCGTCATTATCCGGCATATGCTCTATTACGGACATACTCGTGATCGCATCAAAATGTTCATCGCGAAAATCAAGATTCCCTGTGGTTGTATTATAATATGTTACACGATCTTGCAATTTTAATAGATCAATCATGGATTTTGTTGCTTCTAAATCATGTTTGTCAGGATTAACAATATGAGTGTGAGACTCAAAAGATCTGAGCATTAATAATATAAACAATAACCTTGGAGATGATACATCGAGGTACTTTATGAACTTTGTATTTCTCAGGGCATTCCACATGAAGTCAAATTCAGAATATCTGGTTGTATCCAGTGGATATAATATGTTGTTATAAGCGGTATCGGAATCGATTTTTTTATTGAGGAGCAATTTCAGGTACAGTAATGCTATTTTACGGTGTATTGAAAGTCCTGGTGTTCTATACAAATGGGATATTGACCAATAGTAAAAAGACGATAACAATATCTCTGAATTATTAAGGCCCTTTCTGCTTATATTGTTGGCAATACGTGCGTTTCTATTGTCAAGGTATTCCTTGAGGTTGACATAATTTTTAAACATAATTAAGCTCTACATTAGCAAATATTTATTAAAAAGAAATAAAAACA
>JAKAFW010000032.1:0-46387 GCA_021817845.1 Bacteroidota bacterium
ACTTTTCTGAAACATATCCGGGTGCAAACTAAAATGGAATTAAAGAAGCGGATTCTCCTTGGTATAAAAGAGATGAACGATGCCCCGGTTGTTTTTCGTTGGAACAAATTCGGCCCTGAGACAGTTTGCTAATGTAAATGTATTGATGAAACGATATACTAGTAATTAAATTCAAAAACTATAGCGTCTAAGCTTCGCTTGGCGCTCATTTTAGAAGTATCATTTTCTTTGTTATTTGTTGATAACCTTGGGTTAAAGTATAGAAATAGACACCACTTGATAAATTATCCATGTTTAGATCGTATGTATACACTCCTGGCATTTTGTAGCTTTGGTCCACTAACTTTACCAATTGACCAAGTGCGTTAAATATTCTCAAACTTACCAGGCCACTTTTAATCAAACTTACAGTTATAGTCGTTGATGGGTTAAATGGATTAGGATAGTTCTGAGACAAAGAATATTGTCCCGGTAACTCTTTTAGTGGTTTTATACCAGTTGGAGTTGGCTCGTATGTACCTTTTATGAAATTATAGGTTTTATCATAAATAGCTCGATTAACAGGATCGGTACTTATACAACTCTGGTAAAATGTACCTGGTCCTGAATTCTGGTAGTATGTATGAGCTGCGCCTTTCATGTAACCTTTAGTTACTCCATAATTCAAGTATGCATAATACTTAGATCTAAGGCTATCAACGGTAAGCGCATTCCAATGTATTTCTATTTCTATCCCCATCCCAAGTTTCTTAATGGCATCAGCCGCTTCGCCAAGCTCTTGTTCAGGATAGCTACTAAAGGCGTAGTTGGGCTGCATCCATGCCCCATCAAAACCGAGCAAATTCCACTCAGCAAACCCACTTGCATCTAAAAAGGGAATCCAGTTAAATACTTTTCCCTGCCCAGCTATGTAGTTGGCAATATAACCAAGCAAAGTTGTTTCACTATCATCGACATTGAAACCCGCACTTTCACTGTACCAATAAAACCCAACCAATTCCAGGTTTGAGTAATTTGCATGATTCCACTTGGTTATTACTTGATCAATATACCATTTAACAACTTTTTCCCTTTCCGCAAGATATGTTAAGTTTTCGGATATCCCGTCCCCGTCAACATCGCCAAAGTTAGTTGCTGAAGGATTGGGAAATGGAATAGCAATTTCGACTTTTGCCTTGTAGGAAGAATTATTAAGAAGCTTTTTGACGTTACCGGTTGCAGAATCTAAAGCCCCAAGGTTGTATAAAGAGTCGAACGAGTTATTAAGATAATATACCCAATCAGACATTACAGATGGCTGAGCAACATTTATACCGTAGGCTCCACCTGATGGTCCCGTGCCATTTGGCAAGAACAAGAAGCCATCAAACATAAAGTCACTTATGGTTCCAGAGGGACTTTTGTAGCCAACATAAGGAGTTAATTCTCCAACTGTATTTTGTCCTAAAGAAGGATTTGACGGAGAATAACCGTTGTATATGAGTACCATATTTTTTGTTCCCCCAACTTCAGGCGAAGCAGGTGGACAATATGCATTCGGATAGCTAATAGGAGGCGTAATTTTTGGCACCGTAGCATTGTTAATGACACCTAAGTTTCCAAAAACCTGGAATTCATCAGCAAATACCCAGACATCTACAGTGAAAACCATCTTAACATATCTAGCTTGATAATTAAGACCTGATGCAATATAAGTTTGTGTTGCAACAGTGTCAGTGGTTAAAGGCATAGCTGAATTAACCGATCCCACATTAGCCCAGTCCGAATCGTTTAAAGAGAGAGCAAAAGTCACTTCCCGTGGAAAATATATTCCAGCAGAAGGATAATGTAAGAATCTTTCCTGAATTTGATTCACAGTGTTCACTTGCCCCATATCAATAATAATAGAACGAGAGCCGCCATGGGAATACCCCTGCCATTGACCATCATTAAATTGTGTTGAAGATCCTATCTGGCCATCGGTAAGTGCACCTGGAGAATAATAGTTGACTTCGTTTGGTCCGAAGGAATAATTAATCGGCACAAGAGGTGTAACTGTATATTTCTTTCCTTGAACGAGATTAACCATACCATTTTGGGAGGGCGGTGCCGGCGTCGAGGCGAAAACATTGAAAATAGCAAATGAAAAAATTACAATAAAGAGATAAGTAATTTCTAAACGTGGTAAAATATTTTTCACTATAAGATATACCTTCTTTGTGTTGTGTCGATCAGATTCAAATTTAAATTTTTTGTTAAGTGCTAATAAAAATAACCCAATATTTTAGGCCGGAACATTTCACGGTTCCGGCCTAGAGGAAGGAGCAATTAACTATTATTTTAGGAGAATCATTTTCTTTGTCATTTGTTGCTCACCTTGAGTAAGCGTATAGAAATATACACCGCTTGATAAATTATCCATTGTTACTTGATAATTATAATCACCTTGGTTTTTATATACATTATTGACAATAGTTTTAACCAATTGACCCATTATATTATAAACTTTCAAGCTTACATTACCAGCTTTAGCCAGTGTGAACTTAATGATAGTTGATGGGTTAAATGGATTCGGATAAGATTGATAAAGTTCAAACTTATTAGGTAATTGTGACTGAACTTCTTTTACTCCAGTATATCCCCCGGTAAACCAACCTGGATCGCCGAGTGGTTTACCATCAGTACTAGCAGTTTTTAATGCTGTATTAGTATATTGCATGTCTTGAGATTCCGGAAGTGGCCATGCAGGTATCCAATTATTGCCGGTTACTGTTTCCTTTTGATATCCCCACTCGTCAGTTTTAATTACACCAGTCTGCACCTCAGTAATAAACTGCTGCAAGCTAACTACACCAGGTGTAGAGTTGCTTTGAAGGACACTTTGAAATGATGTACCGAAAATGGGATCAACATTAACTAAATTACCAGACTGTTCAAAACCTGGCCAAGTTTTCTTATCATTAAACATATTTTGAGTTTCGGGGTTCATCCACATAGGAGTGATAAGTGAATCAACATGAGCAGTATCATTCCATGCAGTCCAAAAATCTGTAATTGCTTGTGGTTGATAATAAAGATTGTTGTTGACAACCGCTACTCTTTTTGCTTCAGCTAACAAGATTACGTTTGGGTTAGACGAATCAGCAGGATCAAATAATTTTGCATTAGCTAAACTAAGTGTATCGAATTGAATGCATGAAACCGGTGCGAACCCTTTTTGATAATAATATGCATGATATTTTGAATATTTGACAGCTCCAGCATAAACGCCATAAAAAATATTGTTCTCAATTTTAATATTATCAGCGTATTGAACATCAGTGCCAATTGGAAATTCAAAATTATATATCATTGTGTTATGGTTAAACTCCATATAACTTTGAGGGTTGTTGTGTCCAGTAGCAATACCATTTGATTCATAACAGAAAAAGGTATTATAATCCATAATTACAGTATCAACAGGGTTTTGGGTTGGATATTGAGCCCTTATAACCCCTGGGGAAGTCCAGTTAGCTGGCCAAACAGAGTTTCTGAATTTACAATTAGTAATGAAAAAATCGTCCATTAAAGCACTATAGACTATTAAATTTCCATGATATTCATCAACAACAATATTATCCATATATAGCTTAGTAGAATCTGACGAAATAATCATTGCGGGGCCACCCGTCCAAGTATTATTGAATGACCTTCCAAAAAGATAAAGATTTTTAACAGTCACTCTTGAACTAGGATTCTTGACGAGTAAAAAGGTTTGAGGTAATGAGCCATTACTAAGGATGCCAGGCTGAATACACGGCGGTCTACCATTAGAACCAAGAGCACCAATAATAGTTAGATTGTTTCTAGCTGAAATAGGGGCTAAATATAAATAAGTCGTATCCAACGAAACAAGCTTAAAAACATTATGAGCAGTATCACCATTAATAATTTGGTCGAGACTACTAGCATCGTTTGCATAAACAACAAGAGTATCATTTCCGCCAGCAAATATTTTGCTAGGCATAATGAAGAAAACTACCATCGCAATTACAATTGCAGTGGTGAATATTGTTTTCATAAAATAACTCCTTTCAAAAGATTATTTTAAATAAATTTTAATACTAACAGTTTTGATAGTACTTCTTATTACCGATATTTGAGAATGTTTTTTCCCTCCTTTCCATTCTCTTTAGATATTATAACATTTAGGCTTTTAAACAACATTAATTTCAATGACTTCAATTATTCTACCTTGATTAAAAATTCCAGCGAAGACCAAAATCAGCAGTCATCCCATAATCCTGTTCGGACTGTGGCACACCAGCCTGAATTAAGCTCAGATCATTTGCTCCATTGACGTTATTAATATTTCCATAAACTTGAAGACCAAACCAAGGTAAATTCTGATTAGCAGCAAGATCCCAACGTCTGTAAGCAGCAGTATAAGACCTCAACTGTGGCCAGAAATTGGCACCTGTAAAAATGTTACCCTGATAGAGGAATGCAACACGGATTGAAAAGCCTTTGTAATCAAATCCAAGTGTTAAGTTGACAATATCAGCGGGTTGGTCAATAAGTCTGGCTACAAATGAAGTATCAATGTGTTGGATAGAACGACTGGTTATTTTCGTCAAAGTAAATGGGTAACTAGCTTGTGAAAAAATATGTGTATAATTTACACTAAACACTAAACCTGATAATGGCCCGGGTAGATACCAGAAATGGGTTTGCCAGTCGAGCTCCATTCCATAGTCATTAATCTGGTAAGAATCATTCACATACGTGTTAACTTGATAATTAGCTGTTGGACTAGCAGGTGAACCCGCCAGACTATATGGGAAGTACGGCAAAGCGTTTGCACCAGAGACATTGAACGACCATGGATAAATCAAATTTTTAATTTGCTTTAAAAAAGCACCAACTGTAAAAAGCCCAATACTATTATTATAAAAAGACAAATAAGCATCATAGTTGGAAGAACGCGATGGTATCAATTTGTAATTATTCCATGCGATTGAATTAAAGCCCACATCAATTCTTGGAATGATAGCATTGTAGTCTGGATATGCTACTGTATTGGAATAAGAAAGACGTAGGTCAAACCATGAAAGAGGTTTATATCTAAGAGATACATCCGGTAACCAGTATCCATGATTTTGAGTAACAGTAGTATCATAGTGGTTGTAACTGAAGTAAGATTGAGCGCTCTCAAGTCCACGAGCACCGGTATAAGTTGTTTGAAGGTTCTGGTAACGAACACCAGGGATAATAGTTATTTCAGAACCAACTTTAACAATTGACATTAGATAAAATGCACTTGTATTTTCATATCCATTATAATTATTTGTGGTTGAAGAAAAATTGTTTATACCATAGAATGCATCTTGACCTTGATTTGCAAGATTTTTAGCATTTCGATTTAGAAGATTCGCCAACTGGGAAATCATACCCGAATTCAATGGAGCAACCATTGAGTAGTCACCATTAAGGAACTTGCCGTAATTAAAATTTGGATCAACCCAATATTTCATGCTATTTCCATCAGATGGCAAAGAGAAATAAGGATATATCAATCCAGTAAGCAATTGGTTTCCAATTAGAGTTCCATTATAGACATCAATATTATAAGATCTAATTTTGTGCCTATACATCCCACCAAATTTAATTTCTGCGTTAACATCGGAAAATTCTACGTCAGTTTTCAAGTCCAAAGATGCAGACAATGCTCTTTCCCTGCTAAAACTGTTATTAAGATTGAGTTGATACAAAGAGGCAGTAGAAATATTATAATTAGCCTCCCGTGGAATATCATGAGGGTTAACATTAGTCGTGTTAACAAATTGATTAAGGCCAGCATCAGTCTGCATAAAGTTCATACTCCAGCTATTCGGACTTTTGTTCTCAGAATAGGTATGAGATAGTTTCAAATCCATTTGAAAAACGGGCAGCTGTTGACTAAAATCAATGGCATTAAGAATTGTATTCAAAGTGTTATTAGAACTCCCTAAACCATAGTTAAGCAAATTATTAACCAAATCAAAGTTTTCTTGTCGGTTTATAACATTAGTACTACCAGAGCTTAAGAAATTTGTAAATTTAATTTTACCTTCTGGAAGTTTATAATCTATATTCAGAGCAGCATTGTAACGCTGACGATCTCGTGGGATATCGTGAAGACTAAAACCAGTAGTAATATACTGAGTTATGCTATTAGAAAGTTGATTATAAGAAGCACCTAATTCATTAGAGCTAAGATTTTTTCTTTCAATATCAATTTGTGCAAATATTCCCAGCCTTTCATCAAGAAATCTATCCTCTGCACTTCCAACATATTTATAATTGTTGTATTTATTATATGCGTCAGATAAATTATTATAGCTACCTTGAATAAGTAAACCAAATCTCGGAACTCCAGGTTTTTCCACTTTCGCTTCCCGAAGTACAAAATTCACAGTGCCCCCTAGTACATCTGCATCCATATCAGGGGTAACAGTCTTTGAGACCTGAATCCCTTCAAGCATGTTAGATGAAAACATGCTTAAATCAGAGCTTCTATTATTTGGATCGGAAGAAGACATTTTTATTCCATCAATCATAATTTCATTATACTTCGGTTGAAGACCACGAATAACCACTTGATCCGCCTCTCCACCGCTCCTGAGTACGGAAACACCTGGAAGTCTACCCACAGATTCAGCAGCATTTGCATCAGGGAGGGCTTGAATTTTTGCTGCCGAGACTACATTGATAATTTGATTTGACGAAAGTTGCTGATTTATAGCTTGTGCTTGGCCGTTAGCTTGCGCAGTAATAACAACAGTTTTGCCTTCAACACCGACCGGTTCCAATTTAAAATCTTGTTTAATATTGGTCCCTTCCTTAACCCTTATCTCAATTTTCTCAGTTTTGTATCCAATATAAGTAGCACGGATAGTATACGATCCTGGTAGTAAATTTGAAATCACATATTTTCCGTTCATATCTGATGCAGTCCCCAAACTTGTGCCCATAAGCATAATATTGGCGCCAAATAGCGGCTCTCCGGTTTTAGCATCTTTCACATATCCCTCTATTCTTGAATTTGCTGCCAAAACATTCGCATCAAAGAATGTAGCAGCAAGAACAATAACAAATGTGATTAGTACTGATTTTCGCATTTTGTTCACCTTAATTATTAGTTAATACTTATGAATATTCTTCTAATACTGTTCAATTAAAACATCATGATTAATTGGAACATTATTGATAAATCCAGATGCAAAACTGCATGCACCCAATACGGCCGCTTCACCATTTTGCAAGCTTGAACTAAGGATTTGAACTTTTCCTCTATAAACATCCAATAAAAATTTTTCAAAATATCTATACGTAGGTTCAAACAGAAGTTTATCAGCATTAACTAAACCTCCGGATAATATTATTGCTTCCGGTTCAAAGCAAGCTACCATATTAGCCATTGCTCTGCCTAAAATTTCCCCAGTATAATCGAATGCTTTTAGAGCTATAGAATCCCTATCAAACGCTAATTCACTGATAAGTTTGCTTGTGATTAATTTATAGTTTATATGTCTCAATTTACTTTTGTCAGTATATTTGCAGAGAAAGTTAATAGCAGTTCTTATAATACCAGTAGCAGAAACATAAGTTTCAAGACAGCCATTCCTACCACAATTACACTGCCTTCCGTCCTTTTTTACTATCACATGCCCAATTTCACCTGCAAACCCATTTTCACCATAAAGCAAATTTCCATTTATAACAATTCCGCTTCCAAGACCTGTGCCGAGAGTAAGAACGATAAAATTTTTCATACCTTTCGCCTTACCAAATTTCTGTTCACCCAGTGCAGCAGCATTAGCATCATTGATTAACGCAATAGGAACTTGAAAATGCTTTTTTAACATTTCCACAAAATTTACTTTTCCCCATTTTAAATTGGCGGGAGATTCAATAAATCCACTTAAATAATTTGCACCTGGAGCTGCGATACTAATACCTGCAAGTACATGTGAATTTTCAAATTTTGAATAGACTTCTTTTATCTTCGTAGTTAATTGATTGACAAATCTATCTATACCTTCATCTGAATTAGTTAAAAATGAATTTTTAAGTAGAAACTTATTATTGGAATCAACAATACCGATTATGGTGTTTGTCCCTCCAAGATCAATTCCAATTACTATTTTATGCAAATCTAAATCTTTATCATCCATTCTAATTTTCCTTTTCGGACACTTTGGTTACTAATAAAATCCAAAATTGACATTATTATTTACATCTTATAAAGCTAATGCGGCAGCCCCAATGAATCCTGCATTAGCCCCAAGTTTTGCGATCTCTATCTTAGTTCTTGCTGCGGGCACTGAACAGATCTGTCTACGCAGATTTTTTTCCAAAGACGGAGAAAAAAACTTAAAAGCGTTGGTAATTGATCCGCCTAATATGATAATTTCCGGATCGATAAGATTTATAGCCCATGATACCGCTACGGACAGGTGTTTACCGAATTCTTCCCATGTTATTATTGCATTTGAATCTCCATTTTCAGCCAATTGAGCAATTTCTAATGCGGATATTTCAGACAAAGTACCGGATTCCCGTTGCATAAAAATTTCTTTATAAATTTTAGAAACGCCAGTGCCGGATACAAAATCTTCAATAGTTCCAGTTCGATAGGGTGAAGGCCAGATTTCACCGGCTGAGTCGGTAAAACCATTCAATATTTTTCGATCAATAATAATTGCACACCCTATCCCAGTACCTAGCGTAAATCCGACAACATTATTTTTACCGACACCGCTTCCGAAAAGAGTTTCACCATAAATCAAACAATTTGCATCATTGTTCATGAAAACCGGTAGTTCGAAATATTCTTCTATTGCTTTTTTAAGAGGGAAAAAATGCAAAGTCGGCAACTGAGGACATTCGAGGATAATACCGTTTTTAATATCTAAAGGACCGGTTACACCCAAGCCAATACTGGTAACGTCAGAGACTCTTGAACCTATACGTTGAAAAATCAATTCAATTGAATCCGTAATACTTTTAATGATCTTTTCCGGTACCTCTTTACTGATTGTCGAAATTTTTACTGGTTCGCAGAGTATTTCGCCATTTTTGGACATTGCCCCAGTTAAAATTTTGGTACCGCCGAAATCTACACCGATTAGAATCTTATTCTTCATTTTAGCTTTTTCCATTGATAATAATCATGAATTAATTATTCCGCCAAAGTGACTTTCCCACCGTGCACAAAATTGCCTGGGACATGCCCTTTTGCTAAAGCCAAATAATTAACGATAAGTTGAATTGGAACAATACTTTGAATCGTAAATAAATATTCATCAGATTGGTTTATGGTAATTGTTCTTATATTCTGATTTGATATATGAGGGTTCTTATTTGTAATAATTATAACTTTTCCTTCGTATTTGGCTATATCCATAGCCATTTTTATACTTTGATCATAAGTTTTACCTTTGGCTGCAAAAAGAATTGATTTAAAACCAGGCTTAACCATTTCCATAGGTCCATGGCGGAATTCTCCTCCTAAAGTAGCGGCTGCTGGAATTTTTGAAGCTTCTTTAAACATTAACTCACTCTGAAGCGCAGTTGAGAATAATGACCCTCGACCAATGAATTGCAAAAAATCTATATCGCCAAAAAATTTTAATTCATCTGAAATTAAGTTTTTATAGCGTTGGAGTAGTTCTTTAGTATTAGAAATTAATTCATTAATCTGAAAAATTTTAGCATCATCCCACTTGCCAGCAAGATACCAACCAAAAATAAAAGTAACCAACGCCATTGATGTGTAAGTTTTTGTAGAAGTCCTCTCTTCTTTGCCAGCCTTACTTAATAACAACATTTCCGTTCTTCCAGATAGAGAGCTTTCTTCTTCATTAGTAACACCAACATATAAGCTATTTTTGGGTAATTTTTCTAATAATTTTACTATTTCAATACTTTCACCGGATTGAGAAATAAATATCAAAAGGGTTTTTCGAGTAATTAGTGAAAAATTATAATAAAGCAATTCACTTGTATTAATTGCATATGCACGGATGCCAAGACTATTAAATAGATTAGAAGCAGCAAGAGAAATAAAAAAAGAACTACCCATACCGGTAAAAATAATCTCTTGAAAATTGTTTTTGTAAAAGAAGTCGTTTATAAGACTTAATGTTTTCACGCCTTCTTGATTTGAATAATATTTCAAGGTTGATTCAAGAGATTTTGGTTGTTCCAAAATTTCAGCTAAAAATTTGTTCATACTATTGCTTTCGCCATTTTTATTACCCAGTTCCATTCTTTTATATCTATACAATGAGAGTAAAAAATATACAATTGATTGTCAAAGACGTGCTGAAAGGCGCATGCATCATTATCGGGTAGCAGAGGGTTAATAGATAATTTTTTATATTTATCATCAATTTTATTACTTTCATAAGCTAAGGTAACCCATTTATTTTTCCACTCATTATCTTTAATTGCCTCAACTAATAAGTAATATTTATTGTTATAAAAGGTAATTGAGGGAGAGGCAATAGTATAATCTGATTTGATAAGTGTTTTTGGTGATGCATTTTTTAGATCATCAATATTTTTGCTTTTAATCAGATTTATTTGCCAATAATTTTTTATCTTTTTGAGATAATCTGTTTTTTTATTAATCCCTTGCCTACCTACTAAAGGTTTATCATTACTGGTCTCAACACCATGGTAATAAGCTAAATAAAAAAGGCCATCATTCTTATTAAAACAGATAAACGGGTTTTGGTTTTGTTTTCCTTTTTCCCTTGGAATAACAACAACCTTATCTTCGAAGATTATTCCATCTTTGCTTTTAAGCATAACTATTTGACTATCATTATTTGAATCATATTCTGCATAAAACATATAAAACACAGAATTAGATAAAACAACCGTGGGCCATCTGCAATCACCTTTAATGATCGGATTGCCATTATATTTATCCCAATGAATTAAGTCGTTGCTTCTAACTAATCCGGCATTCCGAAGATTTGGGTCGCCACCATAATAGCAAAGTCCATAGTACCCCCAATATTTAAAACCATCTTTATTAGCTTCAACCACAGAAAGGGTATGCACTTTGTTGTAATCCCAACTGTTCTTATCTCCTTCAATAATTACTTTGCTTTCCGATAGCGTCGGATATTTACCTTCCACCACAGATTCAATAATTTTGTCATTCATTTATTTAACCTTTATTTTTCTCAAAAATTATTTTTTATACTATTACTAAATCGACTCCCATATCGTTAAGTTTTTTTATTTCTATTTTATCAATTTCTTTTGTTGTTATAATTTTATTAATATCTTTTATTTGGCATATAACCCCTAAACTTCTTCTACCAAATTTTGAAGAGTCAACCAAAAGGATATTTTCACCAGCACGCTGCATCATAACACGACTCGTATTTGCTTCAATAACATCCGGAGTAGTAAGACCGATATCATAATCAACGCCATCAACACCATGGAATAATTTATCTGCGGAAATTTTTCTAAGGACATCATCAGCAAAGGGACCGACTAAGGTAGATGAATTTTTTTGTAATGAGCCCCCTGTTAAAATAATTTCCAGATCACTAGCTGCTAATTCAAGGGCAATGTTAATTGCGTTAGTAATTACTGTAATCCCCTTTAAGGATTTCATATTACGTGCTAACTGGGTTGTAGTAGAACCGGAATCTAATATGACGACATCACCTTCAGAAATAAGTTTGACCGCTTCATCAGCAATACGTTTTTTTTCATCAGCATAAAGCTTTTCTTTTTCATTTAACGCGAGACCATGGAACAAAGGTTTATATAAAATTGCGCCGCCATGAGTCCGTTTTAAGAGCCCTTGACTTTCGAGTTGATCGAGATCTTTCCGGATGGTTACTGAGGTGGTATTAAAAATATTACAGAGGTCGCTAATTAATACTCGATTTTCTTTTCCAAGTATTTTCATAATACCCCTCATTCGCTCTTCCTGGAATACTTTATGTTCGTTATTTGTTTCCATTAGATTCACCTATATTGTTTAAAAAACTTGGCTTTCCTTCTAGTATTTTGCCCGAGAAAATCAACTATCTTTTACTTTCTTTTTAATTTAGTTATATAATTTTCATTTACTTTGTTTTACTTATTTATTGTTTCAATAATATCAATTAATTTTTAAATATGCAAATTTTTTTATATTATAATTATTTTTGCAAAATGAAACTTAGTTTTGCTTTCATTATCAATATTAAAGACTATTTCGGGAAATTATTTTTGATTGCTTATACTTTGTTTTCCTATTTAATATTTTAAATAACAATTCATGATAAACCTCTCCATCAATCGGGATCTAATTCTTTAAAAAGCGAAATAATTTTCATAGCCTATTATTTGATCTATACTTTTTATTTTATGAATCAATAAAATACAGAGTAAATAATCATAGCACAGCAAACCGCAATTTTGAATTTTGAATGAAACGCAATGAAATTTATCATAAAAATATCTTGACATAATAAACAAAGATTTAGAAGTTAATACTATACAGTCGATGCAGCTATTATTTATCTATATTATGATAAAAAATTTTAGACCATGATTTATTTACAATTTTTTAAAAATTAATTTTGCAGCTTTTCACCCAGTAATTCTAAAATCAAAATCATACTTCTTAAAATATGATATGGGTCTTTTACAGGCAGAGCAACAACTTTGTTAATAGGCCTGCCTTTCCTATCTCTAATTTGGATCCATTCACCAATCTCATCGTTCTCGTTTGGAAAAGTTTTAAAAGCATAATGATGCACCATATTATAAAGAGAAATAAATTCTTCATCGCGTGTAAGGCTGTATGCTAAAAGAGTTGCGTATAACATTTCAGAATGAGGCCACCAAAGTTTTGTATCCCATGTTTCTAAAATTAATTTTTCGTAAGCATATCCAATTTGTTCGCCGTTAGGTTTTCCGCCTATTTTATCTGTAAACCTTAAAAGTCCGCCATATTTGTCGTCCCACCCAATTGTTATAGCAGTTTTTAAGGCTTTAGCGGCTTTACTTATATAATTAAAATTATTTTTCTTTTGTGCAAGATTCAAAACAAACCACATATCTTCTATAACATGACCAGGATTAAAATGCTGGCATAGCACACTTTTAAGCGAAATATCATCCGGGCCAATAACCTCATTTATTATTCCGTCATCAACATTATAGAACACTTGCACTATTTCATTCATATAGTTACAACTATCTGCATCTACTTCTTCATATTTTTCAATATCAAAAACTTTAAGCGCAAGAGCAAGCTCTCCAGCCACATTTAACATAATCATGGGGACAGAATGGAATTTATATCCATTCGGTATAGGATAGGGTTCGCTTTTAATATTTCCATCCTTTAGTCTTTTTTGTATTTGCTTATAGGTTTTAAGTGCCAGCTCAGCATAATGTTTATTATTAAATACCCTAGCATAAGCCGAAAAGCCAAGTACAACAAAACAATCGGCGTAAAAGCTATTATCATACCCTTTTCCATGAGAGCTTTCCAACCAATTGCCTTTTTCGTCCATTAAAAAGGCACAATTATTATTTGGGAGGTAAATATGCTTTTCTAAAAAAGTAACGGTCATGTCCAAATCCTCATTAAGGCTTTTCGTATCTAATGATAATTTTCCATTTTTGGCTAATTCATATAGCTTACTCCAGATCCAGACAAATCTTCCTTGGGACCAGGTATATTTATTTTTGCTTATAAGCTCGGTTCCAGTATTGTTGAAACAATTAAATATTCCACCATTATGTCTATCAACAGCTTTATTCCAAAATTTATAAAAATTATTTTCAATTTGATTCTTATAAAAATTTATAAGTTCAATATTACTATTATTTTTTAAGTACATCATATTTATTTTTATTTAAGATAAGGAAGAGAAAAATTAAGATATAGCATTGAAGTCGGAATAATTTTGAGTATTGCCGCCATTACTTAACACATAATTAGTTATTAAGATATTTTAATCATTTACATTTTTAAGAGTTAGTTGAGCAAGCAGAGTTTCCACATTTTCGGGTACTTTTTTATTTCTATTAATTAATCCCATTCCAAGATATACCATTGCAGATGCAAGTGTGGGGGAAGCAATTATTAGCGCCTCGCTTTGTTGACATTGAATTATTTTAAATAATATAAAAACGATTACCCCAACCACAATAGAAGTTATAGCTGCCTTTGAATCACTATGTTTAAATTTAGGTATAAGACCTAAAATCATAGGAATTGCAGTTGGACCAACCAATGCACCAAACCAAGTCACAATTAGCCCAATAACTCCGCCAAAGCTTTTATAAAACGCGGTGATAATAAGAGTTAAGAAAACAAAAGAAAAAGTTGTTATTCTAGCCAGTTTTAATTCACGTTTAACATCAGAATTTTTAAATTTCTTTAGAATAAACGGGATAATATCTTTTGTAATAACTGCCGAAATCGTATTAGCGTCGGAAGTAACCATAGATAAAGTAGCAGAGAAAATACCGGCTAGAACCAGTCCTACTAAACCGGCAGGTAAGAATTTAAGAACCATTAGGGCATAAGACTCTGTGGGATCGACCAAATTGGGAAGCAGCAAAGGGGCAGCCCACATCGGAAAGAATAAAATTAGAGGCCAGATCAATTCTAAAATTCCAGATAAAAGAGCAGATTTTTTAGCGCTATTTGCATCAGGGGAAGCAATATATCTTGTTGCCAAGCTCCAAGTCCCTCCGTTATAACTAAAGCCGGAAATAATAGTATAAGCTAAAAAGAAAGAGAAAGTATAAGGTCCATTAAATGCAGCTGCATGCCCTGGGGGCAGCTTATGCCACATTTGAAATATAGAGTCAATAGAGCCTAATTTTATAACAACCATAACAAACATCAAAATGCCAGCGACAATTTGAATTATGAATTGCACAAAGTCAGTATAAAGATCGGCCCATAACCCGCCTATCGTGGTATAAGCAAGAGCAATTAATGCTGAAAGAGTTGCACCAACCAAGACATTTAAGCCGGTGAAAACATTTAACAATATACCAATAGAAGCCCATTTTGCAGCGACATCAAATAATTTTAAAATTGACCCACTAAACGCAGTTACTAATTGAGTAGACAAACCATATCTAAGCTGAAGATATTCTGTAGGAGATTGAATATTTAAATTTTGTCTAAGTTTGCACCATCTAGGAGCAATTAAAAATGCCCCTGAAATAACAGCTATAGTTATAGATACAGCCCACCAAACATATATTGTAAACCCGTATGTATAAGCAATTCCAGCAAACGCAACAAATACAACTCCGCTATAACCCGAAACGTGATGAGATATACCGGCTAACCACCAGGGCACTTTTCCTCCGGCCACAAAATAATCGTTAGAGTTCTTTACCTTTCTATAGGAATAAATTCCGATTAAAACCATTAACAGAAAAAAAGCACCAATTACTAAGTAGTCAAAAAATTGCATGCGTATCTTTGTTAAAAACTATTTTTAATTTTTTGTTTCATATGGTTATTATTATAATAAAGGGGGCCATCACACTGCCTGTGCACTAAGAGCAATTTACGATAACCTTAACATATTGTAAGTGCACATCATAATTTTGCTTTAACTTAAACCTTTTATTTTTTCCCCAGTCTAAGCCATGCGTCAAGAATATGGCAGCCGGGCGGCTGTATAGTTGGAGGTAAAACTGCCGACTGACCGTTTAAAACCTTATAAGCCCATTGATTTACTTCAGAGTTGAGATTTAGCTTCATCCAGTTGTTCAACACCTTTTGGGACTCTTCAGTACGCCCATATTCTTCAAGTGCAAGAGCGTGTACAAGCCCGCCGACTCTTCCCTCTTCTGAAAAAAAGCGCTGCTTGGAATTGTTGATATTTCCAGTTTTCGGCCACAACTGCAAAGCAAGTATTTTCAGCGTCAGGTGAGCTTCTTCTTCCTGACCAAGTTTTAGATAGCATTGAAATGTCAACCAGTCCTCTAGGCGATCGTCTACATCTTTTGGATAAGGTTGACCGACACCAAGATTCTCTGGCCATGTTCGAGCAGTATCAATCATGTTCAGCGCCTTATGGAATTCACCTTCTTTCATAAACCTAACCGCCGACATTAGATAAGCTTCGCGAAAGAGCACATGCGATAGTCTAACGCCTTCGGCCGGCAAAAGATGTGATGATTTTAATAGATACTCAGCGGCTTGATACTTACCAATATTGATTAAGCATTGCGTGTATAGTATAGTAAGGGCGTTGTTCTCTGGAAACTTTTGGGCATAATCAGCAGCGACAGATTCAGCTTCAGCAAAATTTAAATCATTAAGATAATGTTGAGCGATCATTTCACCATACCGCCACTGGTTGGGGTCGAGTTTTGCGGATTGCTTAAAATCTTGCATAGCACCAGATTTAATTATTTGCGCGCGAAATGCATAAAACGGAGCAAACTTTGGTTTGTCACCACAAGTGGCAAGCAAGGTCTTGGCCTTGTTAATTTGCCCATGGAACCAACGTATTAGCGCTAAGTAATATTTTGGCTGCCAAGAATTACTGTGTTTATCAGCCCATTCGAAAACATCTATTGATTCTTTCCGAAAGGGGAACACGAATTCGGGAGAAGCTGCGTTGGCGGTGTCCAATAAGTTCATATTTTTATTCAAATAAGCCTGCCAATATAATATTTCCGTTTGCCGAGGTGCAAGCTTCAATACTTTCAGCGCGTCTTTGTCTAATCCAACATTATGATACCAGCAAGCAAGCTCAATATAAGTTTCATAGGCAAGATTGCTTCGAATCATGGAAGTAAAATCTCGATATCCCGCCATACCGGTTAAGTATTTTTCAAATTGGGCAAAATGATTAAGTGGATCTAATTTTAGGAGAGTTTTTATTGCGGCTGTTGATCCGGAAGAATCTCCCCTCAACCTGTCAACACATGCTTCTAGTTTCAGGGCATCAAGGTTAAATCGGTCATAGTTGAGACTTTCTTTAGCACTGGTTAAAGCTTTATCATATTGCTTTTCCCGCAAGTATTCTTTTGCCAATTCAATGGAAGCAGCACTGCGCCATCCCAGAGAAAGTGCTGCAAGACTGAATGCTGCTTTAGTATCTGCATTATGCCCAAGGCCTGCACTTGCAATTCCGAACTGGTAATTAGCGTCAGGATCGTAGGTATCAATACTCAATGCCTTCCATGCATATTTGCTTGCTTCGCTATAATCTGCTTTGCGATTTGCAAACGAAGCCATTTCAACAAGTGCGGGAAGGAAATTAGAATCTTTATCCAAACACAATTGAAATTGAATGTTTGCATCTACGTACTCCCGTTGACGTTCAAATTCTTTTCCTTTGATATAATGTCCGTATGTAGAATTCCAATTAAAATTAGCTGGAGACTCCAAAGGTCGATTTAATACATCACCGTCACCGGCATTGTAAACAAGTTTATCACCGCCAATGCATACGCGAAGTTTAGTGGGCACTTTAGAAAGCTGCACTATTTCCTTTACGGGTTCCATAGGTTTTAGATTTACTTCAAGTGAGTAGAGGAGCTCACTGCCATCAAATACTTCAAGCAGACCTTTGAAAAATCGCACAGGCGAAATGCCAATTACTAAATGCTTGTCTTTTTGAGTAACATTCATTGCCCCTAAAGGGCTGGCACTGACAAATCCATCAATCCCTTTTACAGGCATCCAATATTCTTTCCATTTATCGGTTGCATAAGGAGCAAAGTCTTTGTGCTTGAACGGAGTAAAAGTGCTTTTTGGTTCTGCTTGATTCAGGAGCCGCCCTGATTGAACTTCAACATATTGCCCGTCAGTATCAGTAAGAAGTTTTTTCCAGATCATTCCTTGCGGCGACAGCCCCCAAATCCAAATCTTTCGACCAGGTTTATTACCGTATGGAGAGCAGTGTGCCATACCGAAATTATCGTTGTGCCAATATACACCATAAAATTCTGCGAAACGCCCAAGCACATGATAAGATTTGGACCCGCCGAAATTATTTTGTGAGTACCATGAAATATTGTGGCCATTATCTTTATCTATTGGCCAGTCATAAGATTTTCCGTCATGATAAATGTAGTTAGTTCCAGGATAAATAAACTGCAAACTGTCACCAGCCTTAACGGCTGCGTTCATCCAAGAATAGTAAGGTTCGTCCATTCCAGAACCATTATGCCAAATAGAGTTTGTAGTGAAAAAAGCCTGATTAGGACTAAGTTTGATTTCCAGTCTCCAGGTGCTACGTGTAAGAAGATCGAGAGCCCCGATAATACAGCTTACGCTGCCGTCTGAATTAGTACGGATGCGATAATCCACTGGAGAGAAGCAATCCGGTGTATGTCCAAAAATACCGTAATTAGGTTCGATTCCACCGCTGGTCCAAGGCCCTCGTTCAGAGATATCGCGAAACTTTACCACGTGATTGAAATAAATAAATTCCTTACCAGTTGACTTTTCTATAGCAGTCCATATTTTACCGCCTATTTGTGGCATAATAAGCAACCTAATGTATTTGTTGGAAAGTTCAACAATTTTCCATTTTTTTTGTACAGACTTTTCTGTAAATCCGTCGTATCTGAAGTATGGATAAATTCTTGACATTTGGGGTATTGGGTCGGGGTCGGAATATGGATATGTAGTAAACGTACGCTCATATTCTTTAACCGTTACCTGGTCATTATGAAATGAAGTTTGTGCTTGCGATGTAGACACAAATAAAAGAAACAACAATCCTACTAAACTGCCTAATATTAGAAATCTCTTGGATAAAAGATTAAGATTTTTTTTGAACACAATAATTCCTTTCTTTCAGGTTAATTAAATAGAATTAAATTTCAAAAGACATTTTTCTGCAGGAAGGCGAAAAAAATTTAATGAAAAATCATTTTACCTCGTTCGATTCATAAGGACAGTGGAAATAACTACATAAAATTTTTAGTGGAAAAAAGGTGGGACCTTAAGATTGGATTCTCCAGAGAATTTGCCAACCAAATTGTTCTTTTGGTTTAACCGATAAACAATTTCCATCGGCGTACGCTTGAGTAAGAACACTTGTATATCCTGCAATAGGTTCAAAGGCGCACTCGTTCCGGTGGATGCCGTTTTCATCAGGATAACCGTTTTTGTTCCACCAAATTCCTATTGTGGGAAAATACTTCGCTGGAAACACCATATTTAACGTTATTCCGCTGTTGTATTTCCAACTCAAATTGCCATTTTTAATGTTTCTAATAAAAAGCATTTCTACTGCGCCATCTGGGCGGCTAAGTAAAAATTCACTAATTTTTTTAGGATCAGAGGAGTCTATATCATGCTTTGTATTCCAATCAAAAGCTGATTCAAATTGCGGCAGTTTGATATCTTTAATTTCAACTATCTTTATAAGCGGATGCATTGAGTGTTGAAAAGGCAAAATCTTATTTCCAATATTCGACACTTCAAAATTCCAAAGGATAGATGAATCATTAAAAATCATTTCTCGTTTGAAAACGACGGGAAGCAGTTTGCTTTTGACACAAAATATCAAGCTGTTCGGCTTTTTAGATAATTTCCAATCGAGCCAACATACTTCACCATGATCGGGAATAGTAATATCAAGTTCAGGAAAATCACAAGCAACTACGGATGGGAAACAATCATCATAACCATACACAGGGCGATGTTCATATAGCCCAAGTTCCTTTTCAGGTGCGCGAAATGCTAATGGCACTTTGGTAAGAAGATCATGACCTTTATAAGAGATACGACTTAAACGCGCTCCGTCATTCAACATGTATTCAATAAGCCACGGGCCAAAATTAAATTCACTTTTCATTTGTGTAGGGAATGTTTTGGATTTATGCCGTTACTTAACGGCATTTCTTTACTTATTTTATTTAAATTATTTCCGAAATATATTTTTGCTCGTAAAAATTTAGATGTGTGTTTTGTTTTTTGAATTAGAGACAGATAAGCTTTCACTGAATTATAGTTCAAAAATCATCTTAAAATTTTTTAGACCGAAATAGTACTTAAAGAATTCACGGTTTCTTCAAGTCCATCGGATAATGTATATTTAGGTTTAAAAATTAATATATCAACCGTCTTCTCAATTGCAGCTAGGCTATCTTTGATATCACCAGTTCTTCCGTTTTCATAAACAATAATGCTGTTGCTTTTAGTTATCTTGATAATATTTTTAGCTAGTTCATTTATAGTAGTTGTCCGTCCAAGGGCAACATTAAATACACCTTTTGTACAATTACTGACAGCGGCTAACACATTTGCCTTAACAACATCTTTGACGAAAATAAAATCTCTAGTTTGTTTCCCATTTCCATAAATAGTAATGGGTTTGTTTTCTATTGCTTTTTTAATAAATATAGGTACAACAGCTGTATATTGACTTTGGGGATCTTGCTTAGGCCCGAACTCATTAAAATGTAGCTCCGGCATAGAATTTTTCCAAATATCTCTTAACTATTAAGATGTCGCTTTTGCTTGTTAAGTCCGGGACATGTTCTGAAAGCGGAAATGTGAACAAGCACTTAGGGTGAGCATCTATCATCATTTTAACTGCATCAGGCAATTCCTTTTCATGCCTTACATGATTAAAAGGAACTTTTTCCAAAAACGGGTAAATCATATCATATTGAAATCCGAAAATATTCATACTGACCCCAACAAAACCGTTTTTACCTTTTACCTCTTCAATTTGATTCTGGAAAGGTTTTTCTATAATATTCATTAAAAACCCATCATAGTCTTTTTGAGTAATAGCAAATTTTTCTATTCTGCCTTTTTCAAACTGAAGAGCATCGCGGTCATAATCAATCATCGTATTCTTGTAATCAGGTTGACGCATCATTTCTAGCGCTTTTACCGAATATAGATTGTCGCTATTGCAAACCGTGAATCGCGTTCCGCGCCATCCTATTTTAAAATTCAGGCCCTGGTAAAGCGCATCGGCGGTACCGATAGGTTTCTCTTTGCCGGCCGGAATCATCTGGTTTGCGTAAGAAACATTTAGGCCGTAGAATTCATTGTCGCGGTCTTTCTTCCCGTAGTAATTCCGTATGCTGTCGTCCTTCTCGCCGATAACTATAACCACGTCATGGTAGCCTGCCTGCCTTGCATTATAAAGGAGGTAATCAAGAAACGGCCTGTGGTTTTTACCCACGCCAATCATAGATTTGGCTTTGAGATTCGCATCGTTGATTAATGCCTCTTCAACTCTAACCTCTGAGTCTGCCGGTTTTTTCATTCTGGATGAGATACCGCCTGCCAGAATCACTAATCTTCCGCCTAACATTAGACTGCCTCCGTAACACTTGCGAGAGAGCCTTCGGCAACCTCCAGTATATAAGCTTCCCCGCCTTCTTTCTCAATAGCATTTTTAACCTTTTCAGGATTCTCCGGTACATACGCAAACATACAGCCTCCGCCTCCCGACCCGTTTATTTTTGCACCATAAGCTCCCGCTTTCAATGCAGCTTCAATCATTCTATCGATCTTAGGAGTGGAGATTTTTAAGATTTCCCGAAGGACATTTTGGTGCCTATTCATCAAATTTCCTATAAGCATATGGTCAAGAGAGTCGGCATTAAGAACATCCAATGCCTGCATAGTAATGTCTCTATTCTTAATCGTTCCGTGCAGAAGTTCAACTTGCTCGCCGGTTAAGACTCCGGAAAAATTATCAATACCCGACTCAGATATGGTGCGCAGTGAAAAATCAGGATTTGATTTTTGCAATTCTTTTACTGCTCTTTGTATCTGATTCTTCACTCTCGATAGAATAAACTTCGTGTCCTTCGGTTCGCCTGAATTTCCGAGCACTAAATTGCCGAGTTTAGCATCGAGCTGCATAACACTTACTTGCGGGTAGGAATCAAGAAATATTATCCCACCGACTGATGTAGAATACTGGTCCATCATACCGCCTGGTTCTGAAAATTCGAGCACTTCGGCTTCGTATGCATATTGAGCGATGCTTTCCGGCGAAAGATTTATAGGCTGATCGCTCATTCTTGCCATGAAGTTAACCCATGTAACAATAAGCGCCGATGAGCTTGAAGTTCCTGCATTTATAGGTATCTCGCCTATAACAACGCATTCCACTCCTTTTGAAAATACCAGGCCATGGCTTTTCAAAACATTTACCACACTCTTAAGATAATCTCTCTCTTTATCGTAGATTATCGGCTTATCCAAAGAAAAAGATTCTTCGTAGTTTATATCAGGCAAATGTACAATTACTTTTGAATCATCACGCTTGCGTCCCTGTATAGAAATTCTTAAAGAAATTGCGGAAGCAATTATAGGCAGATTCAAATAGTCTTGATGTTCCCCGAACAGGCAAACCCTTCCGGGGGTAGATACTTTCAATTCACTTACTATATTATTCATTTATTTTCCGCTGTTAGTTTATATTTTTTGAATTATTGAATTCATAAGTATTAGAACGCAAGGCAACGACTTAGGATCGCTTGCAGCTCTGCCCAACCTGGCAAGAGCTGCCTTTGCGTCAAAATCTTTTACGCCGAATGTGCAAAACCCTGCGATCATTGGAGCTTCTGGATCACCCATCATAAAGCCGCTGTCCATTTTTAGCACTCCCCAACGCGGAAAGGCTCCGACTTTGTTGATAGTCTCTTAATAACGACTGAGCAGGTCGCTTGCGCATTTGGAAACAATCCTTGCCAAAAGCTGTCATTCACTTCTTTAAATATCCCAGCCGGAAAAATTTGCTTCCTGAACTCTGCCATTAGCCGGTGTAGAGTATTGCCTTTTAAATCATTGTTTTTTATGTCAAGATATTTGAAATGATTTTCCATGTTCCATCATACATATTCCATTGCGGTTTGCCGCGCTATATATCTGGGCTCCATTGAATCATACCGAATAGGGCTACGGCACCCGGAAAAGTGTTGTTCCAATCGACCCCGTATCACACATGGGATTTACATACTGTGTCAAATTCATTAATGGATCTTCAATAGAATTTTTGGAGGAATAATCCATTGCAGAAGTTACTACACCATGGTTCCGAGAGTACCCAGTTTCATAAAACAAAAAGAATAGTAACATCAAAAAACGGATATACCTTTGACCAATATAACATTCACTTTATAAAATTGGCAAAACCAATTGAGCCTGAGTAATAAAAGGAAAACTAATATTCATATTATTTTTATAAAAGCTTTTGTACTTATTATTTGCTCTTCCTAATTTAGTTTTTTAATTTTAATGCAAAATTTTTCTTGACCTTATTTTATGCTTCTTCGTCATATAAAGCAGAATGACAAAGTAGCAGGGCAGGAAACAATATTTATACAAAAATATTATAGAGGCTGGTAAGTAAACTTTACAAGCTTTCTATCGCCGAGGCGCGGACATTTTTAACAGAACAGCAAACCATCCTTAATACCGATTATTTCCCCCAGCATACTCCACCATTTTTTTAATTGAAGAAAAAATCGTCAACTTAATCTCCCCGCCCGGCTGTGCAGCCTGGTCAATTGTTAAAATACTTTCCTTCATCCAATCATCATCGGGTTTTGCACCGGTTTCAATATAATGGAGAGCTTGCAAACCTATTGAAGCTAATTCTGACAGGTGTTTAGATACAGGCTGAATTTCTTTCAGAATCGGAGACCTAGCTATCAACCATTCCATTTTAGAATCATTGTTTTTCCAAGCTGTAAGTTTCTTTCTAATAACATTAACCGAATTTTTATCCGAAGCATTATCAGCAAGTAAACGATCAACCGAGTAATTAAAATCTCTCGCTGCTTCAGGATCGGGAATCGCGGCATCAACAGCCCTTGTTAAAGGCGAATATGATGTATAAGTTCTTGACTTTACCCTACTGTAAAGATCAACGGGCGATACAACATTTATGAAATTAAGCAACGGTTTTATACTATAACCGTTAGCCAGTCTACTTAACATCATTAATTGATTTTTCTTTTGTGTCAAACCTAATCCTTCAAGTTCGAAAGAAACCGCTTTCAAACGTCTGTACATGTCTTTGACGTTTTTTACATTTTTAGAAGACCAGAGTCTTTCAGCAACAGCTGCATTTCTCGGCCAAATTCTTGAATCGATGTTTTCATGAGTAACATATTCAGCCCACATAGCGGCTTCACCGCCAATAACGAGTTTCTTTTGTGGGTCAGTTAATTTTAAGCTATCAGGAACTGGATCAGTCAAATAATAATCGCTTGCAAGACGATAGTTATCAAGGTAATAACCTCTTGAAAGAATTACCTTATATCCTTCAGAAGCAGCCTGTTCCAAAGATTGACTTCCGCGCCAAGATTGAACAATGGCTGTTTTAGGAAGTGCAGGGTTAAGAATTTCTTCCCAACCAACTATGTTTTTTTTGTACTTGGTAAGAATAGGAATCAAATGGTTTTCAAAATAAGTCTGAAGCGCACGATCATCGGGAATATTATGCGTTTTCATGAACTGCTTTATTTTTGGATTTGCATTCCATTGTTTACCGTTATTCTCATCTCCTCCAATGTCTATGAACTGATTAGGAAAAAGCGAACAAACCTCTTTAAAGAATTTATCGAGGAAAACATAAGTCTTGCTATTAGTCGGATCGAAAACAGGATCGAATATTCCCCACTTCCTCTCAATAGAATAGTGACCTGGAGCGGAAGCATATTGAGGATAACCTACAAACCAAGATGTGGAATGTGCAGGTAAATCAAATTCGGGCATAACGCTAATGCCTCTTTCAGAGGCGTATTGTATAACATCTTTAATTTGGGATTGAGAATAAAATAGTCCATCAGAACCCATACCGACAAGTTTTGGCAATGTTTTACACTCAACTCTAAATCCCTGGTCATCACTCAAATGCCAATGCAATACGTTCATCTTGAGTGCAGCCATACCGTCTAGATTTCTCTTTATAACATTAACAGGCATGAAATGTCTGCTGACATCAATCAACAACCCACGCCATGGAAATCTTGGCTTGTCATTAATTGTAACAGCCGGGAAATAATACCCCGAATTATCGGCTGCCAGAAGTTGCAAAAAGGTTTCAATTCCTCTTAAGGCACCTATACTAGTGTTTGCATTTAGCCTAATCTGCGTGGGGGTAACAACGAGCTCGTAAGATTCGTCTACAAAAAGTTTTAATTTACCCGGTTGACCGGCATGAATAAACATAGCCGGAGATTTAGCCACAGAATCGGCAGATAAATAATCTTGGGAGAAAAACAGTCCGGTTCTATCCGATAACCTCCTCAGCATTCTGCTTGCTGCGCTGTACAAGTTAGTGCCAGGATTACCGGTAATAGAAACGGTGAATTTTTGGTCCAGCCTATATTTCCCGCCAGCTAATTTAACGCTGGCAGGCCAAGGCATTAGGTTCAAACTCACTTCACTTTTTTGAGCATAAGAATTAGACGTTAATAAAAGAATTACAAATAAAAAACTTGCTGTGACATTAAAATATTTCATGTTGTTTTCCTTGGTTAAATTGTTAAAAAAGACGTTATTTGGATAAAAAGATTGAACGTCTTCTTATCGAACTACGGTGGCAAAGAAGCTTAAGTTCACTGTTTCACGTTGGATATTATGGGAACGTATATACCCTTAATGGACTTATAAGTTTGTTCATATATATTCCTGATAGCAGGATTAGCGCTTTTGAAACTCTCATAGAATGTGCCTGGTCCACCGTTCTGATAAAACATATGCACTGCTTTTTTCATATAGCCTTTGGTTACTCCGTAATTTATATATGCATAATATTTAGATCTATAAGTAGAGTCTTTAATAGCATCCCAATGTATCTCAATTTCCATTCCCATTCCAAGTTTTTTAATTAAATCCGTAGCTTCTCCGATTACCTGTTCGGGGAAATTGTGGAATACATAATTAGGCTGCATAATTGCAGCATCAAAACCAAGCCAGTTCCAATTAGTAAATCCCGAAGCTTGATAAAAAGGGGTCCAGTTAAAAACTTTACCAAGACTTTTAACATATTTACCGACATATTCCAGCATAGCCGCTTCATTATTGTCCACAGCAAAATCAGCGCTTTCTTCATACCAGTAAAAGCCAACCAATTGCAGGTTTATATAGCGTTCAGAATTCCATCTTTTCATTACGTTGTTTATGTACCATTTTATTACCTTTTCTCTGTCTGAAAGAGACGAAAGATTTTCAGATACACCGTCTCCGTTAACATCACCAAAATTGGTCGCTGTAGGAGTTGGATATGGAATAGCTATTTCAACCTTTACCTTGTACGAAGGTTCACCAATAATTTTTTTTACATTTCCCACTGCGATATTTAACGCGGAAAGATTGAATGAATGATTAAAGGTGTTATCAAGATAATATTGCCAATCTGATTTCACTGTAGGATGCAAAAGATCGCAGTAGTACTTACCACCTGATGGTGCACCAGCAGCGACAAATGGTAGAAACAGAAAACCATCGAACATGAGATATTTTATTTTATACGAAGTAGTTTCATAGCCCACATAAGGTATTAATTCATTAACTGTGTTTAGCCCTAATGTTGAGTCGGCTGGATAAAATCCATTGTAAATTTGGACCATATTCCGTACACCCCCAACATATGGAGAACCCGGGGGACAATATTCATTGGGGAAATCCGGCGGCGGAGTAATTTTAGGAAACACAGTACTGTCTTTAACACCAACATCCCCGAATACCTGGAACTCATCTAAAAACACACCTACATCGATGGTAAATGTCATCTTTACGTACCTAGCTTTGAAATTAAGATTAGATAACGAATATGTTTGTGTTTCAACCGTTTTGATAGTAATCGGAATGGCTGAGTATATTGTCCTTATATCAGCCCTATGGTTACTATTAACAGACAATGAGCAGATAACCTTCCGCGGGAAATATACACCAGAAGAAGGGCAATGTATAAATCTTTCCTGCATCTGATGTATAGTATTCATTTGCCCCAAATTAATAATCACACTACGAGTTCCGCCGCGGAAGTAGCCCTGCCAATGCCCATCCTTAAAGTTCGTTGCTGAACCAATTTGCCCGTCTGTAAGTGCACCTGGGGTATGAAATTCCGCTTCTGAAGGAGCAAATGAATGTGCTATTGATATAAGCGATGTTACAGTATAAGTTTTTTTGAGGACAAGATCAACCATACCAGATGGCGGGGAGGACGCCTTGTTTGAAGCAAAATCCGCAGAAAGAAAAAAAACAGCAAAAGTAATTATCAGCATGAATTTTTTCGATACCCATACATGTATTTTCACTTTATTTTTTTAAGCTATTTATTATTTACCATGTATTCCCATACATTTTTGAAGATTGGAAATAATGTAGAACCGTGATAGCTTTTTGTAGGAATGTTATTAATAAGAATATGGCTGTGGCTATGAATAACTTCACCGGGAGTAACCATTATAGTATCTGGTTTTGAAATTTTCATAAGCGTCATACAATTTGCAATTTGATGTTTAACGTTAAATGGATCTTTTAGATTGAGGAATGCGTAAAATCTTTTAACAGGTGTTGCACTTTTACGGGCTTGCCACGGAGCCGGCATATGCAGATCGTCTAAATAATCCTGCGGACCTGAAAACATAAGAACACGGTTAACCTTAAACATTTTTGCTATATATGCCGCATGGCCAGAACCTTGTGAATGACCAGCAACAACAATTCGGCTCCAAAGCGGTTTACCATTTTTTACAAATTGGCTCCATCCTCCGTTTGGATCGTTATTTATCAAATAAATCAGAAGTTTCTGCAAGCGATTTAGAATGGAATTAGCACTATCAACATTTACTTTCTTACTCACTGGCTTTCCGGTAATAATTTCTTCGCGATATCTATCGAAGCTGTTACTATCAAGACCATGAGCACAACTTACCGCAACAACGTTGTCTTCATAGTCCAAGCTTATTGCATGAAAACCCATAGTCGCAAAAATACTGTCCATGGTTTGGCTCCCAGTAGCTTTGCCACCAGTACCAACTAGGAAGAGATACAATAGGTGCCTGGATTTTACGGATGTATCGTACAAGGCGATATTGGGTCCATTAACGGCCACTATTGAAGAATCTGTCTGCCCAGACTCAATATGCAAAATTTTTACATGGGCGGAAAGACTAATACTTCCGAAAAATAAAGTCACCAATACCATAAAAATATTACGTGTTAAAACATGTGAAAACATAGATACTCCAATTAACGAATTTTATTTTTAATCAATTCTTATTACTCTTCCACTACGACAAGTCGTTCCAGTTCTTCCAGAGATTTCCCCTTTGTTTCTGGCATTATCTTCAATACAAAGAAGAAGAACGGTATCATTAGTATTGCGAAAAACATGAAGACGTCTCCGCCTCCGAAGGTTGCTAAGGCAACCGGAAACACTAACCCTATAATAGCATTAACTATCCAGTCCACAAATGACCCCAGCGCCTGTCCTTTCGATCTAACTCTATTCGGGAAAATCTCAGACAAGAACACCCAAATGACAGCCCCCTGAGAAAATGCGAAGAACGCCACAAAACCAATGATAGAGGCAACCATTGCCCAGTCACCTACAAGGCTTTGATTATAATAATGGATAGCAGCACCGGCAAGTGATATGAACATCCCGACAGCACCAATCAGGAGCAACGGTCTACGTCCAAATTTATCAATGAAGAACATTGCAAGGATAGTAAATATTAAATTTGTAACACCGACTGCTATGGCTTGTAGCATTGCCATACCGGTGCTTGCACCGGCTTTTTCAAATATCATAGGAGCATAATACATTATTACATTTATTCCAGATAATTGACTGAAGAAAGCAAGCAATACTGCGCACCAAATTACAAAACTATATTTTTTTTGCATTAGTTTTGTTGTGCCGTGTTCTTCTTTCAGTGACTCAACTACTTCATTTAGCTCGGAGTCTATATTCTCGGCACCAATTTGTTCAAAAATCGATCTTGCATTATCGGTCCGGTTCATTTTAACAAGCCAGCGTGGACTTTCGGGAACTACAAACATGAGAATAAAGAAGGCGGCAGAGGGAATAGCCATAACTCCAAACATCCAGCGCCAATTATCCGATCCCATACCTACGAGCAGATAATTAGAGAAGAAAGCTACAAGAATTCCAAGGACAATGTTAAATTGAGTTACAGCAACAAGTCTTCCCCGCATTCTTCCGGGAGCAATTTCGGCAATATACATCGGTGCAATTACCGATGCGGCTCCAATTGCAACTCCACCTAAAAACCTGAATACCAAAAGAGTATACCAACCGGTAGCAAGAGCACTGCCTATGGCAGAAACAAAATATGCACTTGCAGTTATCAAAAGCATAGCTCGCCTTCCCCATAAATCACTCGGTTTGCCTATTATAATTGAACCAAGAACGGTACCCCAAAGAGCCATAGATACCGTAATACCCAGGGTAGCATCAGTTAGACTGAAATACTGTGTAATGAATTTGGTTGTTCCCGAAATAACTGCGGTATCAAATCCAAAAAGAAAACTACCGAGGGCAGATACAACCGTAGCAAACAAAAGCTTTCTATTCACTGTATATTTACTCCTAATCTTATAAGATTTATAACTATTAATTTTCTATGATTAAAAATCTTCGATGGTTTTTCCGAAAGCAATCGTATATGGTCTTTCAAATTAAATACGAATTTACCTAAGTGAAATTAATTTTTTCTAATTCTAGAAGATTTACTAACGTCACCAAGTAAAGTGAATTCTTTGGATAGATTGCCAACCGTTACCACAAAATTGCCCGGTTCGATAATTCTTTTATTATCTCTCCCGATAAATGACATCTGCTCGGGTTTAATTACAAATTTAACCACTTGCACCTGACCGGGCTGAAGAAGTAGTTTATTAAATCCTTTCAATTGCATTACGGGCCTGGTAACAGATGCGTACAAATCCCGCAAATAAAGTTCAACTACTTCTTTGCCGGGAACCGTTCCGCTATTAGTAACCTTTACCGATACGATAATACTATCGTCTTTTTTTATCGTTTCCTTATTAAGTTTTAAATCGCTATAGGTAAATTTTGTATAGCTTAATCCGTAGCCGAAATTCCATTGAGGATTATAAGTGTTTCCGCCTTCAATCTCAGCAGGAATGTAATCATAATGATAAATTGCGCCAGTATATCGTGGATATGTTATAGGAAGTTTTGCGCTGGGATTTACGTCGCCAAAAATTATGTTTGCCAATGCCTTTCCGCCTTCCATGCCAGGAAGAAAAGCAATTAAAATGGCATTCGAACCGGGCACAATTTTATTTATGATGCGCGGTCTTCCTTCCAACATAATCAAAACAATCGGTTTGCCCGTAGGAATAAGAGCCTTTGTCAGTTTAATTTGAGCCTCATCCAAGGTGAGGTGGTTAATGTTACCGGGAGTTTCAGCGTAGGTGTTTTCACCAAGGCAAAGAATAACAGCATCAACGTTTTTAGCCGCTTTAACCGCAGAGTCAACATCAATTAAAGAGTCTATTGAGCAGCCTGGTAAATATGTAACGTTTCCTTTTCCAATTTTATCTTGAATAGCCTCAAGGGGAGTCAATTCATTCTTAGGATAAAGCGATTCAACATCACCCTGCCAGGTAATAGTCCACCCTCCGTTTAAGGTTGATAATTTATCTGCGGTTGGACCTGTAACCAACACTTTGCTATTCTTAGATAACGGAAGAATGTTATTTTCATTTTTAACCAGAGTAATAGATTCCTCTGCAGCTTCAAGATTAATAGCCCTTGAGGAGTCCGATGCAAATTGTTTTTTAAGGTTTTTATCAGGATAAGGATTGTTAAACAAACCCAGCATAAACTTCACTTTTAAGATTCTACTTACGGCTTGATTTATTCTAGAGATAGGCACTTTTCCTTCTTTAACAAGTTTCAGAAGTAAATCGTAAAAGCTAAAATCCGAGGGCACCATGCTCATGTCGATGCCTGCCATAACAGCCATTTTAACCGCTTCCTCGGGAGAAGACGCCACTCTGTACTTGGTATAAAGATGTTCAATATCGCCCCAATCTGAAACTACGAAGCCCTTAAACTTCATTTCATTGCGTAACACTTTAGTTAACAAATTATAATTCGAATTGCCAGGGATGCCGTTTACTTCTGAGGAGTTTACCATTACTGTAGCAGCGCCAGCTTGAACTCCTGCTTTGAACGGAGGCAAAAAGTACTCTTGCATCATTCTGTCCGGAATCCATGCGGGAGTTCTGTCCTTGCCGTCTACAGGGAAACTATAACCGGCATAATGTTTTAAGCATGTAGCAACTTTATTAGGAGCACCGATGTTGTTTCCCTGGGCACCTACAATATAACTTTTTCCCATTTGGCTGGCGAGATAAACATCTTCTCCGAATGTCTCGTATATTCGCGACCAAAGCGGCTGTCTTCCTAAATCCATTCCGGGATAAAAAATCCATGGTATGCCGCTAGCCCTTACTTCGAGTGCAGTAATTTTTCCTTCCTTCTTAACTAGTTCGGGATTGAAAGTTGCTGCCATATTAATGGCTTGCGGAAACAAAGTAGCGCCTATAGTATATGAAGCGCCGTGGATAGCATCAATTCCGTATATAATAGGAATCTTCAACCTCGTTTGATTAATTGCAATGTCTTGAATAGTAGTAATCAGTTTATTCCAATCTTCAACAGATAGTGAGGAATCATAGACATTAAGGATTGAGCCGATGTGATATTTAACAATAGCTTCTTCAAGCTTTTTCATGTCAAGCGAACCTTTATCAGGGCCTTGTGTTACTGAGACAGCCTGAATAGTTAGCTGAGTCATTTGTCCTATTTTTTCTTCAAGGCTCATTTTAGATAAGATATTCTTAACTTTTTCATTAAGTGAATGCTTACTATTTTTTGCTGCTTCAGACCGGATTGAAGAAGCTGATAGAAAAAAAAATACTATAAAAAAGAGCATAACGATATGCTTCATAGATTTATCCTGTGGTAGACAATTAAAAAATTCTTTTTCAAGAAAATTCAAAGGCTAACTAGAAATATATTCACCAAATTATCTTAGGACTAATTAGAAGTTGGCACAATTTCAATAACTTTAAGAGCGTTAGGATCGAGCATTTCGGTTAGTTTAACAATTCCCGAGACCTTCCAAAGTGGAATCTTTCCATTGGGTGTAATCTCCACTAGGGAGTAGTTACCAGTTTTCAATCCATATTCTTTTGGATCGATAGAAATTGAAAATGGAATTTTTTTGTCAACAAAATTAGCGAAAAAGATTCCCAAATGTCCGTTTTCGGATTTCCAAAGGTTAGCCTTTGCAGCCGAAACTGTAGCGGAATGTTTTTGTTTCCAACGACCAAATTCATCATCAGTAAAAGTGGGAATAATATTTATAGGTAAAATCGGACCAAGAAGTCTTCCGTAAAGAAGAAAATCCTTTGTAGCAACTCTGTACTCGCCGCACTCTCGCAAATAAGCAACTTTTTGGGAATATTTTGATTTAAATAAACCTAAATCCATCCAGCCATTTTGCACACCATCTATGAAAGCTTGTCCCTGCGCAAAATTAAATAATTGATTGCTACAATTTTCATAATTACACCGGCTACCGAAAAAAATAGTATAGCCCGAATAAACAACATTGATCAAAGGGATTTCTCTGTCGGTAACAGCAAGCCACATAAGGTTACCGTCGAGAAGATCAAGAAATAATTCGTTTGCACCTTCAGAAGTTATTACTGACTGATGCCCGTTTCGATGTGCAATGTACTGAATCTTTCTCAAAAGTTCGCGGTTTCCATCGGTCCACCATTTTCCGCCACCAAGAGGATGTTGATGATTTTTATTGAAACATAATTCATCTCTCATTGCCGAAACCTGGTCTACATATACACCATTGCAATCATAATTTTCTACCATGCTGTCTGTTAGAGCAGTAATTTTCTTTTGCCAAAATTGCTGGGAAGGGCACATTTCAACAAGTCTACCCGAAACACTGGTTGTATCCATAATGAACCCGCCGGCTTCATCATAAGTAGCATAAGGAGCGTAATTATTCCAATCCGGAATATTCATATCGGCACTTCTTCCGTTGATGTATGGCATTACAAGAAAGCCTTTGGAAACTAGATCCTTTACTCTTTCTTGAAAGCTAGGTTTTGAAGGAAGAATTTCAGGGTACATATTATCAAAAGGGCTTTGTTGCCAGAAATACCAATGCAATCCGATAGGAAAGCCCATTTCCTTTTGAGCCTTAATAAGTGGGATGTCCATCTGATGCGGAGAACCATTAGTGCTATCCCATATCCAGAAATCACGTACCCATAGTCCAAGATTTTTTATTGATGAAGGAATGTCCTTGCGCTGAGCAAGCGGTACAGCCCATTTTTGATGGGTAGCCCATTTTCTGTACTGAAGTGCTGCTTGCAGCCATCCGCCCTGGTATACGCCGAATGAAATAGGGTAGTAACCTGGCCAGTCTGATCCGGCAATGCCCATATTATCTGGATAATGAACTACCTTCAATTCTCCGGTACTTGCGTCTGCCAGAAAATCTTTTGCCCGACCATCAGGGTCCATCGTTGCAAGATAAACAGCGTTTGTAGAATTATTAAAAGACATGAACTGCATAGGCCAGCCACCAGAAGGATACCTTCCTTGAAAAGTACCCTGGGTGTTTTCACTGCATTTTTTAAGAAGGAGTCCGCCGCTAGCGAAAGACGGGCGCGCAATATCGTAAACGCCCGGTTTCGGGAAACCGTTGAGTTTGGGAAAATCCACATTCCATAACCCCCAGTAATCTGAATTATTCTGAACAAATATTTTCCAGGTTGCTATGCCGCTATTCTTTGGGAGGTCTATTGTTACACTTACACTAACTGCATTATTTTCTTTCCACCAACGCAAATTATTCCATTCTAAAATTGCACGCTGTGAACCGTCCGGAAATTTTTCCAAAGAAATAAAATTACAAGGTTGAGAATTATTATCAATATTTCCTTTTGACATCCCTTTTCCGAAGGTTACTTCCCAAAGGAGATGCTTCCCTTTCACCGAGCAAATATGGTTGTACCCTGTTTTCCTGTCGATCATAGATTGCAAACCCATTCCAAATGGTTCAAACTTAAACTCCACAAAATCATTAGCAAGCTTGAAGCCTTTTGATGGATCAAGAACAGTCTGTGCCTTGCTGAACCTTGGAAGCGAGAAAAAAAATAATGAAATAAATAAGAATACTAAACTATTTTTCATGGTGTTTCCTTATTTCAATAAAAATTTTGGCTAACGCAATTTACTATAAAACAAAATACAATTTATATTCATTTAGTTTCACATTTTTATAGTTGTTAATAAGAAGTAGGAGTGTAGGTCCTTTTAATAAATTCATATGTTTTATCGTAGACCGCACGAATTGCCGGATTAGAGCTCATACAGCTCTTATAAAAAGTTCCAGGCCCAGCATTTTGATAATACGAATGTGCAGCACCAGTCATATAACCTTTTTGTACGCCCCAATTCAGATAATCATAATACTTTGCTCTAAGGCTATCAACGGTAAGCGCATTCCAATGTATCTCGATTTCAATACCCATACCCAACTTCTTGCATGCATCTGCGGCTTCACCCAATTCTTGTTCCGGATAATTGTGAAAAGAAAAATTTGGCTGCATTTCGGCCGCGTCAAAACCAAGCGATTTCCAGTCGGCAAATCCCTCGGCATTTATGAACGGGATCCAGTTAAACACTTTGTTTAGACTTCTTACATAATTTCCGGTATACTGAAGCATTGCCTTTTCGCTGTCATCAATAGTGAAGGCGGCCTTTTCGCTGATCCAGTATAGCCCTACCAGCTCCAAGTTTTTATAATTTGCATCTTTCCATCTTTTCATTATTTGATCGATATACCATTTGATAACTTTTTCTCTTTCAGAAAGATATGATAGGTTTTCGGATAGACCATCCCCGTCTACGTCGCCAAAGTTAGTAGAGCTCGGCGTGGGGTATGGAATAGCTATTTCAACTTTTACCTTACATGTAGGTTTACCAAGAATTTTTTTAACATTGCCGGTTGCCATGTCCAAAGCCGAAAGATTATAAGTTGAATCAAACGTGTTATCAAGATAATATACCCAATCAGACATTACTGTTGGCTTCTTTATATTAGCTCCGTATTCTCCGCCAGATGGAGCAGCTCCAAATGCCGAAAATAAAAAGCTATCGAACATAAAATCAGTAATTTTACCGGAAGTATTGATGTAACCAACATAAGGAGTAAGTTGTTCGACACTATTGAACTGTATATCCGGATTGGATTTGTAATAACCGTTTGCTATGAGTACCATGTCTTTCGTACCACCAACTTTGGGAGACCCCGGAGGACAGTATGCGTCGGGATACATGGTCGGGGGGATAATATGTGCTATGGCAGCATTGTCAACTATGCCATGTTTGCCAAATACCTGAAACTCATCAGCGAGTGTAAAAACATCAACTGTAAAGGTCATCTTAACAAATCTCGCCTGATAATTAATCCCTAATAAAGCATATGTTTGAACGGCAGGCGAAGCAAGGGTAATAGGAATTTTAGGATAAACCACACCTACTTGTGACCAATCTTTGCCATTCAATGATAATGAGTATATAACCTTTCGTGGAAAGTATATTTCTTTTGATGGATAGAGGAGAAATCTTTCCTGCATCTGTTTTACTGTATTGATCTGCCCCATATCAATTACTATGCTTCGTGAGCCCCCTCGAATAAACTGCTGCCACTGAGAATTGGAATATTCAGTCGAAGACGCAATTTTTCCATCAGTAAGTGCTCCTTGAAACTGATGACCAACTTCCATTGGGGCGAAGGAATATTTTATAGGTACAAGAGATGTAACTTTGTAAGCTTTGTCCCAAACAAGATTAATCATGCCCTTCGGAGCAGAAGGTGCATTCATCTGAGCAAGCACAATGGGTGACACACCAAAGATTAATATAGTAATCAAGTAGAATTTTTCAAACAATGCTAAAATTTTTATCAATTAAACGTCCTTCAATTATTTATAAGATTAAGATATTCTGGACTTAGTATGAAATTCACCAAGTAAATTTATTTCTGCAAGTAACGGAAAGAAAAATTATAATATATTAAACCAATTAATAATGCTTCTGAAGATGCCCCACCTCCGATAACCAGAACGTCGGTTTGTCTTTCGCTAACCTATTTATCAAATTCTTGGGCATTCATGGTCATAAGCATAGACAAAACTATTAACAAGGTTAGTTCTTTTATAGTTTTATAGTTGAGTCCGCTCTAAAAAGGTATTTTTATTGAAAAAATGTTTTGATTTCTGCAAATAATCAAAGTCCAAAAAATGAATTTCGAGCTTTTTAGAGCGGACTCATAGTTTTGTGTTTCTTTCTTTCATTTTCAAAAGACAAGAAAATAATTCGATGACTAATTTGTCTTCATTTTACAAATGTTTCTTCACTTACCAGCGTTGATTTCCAACTCTTTAATTTATGACCTTTAAATGCATAGAGAAAAATTATAAAATAACATGGAAGTAAAATCCAATAAGAAAGCTGAGGTGAGTGAGTATCAGATAAAAGACCGTATAATGGCGGAATAATTGCTCCACCAGCAATTGCCATAATTAGAATAGCAGAACCAATTTTTGTAAATTTACCAAGACCATCCAGAGCAAGAGGCCAAATAGTTGGCCATACCATAGCGTTTGCAAAACCAAGAAGCGCAACAAATAAAACAGAGTTAGGAATAGATGAAATTCCAATCCAACTAAACAATATTCTGGAGATTTCGGAATTAGTCGGAGATGAGAATAACACACAAAGGCTAAAAATAAAACCTAGTGATGACGAAAGGACTAAAGCCGTTTCCTGCTTGATTAGTCGGGGAATAGCAATAATTCCGGCCAAGTATCCAATTACCATAAATGACATTGTATAAGATGTAAGCTTACCGAAAAAGGAAATCCCCAATGTTCTACCATACAAACCAATTGTGTCGCCAGCCATTACCTCAACACCTACATAGAAGAATAATGCAATTGCACCAAGAATTAACCCAGGGAATTGAAGAATGCTTGTTTTTTCTGAGCCATATTTAGTCCCCTCCACCGTCTCATTATCACTAATTTCCGGCAGTGAAGAAAATTTTACCATTGCAGCGAGTAAAACGAGAATAACTGCCATTATTAGATAGGGAATTACCAACCTATTGGCAAGTTGATTAAATGAAACTGCTCTTTGAGCAGGGCTAAGTAATTTTAGATTTGCATCGCTATATTTAGATATTCCGTTCAACATAAGAGCAGTAAAAACCAAGGGGCTCAGAATACCGGCAGCTTTATTAGCAACTCCCATAAAGCTAATTCTTACAGCTGCTGTTTTTCTTGGGCCGATAGCCACAACGTAAGGGTTAGATGCTGTTTGAAGAATAGTTAAACCGGCACCCATAATAAAAAGCCCAAGAAGAAAAACAGGGTATATCCTTGTGTGCGCTGCCGGAATAAATATAAGAGCACCAACTGCCATACCCAACAATCCAATTACCATTCCATTTTTGTAGCCTGTCTTTACAAGGACAGCGGACATAGGCAAAGCCATAACAGTATAGGAAATATAAAATGCTAATGAAACTAAATATGCCTCTGCCTGATTAAGTTCGCAGGCAATTTTAAGGAATGGAATCAACGATCCATTCAGCCAAGTGACAAAACCAAATATAAAAAATAGCATTCCAATAATGCTGATTGAAACAAAATAACTTTTGGCTGAAGAATCGGTGCTGACAGTTTGCACAATAATCCCTTTCATTAAAATAAATCAATAATATTAAGGAAATTAATAAAATCGTTACTCATAGGTAAGTTAATTCTATATTTGTCATAAAAATATCATATGAGAAAAGCTTATTAATTTTCATCAATATAGGTTGTACCCAGCTTCGCTAAGGTGACTCCCAATCACTTAATTAAAAATCCTTTAATGTACTCTTTTAAACAGACAGTAAAATAAAGCATGATAGAATTTCTTTTACTTTCTTTTCAAATAGAAAAAACAAGTATTTTCGTTTACTTTGTTTTTCTTTATTTCTATTGAAATATTAATATTTTTTGAAGTAAAATGCAAGTTTATAGTTTAGAATTATTTAATAATATTTGTTTTGCTTACGTTTTACAGTCATAAAATAAGATCAAATAAATTTCAATTACTTTGTTATTATTTATTATTATTACATTTCTAACTTGTCATTTTATACAAAAAACTTTCTTTAAGCTCATGAGTAGAAATTTTAAAATAACACAGGCTAACATTTTCTATATTTAAAATTTTTTCATGATTATGAATTTTAAATGTTTAAAAGGAATTTTTAGTACTGGGATAGCATGTTAATGGTCGCATACTATTATTTCGATTCTGTTGAACCGACTTATGAAATCTTCTTGTTTGTGGACACGTTCCCTGATTGTGATGTATCGTTTCGCCATCTAGAAGTTAAAAATGTAGAATGCTTCAAGTATTTCTCCGTTTGCATAGATACATTTGTTAATGGCTGTTAGTGTTATACAGCCATCTTGCATCTGTATCTTTTTGTCGTAACATGTTCGGTTTATTTTCCCAGCCCTCCGGTATTTCTCCCTGTTTGATTTGGTCATTCTCATCCCGATTGTTCCTTTGTTTCGGTGCTTCCACTATTGTTGCGTCTATTATTGAGCCTTCTTTTAACAGAAATCCTTCCTTCTCTAACATACTCTCTAACTTATTGAATAATCTCTCTATTACCCCTTTGTTTACCAAATTCTCACGAAACAACCAGATTGTGTTTTGATCAGGGATATTATCTCCCAGAGACAATCCCAGGAATCTCATAAACGTAAGGCGATCATTTATCTGAAATTCCATTTGCTCATCTGATATATTATACAGTCGCTGAAGTATCAATACCTTAAACATCATTATATAATCATATGGCGGCCGGCCGCCATAGCCTCTCGTCTCTTTTTTCATTGCTCTTTCTATTATCCGTCTGAATTTTTCCCACTTAATCATCAATGATAGTTTTACTAACGGATCTTTTTTCTTTGTCAGTTTAGCTAATCGGTTTTCTTCGTCAAAAAATCCAGGTTGGGTAGGCTTTTTCATTGCTTGCAAACTCATCTTTTTTATTGTTATTGGGTTTATTAATTAAACAATAATTTTTTTATTTCTACTTTATTTTACTTAGTTTTTAGAAGTGCCCTTAATTCTGATTTTAGAATCTTGTGGAACTCTTCTATAATTTGACGATTTTTATAATAATGTTTTACCTCGGAAGATTGTAAAGATAAATCATTCGTAGCCCAGTAATTATCATTATCTTTAACCACAAGGGCTCTAATGTTCTCTGATAATTTGCCGATATGGTTTCCATAACGGTAGCTAAAAAACTCTTGAACTTGTATGCTATCAACCCGGCGATTTTATTTTAGCAATCCATTGCCAACGGAATTTGCGAATCAACTTCAAAAGTTTTGCTGTTGGATAAAATGAATCCATTAGTACATAGCTTGGTTTTACCTTGAAGGTTTTCTTGGCTTCATTCAATAGTTCCATTGCTAAATCAATCTTTGTCTTTTTGTCATGCTTATTCCATATGCGAAAGCCTATGGGGAAACGGATCTGACCGTCAGTCCAGATGACAAACACAACGTTGATTCCATAGAGATATTGTCTGTCGCTTGGTGAAAATATCCAAGACAATAAATCAAGTTCTTTGCTATATGGTTTTGCAATAACTGTATCATCTATTATCAGATACATTTTCCTTTTAGATGAAGTTTTCCTAAGTTTTATCAAGCAACTATAATGCTTTTGTATATACTTGTTCCATTTACCTTCTAAGAGCAATAGTCTTTGAAGTCTGTCGTGTGAGACATATGGATTGTACGAATCATAAATTATGTTCCGGTTATATTGTTCAGAAATCTTAGTGCAAGTTGGTCTAAAATTTCTAAAACATATCGCATTTACATAAGCGATTAAGGCTGTTTGATAAATTAGTCTTTTCATCATATACTAATTTAACACCTTATTTCGCTTATGTTTATATCCTTTGCGTAACTTCAGTTATTTTACATAAAACAAAAAAAAGGTCTGATTTTATGGAACTACAATTCATCGGAGCGGACAGAACTGTAACAGGTTCAATGCACAAATTAAAAATTAATAATAAAACTTATCTTCTTGACTGCGGTCTTTATCAAGGTAAACGAAAGGAAGCATTCGAGATAAATAAGAATTTTGATCTTTTTAGCCCGAAAGAAATTGATTATTTAATTTTATCGCATGCTCACATTGATCACTGCGGAAATATTCCTAATCTTGTTAAGAAAGGATTTGACGGCTCGATTTTTTGCACCAATGCTACAAAAGATCTATCTAGGATAATGCTTAAAGACAGCGCTCACATTCAAGTAAAAGATGTTGAGTATGTAAATAAAAAAAGGATTAAACAAGGGAAGAAGCCATTCGAACCATTGTATGATGAGAAAGATGCTGAAGCAGTGTTCCCTTTGATGAAGGGGTTTAGTTATCACGAAGAGATTTTGATAAGTGAAGATGTTTCGGTCATGTTTTACGATGCCGGTCATATATTGGGATCGGCAATAGTTTATTTAAAAATTAAAGGAAATGGTAAAGAAATTAAGTTTGGATTTTCCGGAGATTTAGGAAGACCGAACCTTCCGATATTAAAAGACCCCGAACAAATTCCTGATGTTGATTATTTTATTTGCGAAAGTACATACGGGGGAAGGTTCCATGATAAAATCGAAGGCAGCGAAGCGAAGCTTGCCGAAGTAATAAAAAAAGCAATTACTAACGGAGGTAAAATTATTGTGCCGGCATTTAGTGTAGGCAGAACGCAAGAATTAGTTTATTCAGTGCATAGAATTTTTGAGAGCAAACAAGCGCCAAGAATTCCCATATATGTTGACAGTCCTCTTTCTACAAATGCAACAGAAATTTTCCGTGAACATCCCGAATGCTTTGATGAAGACACAGTTAAGTTTTTAAATAAATATGACGACCCATTCGGATTCAATCAACTTAAGTATATAACGGATGTTGAAGACTCAAAAAAGTTAAACGATATTAGCGGTCCCATTATGATTATCTCTGCATCCGGAATGGCAGAAACCGGGAGGATACTCCATCATCTTGCTAACAACATTGAGAATAGTAAAAATATTATTTTGATGGTTGGGTACTGTGCTGAAAATACATTAGGTAAAAAATTAATCGACAAAGCAACAGAAGTAAATATTTTCGGCGATGAGTATAAAGTCAAAGCAGAAGTAATAGTAATGAATTCCTTCTCAGCTCATGCTGACTCGAACGAGTTGACGGATTATTCATCGAAATTTGACAGAAATAAATTAAAAAATATTTTTTTAGTACACGGCGACTATGACCAGCAGCTTAAATATTCAGATAGATTGAAGACCGCCGGGTTTAAGAATATTTCTATACCATCACGAGGCGATGTATTTGAAATTTGAAGTGATCATTTTTACACTTTTATACTTTTTAAACAGATTTGATACCCAAGAAGTTTTACCATAGAATTTTGGATCAAAGAGTTTTAATATATTCGAAAAGACTTCTTCCAAAAAGTTTCGGAAAGCAGAAAATATTAATATTAATATTAATATTTTCTGCTATAACAAAAACTTATGGACAGAGACAGATAGACAGTCTTAATCTTATTCAAACTACTACGCCTTTGAATTTACTTTCAACAAATTTCGATAAGCAGTTAAACATTTATTCACTTTCAACTAATCTTCAGTTCCATAAAAAGTTTAGCGACTGGTTATTAGATGTTTCTGAGAATTATAATTCTACCTTCATTAAATCAACTCAGAATAGCACAAGAGATGAACATTTTTTCTCGACCTCCGGCGATTATTCCTTTAGCAAAATTTTAAGTCTGGGACTACTTGTAAATAACAATATATATTCGGACAGTCGCCAGTTTGAAATAAACCAGGCTTCGTCTTCAAGCTTGATAGCTTTCGGAGAAATTAAGCCCGAACAAAAGATTGTAATAGCTCCTTTTGCCGGATACACTAATAACCGGCAAATCGGCGAGATTGATTATGGGCCAGTCTATGGGGGAGAAGGATATTTAAACAATTTAGATTTTTCAAACTTCATAGTTAGTACTCAGTTAAAGTTTAAGAATGAAGATATTTCACCTAGGAAAAATATTTTACGATACATGAATTTTTTAGTGACTAACGAATTAGAGAAGAATGTTTTCAATATTATAAATTATCAATTTTTCCAAAACAGAAAAGATTTTTATTTCACCGCTGATTCAATTACTTCCGCAGTTTTTGATATAATAAATAATATTCAAAGCAGAACTGAAACAACAAATGTTCTTCAGGATCAACTTAATTACAACCAATTCTTAGAAATATTTACTCAGTCATTACTCGGAAGAGTTACGTGGCGTACAATTGACCGCGACACCCGTTATCGCACACCATTGTTAGCTTCGTCATCAATATTCGATACTAGAGTAAATGAATTAAAATTAGAGTTTGAATCTACAACAAACTACAATTCCAAAGTCTTTAACGGAGCATTAAAATTCAATTATTCTGAAAGGGACGAAAGGCACATAACAAAACATTTTCCTGGAATAAGCGATGTATTTTACCAGGAGAGGTCGGACATGGAAAGCCGCAACGACAATATCGCCAAAAGAATTTCACTTTCATTATTAGGCAACGTTAATTTATCACCCGGCGATCAACTTTTCTTCAGCTTTTTACAAAACAAATTAAGATATGATACTCCAAGTCCGGAAAACTTTGATGACAGAGACGAACTTCTTTCAATACTTCGCATTAAATATATAAAAACATTAACCCCATTTTTTGACGCTTTCCTTAGCTTGGAAGGGACATTTAATCATATAGTTTATATATATTCTGAGTCGAGTTCAAACAACAATATCAATAGAATAATCAAATTAGAATCGGGCGGGAATTATTACGGAAAATATTTTTCATCATACAATAGCTTTAGCGTAATGGCTAACTACACTGTCTATGATTTTGAAGATTTAAATCCTAATTACCGAAGCTTTTCGTTCAGACAGTTTTCCGCGTCGGATTCTACCAGAATTATTTTATCATACAATCTTAGCTTTGAGCACGATGGTTACGTTAAACTTACAGAGCAAGGCGACTTGAAATGGGCATCATTCAGCACACATCCAACACGCTACCTTGAAGAAATTTTTTCTGAACCAAAGTTTACATTAAATTATTACCGATTTAATTTTTCATTAGGCGCAAGGTTTTTCTCTTTAAGTACTTTTAATTATCAGGGACTTCTAAAAGTTTTGGATTCAAGATATATAAGCATTGGTCCGCTTACGGAAGTCTCTTTCTCAATTAAAAAAAACTTAACTTTCTTTTTAACGGGCTGGTATGAATTTATTTCGGCTGACAATAATACAGCTAGACAGCAGGCGAACTTAAATCTAAACATGAATTGGAATTTTTAATTTTAGAATTGAATAGTATATAAATTTTATTATTTTGGCATCAAAAATTTGGAATATTATTGGCTGAGAAAAATTACTCCTTAGAAATTGATAGTGATCCTAATAATTTGATCACTGTAGAAGAGTTTGTAAACTATTTTACAATCGATCTTAATATTGATCCGGAACGACTCCCGGGATTACTTTTGGCAGTAACCGAGGCGACTACGAATGCAATCATTCACGCTAACAAATGTGACACAAATAAAAAGGTTAAAATTGACGTTGAGGTGATCGATAATAAATTATATATTCATGTTAAAGATGAAGGTAAGGGTTTTGATCCATCAAAAGTTCCTGATCCTACCGAGCCTGAAAATTTACTTAAGGATTCAGGGCGCGGATTGTACTTGATGCGCGTTTATATGGACGACTTGAAATATGAAGTAACGCCTGACGGCACGGAGACAATTCTTATATTAAATCTTCATAAGTAAAGGTCAAGAGAAAGTTTAAGTCAAGATTAAGGTTGGGGCATTTTGTTATTTCTATTTATTTCCCTCTTTTTAAATTCTCCTCAAACTTCTTTATTTTTAGTCCCATAAGTAAATACTCCTAAGCAGACTTGAAATTTACAAGAATGCTTCGGAGAGTTTGCCTCTTAAAAGGTAGACTAAATCTAATCCGCATAAGCGGGAAAATATAATAAGGAGATATTATGGCACATAAAAAAATTGCACTTATTGGTGGCGGACAAATTGGCGGTGTACTGGCACAATTGATCGCTATGAAACAATTAGGTGATGTTGTTCTCTATGATATAGTTGAAGACCTTCCACAGGGGAAGACCCTTGATATAGCCGAGGCAGCGCGCGTTGATGGCTTCGATGTAAAAGTGACCGGCACGAATAATTATAAAGATATTGCCGGATCAGATTTGGTTATTGTTACTGCAGGTTTACCTCGCAAGCCCGGCATGAGCAGGGATGATCTGCTTAGTACCAATGCAAAAATTATGAAGGTAGTCGCTGAAAATGTTCGTGAATATGCCCCTGAATCAATCGTTATGATTATTTCAAATCCTCTTGATGCAATGGTAACATTATTCAAAAAAGTTTCGGGCTTCCCTGCTAATAGAGTTCTGGGACAGGCAGGCGTTTTGGATTCTTCCCGGTTTTCGACTTTTATTGCATGGGAACTCGGCGTTTCTGTTAAAGATGTAAATGCAATGGTACTTGGCGGACACGGAGATACAATGGTTCCACTAATCCGCTACGCCAATGTTAACGGCATTCCGGTTATGGAAATGCTCGAGCGGAAGTATAAAGACAAAGCTAAAGCCAAAGAAGTTATTATGGCTATGGTTGAAAGGACTAAAATGGCAGGCGGCGAAGTTGTTAAATTATTAAAGACCGGATCTGCATTTTATTCACCTGCTTCCTCTGCGACCGCGATGGCGGAATCTATATTACTTGATGAAAAAAGATTACTACCGGCTTGCGCATTGCTTAACGGAGAATTTGGAGTAACAGGTTATTACGCAGGCGTTCCAGCCGTGCTTGGTGCAAACGGAATTGAAAGAGTAGTTGAATTATCATTAGATGCGGATGAACAGGCTGCATTTGACAATTCTATAAATGCAGTTAAAAAACTTGTCGAAGATATGGAGAGACTCGGATTCTAATTATTTCTCCTTTCAAAATGCAACGCTAATCAAACCTATAGAAATTGTAGGTTTTGGTTAGCGTTTTTTTTGTTACTATATGTGACAATGCTTTAACGGAGCAGTAAGATTTGAATTTCTCTATTCTTAAAAAATTATTAAATTTATATTTGATTTTTAGTCCGGTGTGCCATTGTGCAAAAGAACTTTTAAATAAAAATAATCAAAAGAGCGGACCGGAAAAGATTACCTATTATTTTTCACAAAAAAATTTGGAGTTAAGAATGAAATTATTGGGCGGGATGCTTTTATTATTTTCTGCGCTGATGTTTTACTCATGCAAAAGTTTGGATAACAACCCGGTTACAACAACCACAACTATTCCGTCATTAAGCGGAACTTGGTCAATAAATTATACAGGTTCAAATAATGATACTTTAAATGTTATTTATAATATAAACGGTACGAACGGAAATCTAGGCGGAACAGGTTCTGGATATTATGTTCAGCACTCATCAGGTATTAATTCCAAGTTTCAATTCAGTGGAACTATAGGAGGTACATACACTACATCCAATATTAGAGCTACTCTATCTTCTTTCTTTCTCAACGCTGATACATCAGGAACATCAGGTTCAGTTTTTGTTGGTACAGGTAGTTTAATCGTTCAAGATACAAACCAGATTACCTTTCCTACACTGACCTTACAGAAGAACTAAGAATTTTAATTTGATTTATTGAGAAGAAGCCGGGCAAATTCGACCCGGTTTCTTTTAGGCTTCATGACTTCGATTCATTTAAGCTATTAATTTCATCTTCGCTAAGTCTATAAACCGTCCACTGGTTCATAGGCTTTGCACCGAGGCTTTTATAAAATTTAATTGAAGATTCATTCCAATTAAGCACAGCCCATTCAACTCTTCCGCAGTTTCTTTCTTTAGCCAATTTTACAAGACTTAGCAATAACGACTTCCCTATTCCCTTTCCGCGCAATTGAGGCTTTACATAAATATCTTCCAAATAAATTCCCGGCTTGCCAAGGAAAGTAGAAAAATTATGAAAGAAAAGAGCAAAGCCAGCATTTTCATTATCATAATTTGCAATTAATACTTCTGCATATTTCTTTTTGCCGAATAACATTTCTGTTAACTGATCCTCAGTTGCAACAAC
>JAKAFW010000106.1:0-2593 GCA_021817845.1 Bacteroidota bacterium
ATAATTGCTTTTATGACCTGTTGCATTTAACAATATCCCATCTGCATGAACGTCCGATAAAAACTCTAACTTTTTCCTCTCAATAACTTTGTTCTCATCATGAATCAATAAAATAGTTTCATACCCCTTCCTATTTGCCTCTTCATACATCCCCCTTACTACTTCCGAGAAAAAGGAAATACGTAAATCAGGAATCAATATTCCTAATATTTTACTTCTATTATTAATCAATGATCTTGCTAATAAATTTGGACGGTAGCCCAGTTCCTTTGCTTTGGCTTTTACTTTCTCTCGCATATTTAGGGAGATATCACTGCTATCCCTTAAAGCTTTCGATACTGTAGCCGGTGTAACGGAGAGTATATTAGCCAAATCTTTTAAGGTTAATTTTTTCCCGGGTTTTATATTCATGAGCCTACTACCATTGACTCTGAACCTATACCGAAAAGTTTGCTCTCAACTGAATCCTTAAGATATTCTTTCGGATATTCTTCACTAAATATTTCATCAAGCGATTTCTTTAATAATGTACGATGACCATTGCGGTCAACCGGTGTATCCTTTGATCCATCCGGAATCCAGATGTTGTTGACCGTAGGGGTGCCTAACTGCTTGCCCATTTCTGCAGCAATTCTTCTTGTACGCTTTACATGTTCAATCCAGAAATTTCTGATCAATTCGTTTTTACTTGATAGAGTATAGCCATCATCTGCATAAGGATGAGAAAAACATGTCGGATTAAAATCTATACCTATTCCAAGCTTCTTTGCCCAATCTACCCAGCTTTGAAAGTGTTTTACCTCTATCTGATCACGGTCAATTTTTTCACCCTTAAAATCACCATAAATAGCATGAAGATTTATACGCTGCTTGCCGGGAAGCAGGCTCATTACTTTTTCGATATCTTTACGTAATTGATCAATCGTTTTTGCCTTACCTGGATGATTGCCCGTTACCTGAATGCCTCCGCCTCCAAGCTCTGCATCAGGTGTTTCAAAACCTGCTACGTCATCTGCCTGCCAGCAATGAAGGCTTATCTTTATCTTATCGAGTCTGCTTATTGTTTCATCCGTATTTACGCCTAATGATGAATACTGGTCTTTTGCATACTGATATTCAGCCTCGATTGTTTTTATATCCTTCATGTCTATTGATTCCTTTATAAAATTACTTAATGCTTTGCGATATCCTTTAAGAAAGGTATAAAAAAAATATTTATCTTAAATACAGCTTCGCCAGGTCAGTCACAATTGGATTAATTTCACAATACATCTCCTCTATTCTCATACACATATAAAAGCTATTTTGCTTTCTAAAAAAATGTATCAAATCAACTATGAGTCCACTCTAAAAAGCCTAAATGTTCTATATATTGTCACAATAAAATATTCATTCCATTATTTGTCATTTCTATAGTCATTAAATCAATGAGTTATAATCTTCGCCACCGAGTCTCTTATTATAAGCTTTGTTGGTAATAAAATTTTATAAGATTCCATTGTTGTATTTGTTTCAATGCAATCCATTAAAAGCCTAAAAGCAATTGAAGCTATTTCATGGTTTGGTTGCGCAACAGTTGTCATGGGGGTGGCTAAATAACTAGAATATGGTTGGTCATCAAAAGAAATAATCGATATATCTTCAGGAATTCTTAATCTTTTCTCATAAATCGCTCTTAAAGCACCTAATGATATTAAATTACCTGTTGCGAATATTGCAGTAGGCCGTTTTCCTATATTCAGAAGAAGACTTGCTTCAACATATCCATTTCCCTCACCAAAATTTTCTCCTACGATTAAGCTTTTATCAACAGAAATACCATTTTCTTTTAATGCTTCTATATAACCGTTAACTCTATCAATATTTACGCTTGTATTTTTTATCCCTTGGATAATTGCAATTCTGGTATGACCATTTTTGACTAAATAATTTACAGCCGTGAAAGCGCCTTTAAAATTGTCAGAGCCTACAAATGGTAATTCTAAATCTAGGCATTGTCTGTCAATCGTTACTATTGGTATATTTCTATTTTTAATCGATGCAAGATGCTTAGATTGTCCACCTACTGGTGAAATTATAATTCCATCAATTTTTCGACTAGTTAGTGTTTGCAAAGAAGAAATCTCAACTTCTGTCTTTTCCTCGGAATCGGAAATAATAACGGAAAAGCCATTATCTCTAGCAGACTTTTCAATTAAACTAGCTATTTTAGCAAAAAATGGGTTCGCTATATCAGGAATAATCAATCCAATAGTATTGGTCGTTTTTAAACGAAGCCCCCTAGCAAGTTGGTTTGGTATATAATCTAATTGTTGTGCCGTCTTTAAAATTAAATCTGTCGTTTTCTTACTGATCCGGTATTTCTTTGATTTACCATTAAGAACTCTAGATACAGTTGAGATAGAAACATCCAGTTGTTTAGAAATACTTTCAAGAGTAGTATCAATTTGTTTTTTCATAAAAAATATCACTACTGTCCCGTTAAAAGTCGAATAAAAACAATTGGTTATCAGGACAATGATTTTGATTTAAGTATTCGTTTTTGTTAAGTATTTGATTTATAAGGACTTTGTTGAAAAGATTTATACTAAAA
>JAKAFW010000064.1:0-10737 GCA_021817845.1 Bacteroidota bacterium
GTTGCAAGGTAGCATCAATCCAATTTGTTCTTCAGCTTGCAGAGATTTATAAGCAAACGGCGGATTGCAAGCGCCGAGTATTTTATACGGCTTAAAGTCAACATCAAGCTTTTTCTTTAATGTTTCTTTAACATCAATTTCGGTAAGAACGCCGAAACCTTCTTTCTTCAATTCATCGGTTACTTTTTCAATTGCTTCAGCGTAACTGAGATTAACTACTTTCGAGAATCCATAATTTGTTGGTTTCATTTTTTGTTACTCCTTAATTTTATTCTAATTCAAAACCTTCTTTTTTAATTGCGCTTTCCAAATCTTTATAAGCAATAATTTTGGGATCGTATGCGATATACACCTGGCTTGTTTCCATATGAATTTCGAAATCGGAAACCCCTTTTATTTTTCTTAACACATTGCTCAATTTAGATTCTTGTTCTTTCTTCAACTTGGTGAAACAAATTGCTGTTTTTGTCTCATCAATGCTTATACTTTTAACTGTCTTTCCTTTAGGCTTATCGTCAATGATGCCGGCTTCCAAATAAAGACCAAACGGCAAATCTGTCAGCTTTGTATCTTTATTCTGGTATTTGACGGTCATACTTGTGTCAATCTTTACCGGCATACAAGCTTTAGTGCCAAGCACACAAATAACAATTTTATCTTTACCCGTTTTTTCATTGCCTATTGTGCCTTTTATATTATTTGTTTCTTGTGCACAACCGTTTTCAAGTAGTAAAAATAAAATCAAAACTATCACTTTCATTTTATTGAATATACTTTTCATAAATCTTCCTTTTTAATGACTCCCCGCCGTTTACAAACAGCGGGAAGGTAAGATTAATTATTTTTTGATTAAAATATTACCAGCATCTGCCGCAATCATACATTCCGTTGTGCTGTCTCATACCGTAATCAATATCTGTATAATCCCAGCCGCATCTTTCATAAAATCCATCCCACCAGCCATACCGTGAATCGTTGAAATAAGCTTTCTGACCATTAACAAAGACTTTTCTAATCTTACTTTCTGCTTCCATCCTTAAGCTGTATATGTTGTCTTCAATACCTCTTATTTGGTTTTGATATTCTCTGATACGTTTGCTGTTCATGTCATCTTGCTGCCGGTAATCAGAAAAATCTCCGCGCACTGAATTCAGCTTTTCAATTTCCGATTGAATTATTCCGTCATATTCTGTTTTTATTTTGTTTAATTGATTTATTTGGTTGTCACTAAGCCAATATTTTTCCGGAACGCTGGAGTTCCACCATGATGAGTCATAAGTATGATTCGTTGAATTATTTTTCCTTGGCTGGCTTTGCGCGAATAATGTTAAAGATACAAGCAAAGCCGCAATTACTATGGCAATTCCGCCAAACCATTTTTTATTTAGGGTTAACATCGGGTTTTTCCTAATAATAGTGCTAAATAAATTATAAAAATTATTTACATATCCCTTTTATGTTCAAAGGATAAATTGAATAAATCCCGGAAGAGGGGATATAAAGGGAAGTGTTAAATCAGAAATGTTCTGTCGTATAGATAGATTGGGGTAGTCTTGTGTGGTGGATAAAAATGTTCTATTTCTAAATTAATTAATACTGTATTGTGTACGCTTGTTTCATCAACACAATGCATACAAAACGATTTTTCGACTTTCAGCTTAAATAAATTGTTTGCGGTAGTTTTACTAATTTCTGTTTTTATTACTCTTGCAACCAGGCAATAATCCTCTGCCGGCGGATGCTGCTTTTCTATAGTATACTGTCCTATTTCAGAGTAGGCGAACCAAAACAGCAACGGCACTAAAATAAAAGTAGCTGCAATAAGCGAACGGTATTTTGATAAATGTTTAATCATTTCTAAAAAAATTATACTAATCTGATGCCAGGATTTTATAAAAGATTCCTTCTAAAATAAAAAAGTTATAAGCAATATTCACTATTATATTCTATGCTTTGGGAATATTACTTGTCTTATTTCTTTGGGGAAAAAATGCTTCACGCTCCATCCTGCACATATTTAACTCTATTCTGAAGTGAAAGTTCTGCTTTCTCCAATTCCTTTCCAATGTAAGCGGCATGGCTTAAAAGCGTTACCCAGTTATTTTCTATTATTGTCCAATAAATGCTTCTTGCATCTTTCCCTTCAATAATTCTGAGTAAAGAGTTATCATAAGAATAATGCTCTACACTGATAATATTTTTTTCTGGTATTGGTAGGATTACAAAATATCCGGCTTTATCCATAATTATGTTAGCTGGTTCATTAGCTTGAATGACTTCAACTTCTTTTTTAACTGTGCTCATATTTTCTTCCTCACATTCTTTGCAGCCGCAGCTTGTTCTCTGTGAAGGAGATTTTTTCTCTTCAATTAGATTTATATTAGAGAAATGAATATGCTGCTTGGATGCAAGCTCCTTTATTTTATCAACGATAATTTTTTCATCGCTGCATCCAATCATATTAACTACTTCAACTTGATTTCTGAAAGTATTAATTTCTTCAACGGAAACATTCCTCAATATTGGTTTTTTCGCTGTTGAACCAATTACTCTCATCTTCTCATCAACACCATTTTTACTTAATGATAAAAATGTTTCACCGGACTTATGTCCCTTTGGCTCTTGTCCAACAAGCAGTAAATATTTTATTGTTTGGTTTGTTACAGTATTCTTAATCACTTTGTCAATGCCGATGTTTTCGGTTTCAGTTTTGCCAACAATGCAAAGCTCTTTAGGATGATTTTTTGCAAGCCGATCAGCAAGTTCTGCATCTCCAAGTGTAGAGACACCAACCGGACAGTCCCGAAGGGATGGATTCCCATAATCGCCTCCACAAAAGGCATAATATTCACCGGCAACATAAGGCCATTTATCTTCTTTAGTTTCTATAGCGCAACCCAGTTGTTTATTTTCAATTGAAGGATATTTTTCATTTAATAAATTCAAAGCAACTGCAGGATAACAATGTTCACATCCAAGGCAAGAATATTTTATTTCTGTAATTTCCTTCTTCCAATCTCTAATGAAATTGGTTAAACCTTTTAAATCTTTTTCTTCCGAGTTTGCAGCGCTTTGTTCGATGCTTTCAAGTGTCTCTTTCATACATCCGCATTGGCGGCATTTTTTTAGGCCCATTCCTTCAGCAAATTCATTATAGACTTTTTTTATCCCATCCGCATTTGATACTACATTCTTTTCCATAATAATCCTTTCAACTTTAATTTCTTCAACATCGCAGCAATTATTATTTAAATTACAGCACAAAGATTTTTTATTATTTCTTTTTATCCAGGCAAAGCCAACAGTTACACTAATCAATGTTAAGGCTGCTGTTATTGGCTTAGCAAATCCTATAAAAGATGAGCCGAAAAGACTTAAATAAACTGCAAGCATTGGCGAACCGCAGCAGCCGGTTAAGAAACATGCAGCAAAATATAATATCCCGCTGAGTGTTAATCCGCCAAGCGTACCGGCAGCGCCTGCTTTTCTGCTGTTTGAAAAATTGATAATGGCATAAGCTGTAAACGCTGCAGTCAAAGCGTATGAAAGTCCGATAAAATAACTTTGTTGATTTATATAAGAATCAACTGCGTTAAATGAACCTACCTTAATCCATTTTTCTGCAATTGCACGCGCAATATTAACAGTATAATAAAAATGTAATGCGAACGTTAAGATAAACGCACATGCTGGGAATATAAATTTAATTTTCATTTATCTTTAGCTCTTTAGCAGTAAAAATATATTTCCCATCTGAATCTTTTTTCACGCTTCCCAGAATTTCTACTTTGTCTCCTTGCTTCGGCAAAGCGCCGTCATAAGCAATAGACACCGTAGCATCGCCGTCTTCACATGACAAAGTGAAGATTTTATTTTTAGCTATTACTTTATTTACATTCCCAATTATTTTTATATTTCCGCTGTACGCACCTGGATTTTCTGCAATTTTGTCTACATCCACTAATTGGACATTTGATGACGATGTTTGTTCATCTATCTTCGCTCCGTCATTTTTATTAGAGCATCCGGTTACATCAATTGACACTGCCAGATTCGCCGAAAGCAAGAAAGTAATAAACAAAAAGCTTTTCTCTTTTTTCATAGCACCGCTTCCCAAATTTTCTTTTTAGTTCTTTATACTGATTTCAAAAGTTTCTTCAAAGAAATGAACATCATCTTTCAATATGCTGGCTAATTCTTTACTGTTTAGCGAGTAGTAAACCATCTTACCGTCATTGCGGTATTTTAAGAGTTTATGTTCATAAAGATATTTAAGCTGATGAGATGTTGCCGGAATACTCAATTCAAGGACATTTGCAATATCGCAAACGCAAAGCTCGCCTTTAGCAAGAGCAAAGATAATTTTCAAGCGCGTAATGTTTCCCAGAGCTGCATAAAGAGAAACTAGTTCTTCAAATTCTTTTTCTGCTGGCAGAGATTTTTTTACTTCATTCACTTTGTTAGCGTTGAAGCAGATTACTTTACACGTTTCCCCATTTGAATTTGATTTGTGAAGTTTTGTTTTCTTAGTTAGATAAACATCTGGCATATAACTTTATCCATATTGTCATTTTCGTATTTGCGAAAATATGCACCCCTAACTAATATGTCAAGCCATATAATTATGTGAAATCAAAATAGTATCTAAAATAAATTCCCTTATATGATTTTGTTTACAAACCCTATTTTTTCATTTTTGCACCGTCATTCTTATTTATGGCAAATGATAAATACAAGCAATAAATAATCTCATATCTAATTTTATATAAAGCAAAAGAGTTAAAACTTCACCACATTGCTGGCAATAAAAAAGCTTTATATTAACTGCTGATATTATAAACCCGAAATGAATACTAAAATCCAAAATAATTTTTCCCAAAAAATAGTGGTTCTATCGCTTGTTGTGTCATTTACTCTTTTTGGCATGCAGAAAAGTAAGAATATATTTCATTCCCGCATGTCCGTTAAGCAGGCTCAAGATAATGTTAGCCCTCAACCGGATTTATGCTGCAAAAATTGCAGCGATGAAAACTGTAGCTGTTGTACACACCATAAAGAAAATAAAACCAACAATTCAAAAGACTGCGGCTGCCAGGTATCAAAAGATATGACTGATAAGCCTTTGTCGGTTCCCGAAAATATAAAGCTGCCGGTTTATTATTCATTTCATACTACCATTTCTCTCCCCGCAAATCCGCAATTAAAGAGTTTATATTTACTAAATTTTAAATCTTCAATAGAACATAGCACAGATTTAAAAGTGATACGCTCTACAGTCCTTCTCATTTGAGAATTTTTAGACTTTAATTTTTTCTCCATTAGAAATAAATACAGTTAAAAATTTATCAAATCATTTAAAGGATATTAAGATGTTGAATTTTATGAAATCCCGCACAGCGGGGAAATTAAAATTTTTAGTTACAATAATTTTATTTGCCTCCACACTTGGCTTTAGCCAGGGCTGGATGCACAGCGGCAATTTTAATCCCGATTCTCTAAAACCAATTTCTGTTTCTGGGAAAATTATAGCCGATTCTTCTATGATGAACGGAATGTATTACCTCGATATAAACAGCGATAACTCTCCCGATTATATGTTGAACCTCGGTCCGGTTTGGTATAAACCAGATTCCAGTTCTACTCTAAGACCAAAGCTTGGAGATAATGTAACTATTTCCGGCGGTCTTTATAATGGGATGTTCTCCATTCCTATGATTGTTGTCGACTCTATCAACGGTAACTTTTGGCGTTCCGGCTTCGATTCATTTTGGAATAATATGGGAACACATTCTATGATGGGCGGAATGAATAACAACATGATGAATTATTCTTTCGGCTTCGACCACGATTCGCTTCGTTCAGTTTCTTTAACCGGCACGGTAATGATTGATACTACTTTTATGTACTATCATTATTATCTTGATGTAAACGGCGATGGAACTCCAGATTACTTTTTGAATTTCGGACCGCCGTGGTATCAACCAAATACAAACACCTCGCTTCCAACAAACGGACAAACAATTTCAATCAAAGGCGGAAAGCTGTCAACCGGGTTTATGCAGATGGTAATTGTCTATCAGCTAAACGGCGCTGCTTGGATGGACTCAACCCAAGTTGGAAATCATTTTGGCGGAGGCTGGATTCACAGCGATATGATGCAAGCGCAAAAATTTAATGACCCTTTCGATTCAACAGACTGGATGAATATAAATCCGGGATGGCATCAAAGCGGAATGATGGGCGGCGGCATGATGCCCGATTCTTTGTACTGCCAAATATTAGCAGCCTTCCCGCAAGATTTTCCCGGTATGTCCGGGCAAAGCGCATTCGCGGGCTATGAAATTGGAATCTTCAATCCCAAAGGAACCAACAACATGATGCAGTCCGGTCAAATGGGCGGACAGATGAGTTTTAATTCCCAAACAAACTTTCAGCTTCACTTTAATAACATGCAAACTGCTGGCTTTAACGTTAATGTAAATAATCTTAAATTAAAATACTGGAACAACCAGAACAACACCTGGGTAACCGCTTCAAACGCTGTTGTTAATACTTCAACTAACACAGTCACATTTTCTCAAAGTCAGGTTAGCAGTTATGTTATTCTTACCGCTGACAAAGTAACAACCGGTATAACTGATTATAAAAATTCTATACCGGATAATTTCAGCCTCCGGCAAAATTATCCTAATCCATTTAACCCAAGTACTACTATTGAATTTACAATTAATGAAAATTTAAATGTAACATTATCTATATACAATATTCTTGGGCAAAAAGTAGCAGCACTGATAAATCAGCCAATGAGCGCTGGTGCTCATAGTGTTCTATTCAATGCGAATAATTTATCATCCGGTATTTATTTTTATAAACTGACTGCCGGCGAAAACAGCAAAGTAATGAAGATGGAATTGCTGAAGTAAAATAATCGGCAAAATAAAAATGAATCAAAAAAGCCTGCCTCGTTTTACTGCAACGGGCAGGCTAACTATATTAACTAATTTTCTTGCTCTTCCCCTAAACTTCATTTATCTTTGTTAAGAATATTTAACATATGTTAAATTTATTTAACAATTAATTTTTTATGATACTTCATAATATCTTTAACGAAATATTTTCATCCCCGTCCAACATAGCCGTTCTGCGTGAAATATCAAAAGTGCAAACCGGCTTATCCGGAAGAGAAATTGCCAAGCTGGTTGGCATTAGCCCTCCTACGTGTCTAAGCATATTAACGCAGTTGGAAAACCTATCTATAGTTAAAAGACAACGCGGAGGTAGAGACCACCTCTTTACCCTTAATAGAGAACACATCATTGTAAAAGAAATTATTCTTAACCTGCTTTCCTTCGAGGATAAATTATTAAATATTCTTACGCAGGACATTAAAAAAAATTTCGGTAAATATTGCAAAAGTATTTTCCTTTTCGGAAGTGTAGCGCGTAAAGAAGAAAAAGTTGAAAGCGATCTCGATATATGCTTTCTCATAAATTCAATTAAATCTAAAAAACCGCTTAGGGACTTAATCGCCCAAAAACATTCTTATTTTAAAGTAAAATACGGTGTTAATATATCACCGTTCTTTTTAACTGAAAAGGAATTTATATCCAGAGCTAAGCACAGGAAGCCGCCGGTACCGGATATTATTAACGAATCGGTACTCATTTATGGCAAATCGTGGGAGTCAATTTTAAATGGTTAGGAAAAGTATTCGAGTCTCTGTTGATCGTTCTCAGTCTGTCAATTATAAAATCGTCGCCGAAAACTTTTACAAAGGTGCCAAATTAGCTTCCGACCATGACTATTTTAATGCTGCCGGTGTATTAATTGTGCATGCTGCTATTGCCTATGCTGATGCACTTACAATAAAATATATTGGTGCTAAAAGCAAAGGTGAAGACCACCATGAAGTAATTTCTTTGTTGGAAGAAGTATTCCCATTAAATGATGACAGAAAAAAATCACTTAATCATCTCAATGCTATAATTGAACATAAAAATGCTGTCTCATATAGCGGTGATGTTTATGATAAAAAAGATATAGACCAACTTTGGAAGCACTTGGAAAGATTTAAATCTTGGACAATTCCTTTGCTGAAATAAAAATTTTATCTATCTTGCTATTAAGTATAATATACTGACTTATTCGTAATTTTTAATCTTGTAAATATTCTAGCATTTTATAATCTCCACCCAATCCCTTTTATTTATTCTTCCTTTCTAAATTTTACAGTGTTTCTAAAATTCCTTTCTTATTTCTTTTCTCTCAAAAAAATTATCATGCAAACACTACATAAAAACATGCCCGTCCTTTGGCGGATATTTTCCTCCGGAGCACAGTTTATCAAACTGTGCATCTCCGACAACAAAGGCAACCCAAGCTCCACAAGAATCGCCATGCTAATAATTGTTCTTTGGTTCATCGCAGACTGGCTAATGGAATTCCACTCAAAAGGAATTTACACGCTAACCTGGGAGAAGCTCACGCTTCTCACATCAGCCTTTGGCTTAAAAGCAGTTCAAAAATTCCCCGAATCTAACTTGTAGGAATTTGATTTATCAAATTCCTTCCCTTTGTTCTGGTTATAGCGTTTTTTCTATTTGTCCTAACTGTCCTATTCTTCCTATCCTTTTCTAATTCCCTTTCCTAAATCTACAGTGCACCACTCAATCACTTTTCTTTTTTTTACATTCAAAAATATTTTGCAACAAATGACCAATGACTTCATTACATCCTTCAACAAAGCCCTATCCAACGAAGGTTTTCTAAGCAACAACGTTAATGATCGCGGCGGCTTCACATACAAAGGCATATCACGGACAAAACACCCGGCATGGTCCGGCTGGAAAATAATCGATGATTTTTTTCGTAGCACAGATTTCAATTTACCTACAGAAGGTAGGTCTGTGCAGTTACTTAATAACAACGTTGCTTTACAAAACGAAGTTCTAAAATTCTACCGCACCGAATTCTGGAATAAAATAAAAGGCGATCTACTTCCAACGCAGCTCATCACAGATGAACTAATAGAAAGCTCTGCCAATCTTGGAATCTCTGCAGCTTCAGAAAATATTCAGCGAGTAATTAATCTTTTAAACCGCAACGGGATATTATATCACGATATCGCTGTAGATCGAGTAATCGGAAATCTGACTTTAGAAGCTCTCAAGAAATGTATAGCTGCCAACGGAGAAAAACTCATTTATAATTTACTCAATTTCTATCAAGTCAAACACTACATACAAATTATGGAGAACGATCCCACACAAGAAATCTTCATCGGCTGGTTCTCTAGAATCGCGATAATCAAATGAATTCAAATCCGCGTAAATCCGTTGAATCCGTGTCATCTGTGTTCTATTGTTTTTAAGGATCATAATTATGCAAAACAAAATATTTTATATCGCCCTAATTATCATTTTATTATCCGTCTTCTTTGTCTTATTCCGTCCTGTAAAAAACACAAAACCAGAGACTACTACAAAAACCGAAACAACCTATTCCCCGGGAACAATGCAGAAGCTCTATAAGCAAGGCAAAGACTCCATAATAACCAAAACAAAATCCTTACATGAAAAAATTATCCTTCATCCCTCTGCCGAGGATTCAACTTACAAATACTCAATTGCACCAAGTTCGACTTGGTTTTACCAAGGCGGCGATAGCAGCTACAAGTTATCATTAAACATTCAGCCAGCTGCAGACGGAAACCCTGCCTTAGATTATTTCCTTGGCATAACAACAAAAGACCTGGTCCGTATCGACACCATATTAATAACGAGAATCGATACAATAAAAATCAAACAGGTATTTACCGAAAGAATTTATCCGCCTTTTTACAATACATTTTTATTTGGCTCAGCAGTCACAGCATTAGTAATCATATTAATTCTTCACTTTATCCCTTAATTCACCAATGCCCAATGTCAAATGACAGATGACTTTTATGGCACACGAAGACAAAATAAAACTCGTAATCGAACTTATAAAATTTTTCTTGTACATCTTTACACTTATTATTTCCATAGCCTTTGCATTCAACTCAATGGACAAGCGTATTTCAATCATCGAATCCGAAATGAAATACAAAGTCAACACAGACCTTCTTCTCGAAAAGCTCGATCAAGTCAAAGACGAAATCAATAAGAAAATCGAATCCGAAATCTCAAAAGTCAAAAAATAACAGACGTTCCGTTCGTACATATTTTTCGTTGCTGCACTCCGCAAATAAAAAAGAAAGTAGGGAAATAATTTACTTCTTTTTCTATTGCTTCGTTCCACTGACAAAAAATCCGCCCTCACTTCACTTTCGCAAAAATTCAAAATGCAAGAAAACGAATATCCTACATTGGTAAACATACTTAACATGAAGACTCACCTCATCTTTACATTGTCAGCCAGATTTACATAAAAAACATTATAGTACAGAATAAATCATCTTTACTTTCCCTTATCTTTCTGTCGACTGTCCTATAATGTTGATTTATGTAAACTCGGCACCTGCCCCGCTTAGTCTTCTCATACTTTCTGAACATCTTCAACAATCCATATCAATAATTTTTCGTTACCGAATATTATCACCTTTACTAAACGGGGCGTAACCTTGTCACCTCATCATCGCTCTCTACATGCGGGTGGAAGACAATTTTTGCCCGCATTCCGTTCGCTTACATTTGTAAGAAAGGCGGCGGGTCGAGGACTCCGCTCAGCTCCACAAGAGTATTTGCTTTAATTTTA
>JAKAFW010000003.1:0-173740 GCA_021817845.1 Bacteroidota bacterium
GCTTTGATTTTAGAATTTGAGAAAAGCGGAATCGGTAAAGAATTAAACACCGAAGAAGAAATTAAAATGCTGAGCACAGCGGCAAAAAAAAGGAAAGATTCTATAGAACAGTTTAGGAACGGCGGCAGAGAAGAATTAGCAAAAAAAGAAGAATCTGAATTGCAAATATTGCAGGAATATCTTCCGAAACAATTATCCGATGAAGAAATCCAGTCGGAGATCAGAATAATTGCCGAATCATTAGGCGCAAAAACAAAGGAAGATTTTCCAAAGCTTATGCCCCAAGTAATGAAAAGCATGAAGGGAAAAGCGGATGGGAAAATTGTTAAAGCAGCCGTTGAAAAATATTTGGGGATAAATTGAATCTACTTGATTATATTATTATTGCTATTGCTTTAATCGGCTTTATACTTGGATTTAAAGACGGATTCATTCGTAAAGTAATAGGGTTTGTAGGCTTTTGCCTTGCTATTTATCTTGCTGCCAAATTTTCCGTCAGTCTGGGAAAAGTGGTTGAAAATATTTCCGGAATTGAGTTATACCTATCACAGATAATTGCAGGCATAGTAATCTTTATCGGAGTAATGGCAATAACGTCCTTAATTAAAAGATTGATCCATCCTTTCGATAAAGTTAACGGCTTAGTAAACCAAATTGCCGGCGGAGCCATCGGAACTATTCAAATATTGTTTTTCTTGAGTGCAGTATTCTTCCTATTGAATATTTTTAATGCCCCTTCTAAAGGTTCAATTAAAGGATCACTACTTTACAAAAAAGTTTTTAATATTATTCCTGATACTATCAATTATTTGAATAGTTACACACCCGAGACAAAAAAGATATTCAAAGATTATTTCAATGAAAAAGATTCCGTAAAATGATATCAATTTCTGCCTTAGAAAAATTAGAGTTTCAGAAGGTCCTTCAATACATCTCTAAATATTGTATTACGGAAAACGGGAAGAAAAATGTATCCCGCCTAATCCCAATAGATAATATCTCTCAGGCAATTGCCGAAGGAAACTTGGTAACTGAAGCTAAAGAAATATTAATAAAAAACATTCAACCCCCAATCGAATACATAACCGACTTAAACGAAACAATATTCCAAAGCAATATCGAGGGTGCTCTGATAGAAAGTAAAAAAATATTAGAGATTTTACATCTTGCTATTATTTCAAGAAACCTCTGTGTTTATCTAAAAAGTAATTCCGAAACTTCGCCTGAACTTTCCAAATTATCAAATTGGCTTTTCACTGATAAACTTTTTGAGCATTCAATTAAAAAAGTAATTAATGAAAACGGAGAGGTTAATGATAATGCAAGCGTAAAACTTTCTGAAATTAGAAATGAAATTCGCAGTACAAACGATGAATTAATTAGATCCGTAAACCGGATTATCAAATCATTAAAAGAAAAAGAAATAGTTAGAGAAGATTATCTTACTTTACGCGACGGGAGAATTGTCATCCCGGTAAAAGCAGAACATAAGAGGCATATAAGAGGATTTATTCATTCTGAATCTTCTACCGGTCAAACTGTATATATAGAACCTGAAGAAACTTTAGAGTTGAATAATGAAATTGTTTCTCTTTCCTTTGCAGAAAAAAGGGAAATTGAAAGACTTTTAAGAGAGCTTACAAAGCGCATAGGGGAAGTGTCTAAGGAATTGAAAACTTCCCTTGAAAATATTTCCTACATTGATACTGTTTTTGCCCGAGCTCACTATTCAATAGAAGTTCTGGGAGCTTTTCCGCAAGTAGATAATAATAAACAATTCCAAATTATGGAAGCTCGCCATCCGCTTCTCCTAAAAAAATATGGTAAAGAAAAAACAATTCCGTTAAATGTTTCTGTCGGCAATAAAAAAGTTATTCTAATTACCGGACCAAATGCCGGCGGGAAAACTGTTGTCCTCAAAAGCGTTGGTATATTGGTATTGCTTGTGCAGACCGGAATTCATATTCCGTGCAGTCCGGATTCAAATTTCCATTTCTTCAAAAATGTCTTGCTTGACATAGGTGATCAACAATCTATTGAAGACGATCTTTCAACGTTTAGTTCTCACCTTTCAAACATAAATGAAATCTTACGAACGGCTGACAATAATTCTCTGGTGCTGCTCGATGAGATCGGAACCGGAACAGATCCAGCCGAAGGCTCTGCATTAGCATCAGCTACCTTAATATTTTTAAGGAATAAAAATGCAACGGTCTTTGCAACTACCCATCATGGAAATCTTAAACTTATTGCGAATGACCTTGAAGGGTTTGAAAATGCCGCAATGGAATTTGATACGGAAAATTTGAAGCCTACATATCTTTTTAAGCAGGGAATTCCAGGATCCAGTTATGCCTTTGAAGTAGCGAAAAGAATAGGGCTCGATGAATCATTTATAAATCTTGCATCGGAATATCTTGACCCGGATAAACACAAGGTGGAAAAGTTTCTTGTGGAAATCGAAACAAAATCAAGAAGCCTTGAAGATAAACTGAAAAAAAATGAAATTGAGAATAGTCGTTTAAGCGGCTTATCAATGCTTTATAAAGAGAATATAGACAAGCTGAATAAGGATAAGAAACAAATCCTGAAAGAAGCCAAGCAGGCGGCTGATATTTATTTAAAAGACGTAAACCGCCAAATTGAAAGAATTGTAAAAGAATTAAAAGAGACTAATGCAAAACAGGAAACTATAAAATCAGCTCAAAATCTTGTTAAAGACTTGAAAGAAAAAAATAAAAAACTATTTACTGATGATATTGATTTGAATGTAGAAAATTATAATTTTGAAGTAGGCAATATTGTTACTATTAAAAACACCCAAACTTTAGGCGAAATTATAGATTTTTCGCAGGATAAAAAGAAAGCTTTATTAAAAGTGGGAACAATTAAAATTCAGGCAGCTCTTGCGGATTTAATTATTGCTAAAAGTGAAAACAAAAAAGCCGAAAGCTTTAGCACCTATGGATATTCGCCCGAACCAGCTAACATCAGATTAGACATTAGAGGCGAAAGAGCAGAAGCGGCTGAGTTTGAAGTTATAAAATTTATAGACAACGCATACTCGTCAGGCTTAGACAGAATAGAAATACTTCACGGCAAAGGTACCGGTGCTTTGAAAAAAACAGTTAATGAAATATTAAAGCATCACGAAAGAGTAAAAAAATATTACTTCGCACCGATTGAATTCGGCGGCGACGGCATAACGATAGCTGAATTAAGCTAATTGTTAAAAATATCGGGAATATAAATAAGGTCAATCTTGTTTAATAAAATTTTAATTGCCAATAGAGGTGAAATTGCCGTTCGAATTATACGGGCGTGCAAAGAATTGGGTATTAAATCTGCGGCAATATATTCTGCCGCTGATAAAACTTCTCTTCACACAAGGCTTGCAGATGAAGCATATCTTATCGGCGAAGCTATCGCATCCGAATCATACCTAAATAAAAATAAGATAATTGATCTCGCAAAAAAAATAAAAGCTGATGCAATCCATCCCGGTTATGGTTTCTTTTCCGAAAATGCCGATTTTATAAAATCAGTTGAAGAAGAGGGAATCGAATTTATCGGTCCGTCATCTAACTCCGTGAAAATGATGGGGAACAAAACCGAAGCAAGAAAATTAATGAAACACCATGGCGTTCCGATTGTGCCTGGTACAATTCATCCGGTTATTTCGGTAGAGGATGGAATTAAGTCGGCTGAAGAAATCGGATTTCCAGTACTGCTTAAAGCTGCTGAGGGCGGCGGCGGTAAAGGAATGAGAAAAATTTCTTTTGTAAACGAATTTGAAAATGCTTATGAAGCTACTCAGAGAGAAGCCTTAAAAGCTTTTGGTTGTGGTGACATTTATATTGAGAAATTTATTGAACACCCTAAGCATATCGAAGTTCAAATTATAGCGGACAAACATGGTAATTATGTCCATCTTTTTGAACGAGAATGTTCTGTGCAGCGAAGGCATCAGAAAATAATTGAAGAGGCGCCTTCATCTTTCGTTGATGAAGAAACGAGAAATAAAATTACAGTAGCAGCGATCAATGCGGCAAAAGCATGTAATTATTACAATGCAGGTACAATAGAAATGCTAATGGATAAAAATAAAAATTTCTATTTCCTTGAAATGAATACCCGCCTCCAGGTGGAACACCCGGTTTCGGAATTAATTTCCGGAATTGATTTGGTCAAAGAACAAATTACCCTTGCCGCAGGAGAAAAACTTTCCTTCAATCAAGATGATATAAAAATCAATGGGCATGCAATTGAATGCAGAATTTATGCCGAAGATCCTGATAATAATTTTCTTCCCTCAACTGGAATTATAAATGAATATACTCAACCAAATGGACCGGGCGTAAGAGTTGACGGTGGATTTGATGCAGGTTCTGAAATAAGCATTTATTATGATCCATTAATAGCAAAACTTGTATGCTGGTCAAATGACAGAATCGGGGCAATAAGCCGCATGAACAGGGCTCTGTCGGAATTTCACATTTCCGGAATCAATACAAATATTTCTTTTTTGCAAAGCATACTGAAACATAAAAATTTTAAAGACGGAACGTTTGATATTAACTTTATTGAATCCGAAATGGATTCTTTATTAGCCGTTGAAAATCAAAAAGAAAATAAGGATTTAATAGATGCAGCATTTATATTTGCAGCGCTAGTAAAAAATAACCACCATTCAAATCATAACGGACACACTGGTAGCTGTAGCGTAAATAATAAATGGACAGAGTTAAGTTATGAATGACATTTTTGTTACGTTGAATGATAAGAAAAAGGAAGTTCAGATTATTAGCGACTCTAAGGTAATACTTGACGGGGAAGTGAATGAATACGATTTGTTTCCCCTTGATTCAAAATCTTTCTTGCTTAAGTTTAATGAAAAAGTTTATAAAGTTTCCTCCGGCAAGATAGATAGCGATAAATTTGCTATAATGATTGATGGCATTGCTTATGAAGCGCTTGCAAGAACCGCACTAGAAGAAAAAGCGAACGCAATAATCAGGCAACGAACCTTAATCAAACATAAAACGGAAGTTAAGGCCCCGATGCCCGGAATGATTCTAAAAATAAAAAAGTCTCAAGGAGAAAAAATTTCTCACGGAGAAACGGTGATAATTTTGGAAGCAATGAAAATGGAGAATGATCTGCGGTCACCGGCAGCAGGAGTTATTAAAGAGATTTTTGTACAGCCCGGTAATAAAGTTGAAAAGGGGGCTATGTTATTTTCAATAGAATGAAAATCTTGTTCTTATTATTAATTAATTTAAGTTCAATTAACTAAACATCAAGGAGGTAACGTGAAAGTAAAAGTAATTACTTTCGTAATATTTGTCACCTTAAGCCTTCAATCGGCTTTTGCAGGCGGCTTTCAATTAAACGAGCAAAATGCAAGAGCAATGGCGATGGGTGGCGCTTTCACCGCAGTATCAAATGATCCTTCGGCAATATATTTTAATGCTGCCGGATTAACACAGCTTACCGGTATCAACATTATGCTTGGTACTACCCTAATCGCTCCTACCTTTTCTTTTAGAGGCGTTAGCCCTTCTATTCAAGAATACGATGCGGCAAAACAGACTTTTTTCCCTACACACTTTTTTGCCTCTTATAGTTATAATAAAGATTTAGCCTTTGGTATTGGCTTCGATAGTCCTTTCGGTCTTGCGTCCAAATGGGATCCAAGTTGGGTCGGAAAATATTTGGCAATTGAAACAAAATTGCAAACCTTTACCATTTCTCCTGTTGTTGCTTATAATCTTCTTGATAATCTCTCGGTAAGCGCCGGGCTTGTTTATAGTTTTGCAAATGTGACAATATCTCAAAAAACTCCCCAGACTCCTTTTACCGGCGATGCTTTTACTACTCTTACAGGTAAAGATAATTCTGCTTGGGGATTTAACTTAGGTGCACTTTATAGACCTACCGAAGAATTATCAATCGGTGTTTCTTTTCATAGCCAGGTTAAATATACTTTTAAGGGAACCGCTTCAACCATTGGAGCTGCACAATTAGCTTCTCAGTTGCCTAACGGAAATGCTTCTGCTGATCTAACTACACCAGTTAATTTAGCATTTGGGGTTGCTTATAAAGTTCTGCCTGAATTATTATTAAGTGCCGATTATCAATATGTAGGATGGTCAAGTTATGATAGCTTAACAGTTGATTTCTCATCGCCAAATATGGTAAAATCTTCCCCGCGCCTTTATGATAATTCTTATATTCTCCGCTTCGGTGCAGAATACGGCTTAACCCAAGACCTTAAAGTACGTGCAGGAATTTATTATGACAAGGACCCGGTAAAAGCTCAATACTTAAATCCTTCTTTGCCGGATGCAGATCGTCTCGGGTTTAGTTTCGGGCTCGGTTATAAACTTATGAATAATTTCAACATTGATGCAGCTTACTTGTTTATTAGAGGAAAGCAGATGACAATTACAAATTCACTTGAAAATTATGCAGGTGGAATTTCTCCGTTTAACGGAACTTATAACACAGCTGCTAATTTAGTGTCGTTAACACTGTCATATAGTTTATAATTTAGAAAAGGATAAATGAAAATGAAAAAGATTTTAAATTTAATTTTTACAGCGCTGCTTTCTGTAATAATATTTGCAGGCTGTCAGGATAGAACTGATTTAACTGCTCCTAGCGCACAAAGTCCTAAGAGCGGAACCGCTGACTTTACAAGATATGTGTCTATCGGTAATAGCATTACTGCCGGTTATCAGTCCGGCGCTCTTTTCGAAAGCGGACAACTTTACGCATACGGAAATTTAATTGCGCATCAAACTGGCACTTCATTTGCTATGCCGTTAATAAGCGATCCCGGTATTGGAGGAAGAATGAAGGTAGCTTCAATTAATCCGTTCTCAATCGCCGTAGACCCCAGTACGGGAACTCCTATGAATTTGACTTATGCTGCACCTTATAATAATATGGGCATTCCCGGTGCATTAGTATATGATGTACTTAATGCTACAAGCGGTACGACTTGCGCTTCTTATGTCTTTGGAAATCCCGCTACGCGCCGCTCAAATCCATTTTTTGATATTATATTGCGTGGTGGCGGTTCTCAATTTACCCAAACGAAATTGCTTCATCCGACTTTTATCACAATTTGGATTGGTGCAAATGATGTACTTGGTTACGCTACAAGCGGAGGTTTTTCTCCTTCTGCTCCAACGCCAACTCCAACATTCCAATTTTTGTATAACCAAATGGCGGATAGTATTGCGTCTCTTGGCGCAAAAGTAGTTGTGGCTAATGTTCCCGATGTTACTTCTATCCCATTTTTTAATACCGTTGGTCCAATGATGGCTCTTGAAACTCCATGGACTACCCTAAAAGCACTTGGAGTGCCGGGGTTAGTTTATGAAAAGCATGGTGAAACAATCGGAACGGGCGTAGCTGATTCTATATCTCTTTTGACCGGCAAAGTTTTATTAACTTTAGTCGGAAGCAGCTATGCTACTTCATTGGGTAAGCCAACCGGACAATTTTATCGCGACAACCATTACCCGGCTTTGCCTGCCGGAATTGATACAACTAAACCGTTTGGATTTAGTCCATTTAATCCCTGGCCCGATGCTTTAATACTTGACGCGACAGAAATTCAAACTGCTCAAACTTCGACTCAAGATTTCAATGCAGCAATTAGTACAATTGCAGCAGCACATAACTGGGGTGTTGTAGATATTTATTCTATCTTCAATCAAATGCGTGCAAATGATTTTTCCGGCGGAACAAATGTTGACGGAATTAATTTCTTCACAACTTATGTAACCGGCGGATTATTCACACTTGATGGAGTGCATCCCACTGCACAAGCACAAGGTATAATTGCAAACGCTTTCTTACAGGTAATTAACGCAAAATTTGGTTCAAGTTATCCTATGATTAACGTTGCAACTCTTCCAAGCAGCTTAATTTTGGCTAAGAGAAGCGCTTTGTTAAATCATTATCCTTATTTTGAAAACGGCGCCTTTAAACATCTTTTATTCTAAATAACTTTATAAGGGATGGCGTAACAAACCATCCCTTTTTAGTTTCATTTCTATTCTAATAAATTGTTCTTATTTTTATATTATTATTTTAATAACCTGGAAGGCGGATCATGAAAAGAATTATTAGCTCACTATCGACTTTGATTTTATTTTCATTGTTACTTTCGGCATGTTCAAGCACGCAGCAGACCACCCAGACCAAAACAGAGCCAAAAGATTCTCTTTATGTGTTTGATAAAGTTCCGGTTGACACTACTAAGCCTTTAATTCTTTCTAAAGAAGCGGCTCCTGCTGAAGAATCACCAAATATTCAAAATATTCAAACTCCATACTACCTTGTCCAAATCGGTGCTTTTACAACTAAAGAAAGAGCCCAAGAATTTGTTGATAAAACTCAATCACTCTTAAATCAACAAGTGAAAATAACCTTAAACCCTGATATTAATTTATTTGTAGTAAGACTCGCAAAGATTTATACCACACATGATAATGCTGAAAAAGTTAAGGATGGTTTAAGGCAGCAAGAAGCTTTTAAGGACGCCTGGGTTGTTACGGTTGATAAATAGTTAATTGTTTATAATACGTAATTGCTGCCTGGCGTCTTATATTTATTCTAAATGCCTTGTTGTGTCATATAATAATATAGAAGCCCCGAAGGAACACTGTAAGCCTTACAGTATTGCCGTTTAAATCTTTGTTTTTTGTGTCCAGATATTTCAAATTTGTTTTTACATATTCCATCAAACATATTCCATTGCGGCTTGCCGCGCTACGGTATTCCGGAGAGCTTGTATTGTATCCCTCATTTCTTAGCTTCATCAGTTTAGCCCATATTAAAACAGCAGCATCAAACTCACAGAAACCGCATTCACACTCTGTTCACCGGAGCTTTTACCTAGAAGATTAAAAGAATTATACTTCGCGCTTAAATCAAAGTTTACCGGGGGAATAGTTATTTCTGTGCCTATGCCAATTCCACCTCCAATTCTACTTTGAGTAGGTGAATCTAAGGTTGCACCGCCCGGGGCTTGTATTTCAAGCTTTCCAAAATTATTTTCCGAAATATTTATAGCTAAATAAGGGCGCACAAAGGGCAGCGGCAGAACAAAATATTCCGCTTCGGCGCCAATTGAAAGAATGCTTAAAGAGGTTTGAAAACCGGTATAATCGCCTGAGCCTGTACCCTTTAGAACATGGTAATCAATAAAAGCTACCGGCGTTATCGGAAATAGAGGCAGATTAAATTTAGCTTCTACTCCAAAATGATAATTATTCTTTAATCCGTAGGCATCTACATTTCCATTGGTTAAGGAAATGTCGTTTGCGTACAAAGCAGGCGATTGAAAGGACGTCAATCCGCCGCCCACACCAATTTTAAGAAGTTGTGCATCAGTCCTTTGCATAAATAATAAAAAGAAAAATATTAAAATTAAAGAGAATTTTTTCATAAAGAACCTTTTCATCAATTGTTAAATTATCGTTGGAAAAGATAAACTTTTTTAAGGTAAATTATCAACATGAATTTTTGTGATTATCTATTCAATTTTACCTGGAACTTTTAGATATAATTAGCGTCTCATCAATTGTTTAGTGGATACTTATTTATTTGAGACTGAAAGATAGTTGTTTTGGGCACAATGAAGATCAGAAGGAGTTGTTATTTTTAAATGAGACAATTTTAAATATAAACGTAAGTGAGTATAAAACCTTTGCTTTTTTCTTGAACTTAATCTTGAATTTGCGCTTTGGCGTGCTATGCCATAATAATTTTTGAGTAAAGTGAATAATTAACATAAAGAATTCTTACGGTTAACCGGTGATTTTGTTAATTTTACATTTTTAATTTCGCGTGGTCATTTTGTACCCATAATTGTAGCCTTGAGAAATGAAATGAAAAAAATTTATTCTATAATATTTATTGTAACTATATCGCTCGTCTCCTTAAATGCTCAAACAACGGCCGATAAATATTCGGACGCCATGAATGCATACAATTCCCGGCAGTATGCTCTTGCAAACCGTCTATTTCAAAAATTATTTGTTAAACACCATTTAACTGACGAATTATATTCAACCGCAAAATATTTTTCTTCAGATGCATTGTTAAAACTAGGGGAAAAGAATGCCGCCGCAGCGGGTTTTGAATATTTGGTAAATTATTTTAAGTGGTCAAATTTTAGGGATAAGGCTTTATTTAAACTTGGACTAATTTATTTTGAAACAGGTCAGTATTCAGAAAGCAGGGCGCGTCTTAAAATACTTATTGATGAATATCCTTCGAGCATCTATGCCGGGCAATCTTATTATTGGATCGGGGAAGATTACTCCAAAGAAAATAATCTTGAAGATGCCATTGTATTTCTGAAAGATGCTATCAAAAATAATCCTAGCAATAAATATATTGACTACTCGATTTATACTTTAGCAAATATCTATGAAAAGATAGGGGATTACGAAAGTGCGATAAAGTATTATGATAATCTTTTATCTTATCATAGCGATAGCCCGCTTGCAAACGCTGCTCATATTAGAATCGGTATTTGTTATTTCAAAGTAAAGGACTATGATTCTGCCACACTCGAGTTAAACAATCCTGCATTAAAGAATCTTCCGGCGGAAGAATATTCTGAGGACATTTATTTATTAGCCAACTCCTATTACCGGCTTCAAGAATACCCGCAGGCTGAAAGAGCTTATATTGAGATTATAGAAAAATATCCTGGCTATAAAGACTTGCGAAGCGCTAAATATGGTTTAGCATGGTGTTACTTTCAACAAAAACATTATAAAAACGCCTACAAGATGTTTAATTCTATTTCGGACGGTGAAGATAGTATTGCTATAAAATCTTTTTACTGGAAAGCCGAATCAGAAAGATATGCAGGTAAGGAAACGGAAGCATTTAATTTGTACCGTGAATTTACAAAGCGATTCCCGAACAGCTCATTGGTTAATGGTGTGATGTTTCAACTTGGCGGACTTTATTTTAATACAAAGGATTATGATCTGGCTGAGAAATACTTGAAAACCTCATCTGCTGACTCTAACAGTTCAATTAAATCAAAATCGTTAATGCTCCTTGGAGAAATTGAATTAGAGAAAAGGAATTATGAAACAGCAAACAACTATTTTGAAGAGGCTATAAAAATTCCTTCAGCTCCGGCAGAATTAATCGACAGATCGATGCTTGGTTTAGGCGCTTCGGAATTTTTTCTGCACAAGTACGGCAATGCAATAGCTAATTTATCCGATATAAATTTTCGTGAGCCGAACTTTGATAAAAATAAGGTTAATTTTTATCTTGCAGAAAGTTATTATGCGCTTGGAAAATATCAAGATGCTCTAAACAGATATGATAAAATTAACTTTGATGACGCAGAAGTCGGTAGCCTTGCGTTATATGGTAAAGCCTACTGTTATTTTAATCTAAAAGAATTTGATAATGCAGCAAAGGCATTTTCGGAGTATGTTGAAAAATTCCCCGAAAGCTCAAGAATTCTTGATGCGCGAATTAGATTAGCCGACAGCTATTACGGAAGCAAAAATTATGTTGCTTCGAGTAAAATTTACAAAGAAATGTTTAGGCGTGACGTGGGTGCATTCGATAATCCCTACGCTTATTATCAATACGCACAAGCCCTTTACAAAGCAAATAAAACTGCAGATGCAATAAAGGAATTTCAAAGTCTTCAAGAAAAATTTCCCAGGTCAGAATATGCCGATAAATCGTTGTACGTTATTGGCTGGATTTATTTTCAGCAAGGAAATTATTCCCAAGCAATTGACAGTTATAGGAATGCTTTATATAAATATCCTAATTCTTCGCTTGCGCCCGTTTTATATTATTCCATCGGCGATTCCTATTATAATCTTGCTCAATATGATTCGGCAATAATAAATTATCAAGATGTGATGACAAATTTTCCCTCCTCACCGCATGTTTTTGATGCGATAAATGGAATTCAGTATTGCTACGTTGCTGAGAACCATCCGGAAAAAGCAATTACTCTTATTGATTCATTTGTTGACGCAAATCCCGGTATGCCCTCGGCAGACCAAATTTATTTTAAGAAAGGCGATATTTATTACAGCATTCAGGATTATAAAGATGCCGAGTTGAGTTATAAAGAATTTATTGCTAACTATCCGAATAGTAAGCTTGTGCCTCAGGCTTATTATTGGGTAGGGAAGAGTGCGGAAAATTTAAACCAAAACCAGGATGCGTTATTTTATTTCCAACGTGTTTTTGATTCCTATCCTAATAGCGAATCCGCCCCAGCTGCAGTTATTGAGATGGGAAATATTTATAACCAAATGAAAAATTATACTGCGGCACTTGAATTATTCGATAAGGCATTAAAAACTTTGCCTGATAAACTTCGCTTTCCTGAAATATTGTTTATGAAGGGAATGACATTATCGAATAATAGCGACGTTAGCTCTGCGGCTCAAGTATTTAATACAATTATCCAGGAATATGGGCAAAGCGTTTTTGCAGAGAAATCAAAACTTGAATTAGGCATTATTGACATGGTTGCTAAAGATTATACCGACGCAACTACATATCTACAAGATTTGGCACAAACAAGAACTGATGAGATTGGCGCACAATCACAATATTATTTAGGTGAAATACTATTTGAGCAAAATAATATTCAGGATGCAATCTCTGCTTTTGTCACTGTCGGCACTGTTTTCCCGGCTTATGAGGAATGGGTTGCTAAGTCTAATTTAAGACTTGGCGATTGTTATGCTAAATTAAAGGATTATAAAAAAGCAAGAGAAATTTATCGCTCAGTATTTATGAATCATCACAGCGATGCCTTGGGAAATGAAGCCAGATTAAAGCTGAGGAAATTGAAATGATAAAAAAAATTATTGCAATACTTCTTTTTGGTTGTATATATCTATTTGCCCAAGATGGGCAAAAACAAAATCCCGGCGTTCAGCTACCGGATTTTGTAATTACCGGGAAGGATATTATTTCTGTTGAAAATGCAAAAAAAATTCCTCCCCCGTTTGTCTCCACTTTATCGGAACAATTCTTTAAACCTATTTTCTCGCCGGAAAATTTACAAGTAAAAGAAATTGATATCCCGATTCAAGGCTCTTTAATGAAGATTGATTCGTTGAATTATTATAAGGGAAGAATTGATGCAGGCATGGGATTATATTCATTGCCTACGGTCGTCTTTAATTATTCGCAACCTTTTGAAAACGGTATGCTTGAGGGGTTTGCTTCCGCATTAAATCAGCGTCCTTACGTTGCAAATAGCGAAAAATATTCATTTAACGGGGGTGCAAATCTTTTCCTCTATGTTAGAGATGACAGTAAAATATTCCCGGGAACTCATTTCAAATTCGGCGGTAATTATTCTACTACAACTTATAAATTATTCGCATCTGATAATCCGTTTTTTAAGCGAAATCTAAATATTGGTAATGCCTCAGTGAAAATTGAAAACCTTACAAGCAAATATGTAATTTTTAGTAGCAAGATTGAGGATAAGTTAGAATCACTGCAGAATGAAAATTATTCGGAAAATCTTATGAACGTTGAAGGCTTCGCAAAAATTGGTTTTCCTACCTTTTATCTTGGCGTTGATGCAAATTTTAAGAAACAATTCTTGACAAATAATATTTACAACAATCAAATAGGTTATTTTCTGTCGGCAAGACCATCGGTAGAATTAAATATAACAAATCTTTTAAGGGCCTCTTTCGGATTTTATTTTTCTCAAGTCAGTCGAAATAATTTCTTTTCACCTTATGCCTCGGCAGCATTAAACCTCGGTAACGGAATTTCTCTTTTCGGAGATTATTCTCCGCAAACAGAATTTCTTACTCCGGAATATTTCCTGAATCAAAATCCTTACTATAATCCGCAAAATTTTTCTAATTTGTTCGTAAAAAATAATTCTTCATTTGACGCTTATATCAAATATGAGTATTATACTTTGTTTGAAATTAATGGTGGTATAAAATATTTATCAACGGAAAATTTACCATACTTTACAGATCTAAAATCGCCCGGTATATTTAATATTCTCACAGCTAATGCAAAAAGTTATTCGGCATTTGTAGATTTGCTTTTCCATCTTGGTTCTTATGGTGAATTTTATGGTACCGTCGAAGTGAATAGCACAAAAGATTCTTCTGGAAATTTTGTGCCCTATTTTCCGCAATTAAAATCCTCTTTGAATTACGGCTATTACTTTAATTCCGGCTTAGATGCTGAAATCAATTTAATGTACAACGCAGGAAGTTACACCGGCCTCAATAATTCAGTTGAATTAAATCCTTATTTCAATTTAGGATTGAAGTTCTCTTATAAATTGGAGCCGGATTTTTTGCTGACTCTTAAATTATCTAATTTATTTAATCATAAGAATTATATGTGGAATGGTTATCAAGACCTTCCCTTGAACGTTGTTGGCGGGATTAGATATCAATTTTAATGAACATAAAAATAATTTGTATAATTCAATATGAAATTCCTTAAATTATAATGACGAATAATTAAATTTGTATTATGACTAAAGCAGAACTTATAAGGAAGCTTGCAAAGAAAGCCGGTATACCGGATTCGGAAGCAAAAGTTTTCTTTGAAATATTCCTAAGGAAAGCTTCGGAAATTCTAAAACTGGGCGAAGCGATAAAGTTGAAAAACTTCGGCTATTTCCAGTTTAAGAGAGGTATGATTAAAAATATTCATTCTACCGCAAGCTCAGTTAATAACTTAGCCTACGCAGACCTTATGGTTTTTACTTCGCTTAACGAGACTGAAGAAGGAGAAGAAAATTTAATTTTTAATATCCCGTCTTTACGCGATGAAGAATTTCATTATGTTGATCTATTTTTTAGTCTAAGTATTGGAAAACCGTTGATCCCTCTTAAAGGCGTTGCCGGCGCTGAGTTCTTTATTCCTCCAACCGGTATAGAATTGAAAAAACTAATTAACTCAAGAGTTGATAAACTTTTGTTTGATGCTGAAATTATTGATAAGCACGTAAAAGGTAGTGAGTTTCTCCTTATTGATGTCGAAAAAAGTAATCTGGAACAATTTGAATTTAATTGGGAAAGCGTTTATTCTGAAAATTTAGAAGGTTCCGCAGGAAATAAAATTCCAAGCATGCAAAATTATTCCGCCGGTAATTCAGGTTTGGAACATGTAGATTGGGATTTTGGTGAAGATTTATCAAAACAAATTGAAGAAGAAGTCTTGTTAGATACTTCAAAAGATTCTGAAAATATTTCGAATTATGAATTGGATGATTCAGCCGGAATTGAGTGGAACTTCGGAATTCCTATTTCTGAAGGTAGTGTAATCCTAAATGCAGAATTTGAAAAAGTTGATTCGTTAAGAACTACTTTGAGCAGTGGTTTGTTAGATGATTTTTCAGGAAATAAAAAGATAAATGATGATGATAGTGTTTCAAATGGAATTGAAGAAAGGATTCAAGAAGAATTAAACGATTTCCATACTATAAAATCTATTACTTCTGAATTAAATGAACCACCTGCCGGAATGGGAATAACACAATCTGAACTCAATCTCTCTTGGAATTTTGGTAATACAAATCCGGAAATGACTTATCAAAATAATTTAGAAATTAAAAAAGATAATAAACTTAGTAATCTTAATAATGAAAAAATTCATAAAAATGAATTGTCCGGTGAAATTGACAAAGATAATTCTTCGAAAAAAGGTGAAATATTAAAAAACGAAAAAGATACTCAGGCCCCACCGGATTCAGATTTATTTCCTCAAAATGAACGGTCTAAAATTACCCAAGATAAAGATCAGAAAGTAATAAAAAGATCTTCGGTAGTATTTATTGTTGCACTTACCGTTATTCTATTTGTAGGTTTCCTTTTGTTTGCCTTGCTAAATAAATTCAATTTTATCTCAATTTTGAAAAGTAACAAAAATGTTACAACTTCCGAAAGAATATATTCTCATCCTGTAATTATTAAACGAGATTATCAAGTGCCTGTGAATTATCCTTACTCAAAAAAAAATTTACCACCCGGTTTGGCAAGTCAAGGTATTGATCCTGAGGCATTAAACAACCAACAAGCTCAGATAAGTTCTCAGTCCATGGCGGATAAGAATAGTTTGTCAACACTTCTTAATTCATCAAAACAAAATGTTAATTCTGATCAAACAACATCAGCGGTAAAAAAGCAAGACAAGTTAAAAGATAATATTGTTTCATTAGCAGGTAATTATTCTATTCAAGTTTCTTCTTGGAAATCAAAAACTAGTGCGATAAAAGAAATAGAGCAGTTTAAGAGAAAAGGTTTAACTGCGACTTTAGAAAAAGTTGATCTTTCCGGACGCGGTATTTGGTATCGTGTCATGGTCGGCGGCTTCAAATCGGCAGCTGATGCAAAAAGATTTTTAACAAAATATAAATAGCATTAAATAAGATGTTTTAATATGGTCTATAATTCAGTAAAAAATATTTCGGTATCTGCTTCAATATTTGCGCATATTATTATCATAGCGTTATTGCTCACGATAAAACTATCAGTTACTTATCCGCCTGAGAAATATGTCGAGTTATCCTTTGGGCAGTCAGGCTTACCCGGTTCTTCCGGAGCAATTGGCGACCAGGTAAACAGCAACGATCAGCAAATTCAGCAAGCCTCTCAAAGCGATTCAAAAAATAAAACCGAAGATCTTAAATCCACAATAATACCCGACGCTAAAAATTTATCCAACCAGGATTTGATCTCCGAGTCCGATAAAAAAGATCAAAAAGGTAAAAGCGACAAAAATAACGACAAAATAAATCCTAATTCAGATTTTAATTCATTAGGTATGGGAAATAAAACCGGAGGCAACGGTAGCTTTGGCTATGATATTGATTGGGGGGGGAAAGGGCAAAGGAAAATTTATAGCTATAATATTCCGGCTTATCCAGAAGGAGTGAATAAGGAAATTGACATTCGCCTTAAATTTACCATACTTCCGGACGGTACTGTCGGAACGATAATCCCTTTAATAAAAGCAGATACTCGCCTTGAGAATTCAGCTATAAATTCTTTGAGACAATGGAGGTTTGAATCATTAGACCAGTCTCAAAAACAGGTACCGCAAGTTGCCGTTATTGTTTTTCCGTACCGGCTTCGCTAAAAATATCTTTGTAATACATCCTGTAAAAAAAGAACTCGATTACGGATAGAATTGTAAGTGAAAAAGTATCGCGGTCGAACATAATCCCTAAGCCTTTCTGCGACATCAATAATTTTGCAATAATACCCGATATTGACCAGCCAATTGTGAACAAAAGTCCGATTAAACCAATATTTATAAACGCATCAGATAAATTTTCTTCCTGCCATTTTTTTGTAAAGATTATTAAAGTAAATAGGAAGTGAACAAAAAAGATAATTGCAGTAATCATTATTATAAAAAAGTTTTAAGGTTGATTCCGTTTATTTAAGTAAGACATACCAAGTAAGCCGCCCAAAATTCCAAATATTAGGTCAATAATAATATTTGTTACAAAAATCATAAAAGTATAGAGCGGCGAAAATCCATTCACCTGTATTTGTTTTGCCATCGAGCGAAGCATTGAAATTGTTTGGTCAAACAATGGTCCAGTTAATTTATAGCTATTCATAAGAGATTCAGTCTGCGGTAAAGCATCAATGTAATCATTTGTGTGGGAAATAAAAGTAATCAGCACATCAAAAAAAGTCGAGAAAAAAGCTGCAAATATTCCGGTAAGTATACCGAAAGCTATTGCCTTTTTAAAGTCAATCGGAGGAAGGGACTTATTTATCTTATTATCCAAAAAAAGCGACATAAAAGCGCCAACGGGGACTATTAAGCAGCATCCGATATTTTTTATGCCGGGTACGGTTGTCAAAACCGCAGCTCCAAATCCGCATACTACTGACGGTAGAATTTTTTTAGTTTCCATTTTTCCTTATAAGCAAATTATTTTCAACAACATTCAAAATATAAACAAATGAAACAGAACCAAAAAATAATCCTGTCGCCATTGCTAAATATTTTGAATAATGATAAACCCCCGCAGTGGTTAAAAGAACATCAGTTAGTATAAATATTAAAGAAATAAGGAATAATTCTATTCCCTTAATTTCATCAGGAAAATAGAAGATAGATATAAATGAAGCAGATAATGCACCCAAATAAATCCCAGTGCAGCGCGCACAAACTAAAAGTTTTTCACCGTTAATAGTGAAAGATTTTTTGTTAATTTGGTGGCAAACAATAGAATAAATTTTTTTTGTAAAAGGATAAGTTATTACGGCAAAGTGGTTCAAACTATAGAAAATTGGACTCAAGAATCCAAAGCACCATATAAAAATTAAAATGAATAAGATTGTCCTAATTATCCGTTTTGAGGTTTTTGAATTAGATGAAATCATTGCGGCTTTTGGTATACAAAAATTTTACTTGAAGTGAGAATGTAGAGTTTATCATTAAAAATTAGACTGCTTACTATTTCTTTTACTTCATCGTTCCCGCTAAAATCAATTTTTGTAAGCGATAAATTAGGCGAATTTAAATTTGAATAATAAACCACTGTCCGAGAATTGATTATAAGATTTTCAAAAATTATCCTAATGCTTTTGAAATTATTATCCTCATTTAGAATGCTAAGCCCATTGCCGTATTGGTCAAAAACAACGATTCTTTTTTTATCAACCACAAAAATATTCCCATTTGGTGCTACTGCTAAACTTAATGGATCAGTAAGAGAATAATTACCGGCATCATATCCTCCAAAATTTTGTATATAATTTCCGAATAAGTCGAACTTAATTAATCGCTTATTTTCCGAATCAAGGATATACAAATCGCCTTGCTGCGACACAGAACAACCGAGCGGATAACCAAATCGCATACTTTTATCTTCGTTATCGTGTGTATAAAGCTGTGAAACAAAATTCAAATCCTTATCAAACCTCTCAACCCTATTATTATTCTTATCGCATACATAAACCGAAAGGGGAGTGGCAAAAACATCAGATGGGTTATCAAACAAACCGCTATCCCAGCCATAACCACCGGCATCTTTTAAAACATTTCCAAGTGTATCAATTTTGTAAATTTCATCTGTGCTGGAATCTGTAACATAAAAAATTCCCCCTGAAGTTATTGAAAAGGATGTAGCGTTCTTAAAATTTCCGATTGATGATTGATACAAATATCCTTGTGCAATTGTTCTTCCTGTTGGAATGAAAAGCAGAAGCCAAATAAAAAATAGTATTGTATTTCTTTTACTCATTAAAATTAGAAGATAATAATTTTCTGATTGATAAGTATTTATTCAAAAATACGCTTAGCAAACTTAAAGCGAAATATAAAATTATTTGAACTAAATATACTGATATAATTTTGAAATTAAATTAATGAGCTGTAATTTTACAATGTTTGCCTCATGGTGTAATTGGCAACACGTCTGACTCTGGATCAGAAGAGTCCAGGTTCGAGCCCTGGTGAGGCAGCTAATTCCAGTTGAAATCTTATCGCAATTCAAAGACAATCTGTTGGATTGTCTTCAATGTGCTTGGGACATCACAAATTCCAAGAATAAAACCTACTTTCGCTCTTCTTTTTTCCGGTATACAAAGGATTCAAAAGCGGTAATTTTTTTTCGATAATTGACTATTGATGATATATAGTAGATTAACGCAGTTTGCACCGGGTCAATTTCGATATTTTTATTTGCCTTAAAATATTTTACTATATTATTGCGGTATAAATCTTTGTTTTTGTGCCAAGATATTTCATTTGCTTTTTTCCTAAACTTGCGGCTTTTCGCATCATGTATTACATAGTTTTTAATTTTTAAGCTGAACTGAAATAGAGAAAATACTATAAAATGAATAATGCCAACTCCAAATCCTTTCATTCCAAAAACATCGACCTATATTTCGTTATTTTGATTTTATTCTTTCTAACCCATTTAGTAAACGCGGAAGGAAATCATAAGTTAAATATTATATCAATTCATGCTGCGAAGGCTGATACGAATAATGATTACATCCCGGATTTACTAGGAAAGGAAGTAAAGGTCGCCGGAAGAGTTAGTTTTCCGTCTAAAATCCTCAGTTCATTATTTTTAGAAGCATACATTCAGGATTCATCAGGTGGAATATTTCTCTTTTCAAAAAATAATAGATACGATCTGGAACTTGGAGATAGCATAATTGCTAATGGACGTTTAGGACAATATATGGGGCAAGTGGAGTTAGATGATCCCAATGTCCGAATCATTAAATCTGCTATAAAGCAAATTCCCCAGCCTCTTTCAATTTCATTAAATAAAAATAATGCGGAATCTTATCAAGGTATGTTGGTAAAAGTGGAAGTCAGAGTAATAAATAAAATGTCTAATAACGGAGGTAGTTCGCTTTCTGTGGTGGAGCGAAACGGAAGTGATTTCCTTTTTTCAATTTTTACTTCTAAGTATTCTGCGGACAATAATATATTAGATGGGATTAATATCGGAGATATTATAGAAGTTACCGGTGTTTTAGGTAAATATGATGGCGAAATGAAGCCAAATTCTTTTTATCAAATTTATCCCAGATATGCTTCGGATATTGTAGAAGAAAGAGGCAAAACATTCTTCCTTATTAATTATATAATTGGTTTGGTGGGTATTCTAATTATTGTTTTGTTATGGGTCATCTCTTTAAAGATTCAAGTAAAAAAAAGAACTAAAAAGCTCTCTGAATCGGAAGAAAAATTCAGAATGCTAGCCGAATCTGTCTCTTATTTAATAATAATCTTTGACGAAAACGGTTTTTTGTATACTAATCCCGCAACTGAGATAATAACTGGCTATTCATCTGGGGAACTAAAGGGGAAAAAATTCTGGGACTTAATGCATCCCGAGAACAAAGAAATTGTCAAGGAAAGAGGATTAGCAAGTATTTCCGGAGAAAAGGTACTGGCTAATTACGAAATAAAGATTCTGACAAAAAATGATGAAATAAAATGGCTTGATTATTCTGCTGCATTAATAAAATATAAAGATAAAAATGCATTAATCGGTACAGCTTACGATATTACCGAAAAGCATAACATTATGAAGGAATTAAAAAAGTTCTCTTATGCAATAGAACAAAGCCCTTTGTCAATTATTATTACGAATACGAAGGGTGATATCGAGTATGTTAATCCAAAGTTTTCACAAATTACCGGATATAATTTTGATGAAGTAATCGGCAAAAATTCCAGATTTTTAAAATCAGGTGAAACTCCCGCGACAGTCTATAAGGAGTTGTGGGATTCAATTATTTCAGGAAAAGAATGGCACGGTGAGTTTAAGGATAAAAAGAAAAGTGGAGAATTTTTCTGGGAGTCTGTTTCAATTTCTCCGGTCAAGAATGAACTCAACGAAATAACAAACTATCTTGCTATTAAAGAAGATATTACTCAAAAAAAGTTTATAGAAAATGAATTAATTATTGCTAAAGATAAAGCGGAGGAAATGAACAGAATAAAATCTAACTTCCTTGCAAATATGAGCCACGAACTTAGAACCCCTATGAACGGAATTCTTGGGCTTTCAGATCATTTAGAGCTTACTTTGAAAGAAAATGAAGAAAAAGAAATCGCCCACATGATTAATAAAAGCGGAAAACGTTTAATGGAAACGTTAAACCAGTTATTAGATTTAGCCCGCATTGAAGCAGAAAAACAAGATGTCCATTTAGAGCCAACGTTAATTGCTTTCAAAATAAATGATGTAATAAATCTTTTTAAAATAAATGCGCTTAAGAAAAATGTGACACTTCATTTTATTGATGAATACCCTGGCGTCACATTACTTGTTGACGATTCTATAATTACTCAGGTGCTGAATAATCTAATAAATAATGCTATTAAATATACCGAAAAGGGAAGCGTGACTGTCAAATTAAGAAAAAAGATTATGGAAGGAAACGATTCTGTTATTATCGAGATTATCGATACAGGGATAGGAATTCCTAAGGAATTATTAGATACAATATTTGAAGAGTTTAGACAAGCAAGCGAAGGGTGGGGGCGAAAATTTGAAGGCACCGGACTTGGCTTAACACTGACAAAAAAGTTTGTCGGATTAATGGGTGGTACAATTGCAGTTGATAGTATCCCCGGAAAAAGTTCGATATTTACTCTAACTTTCAAAACTTACTCTGCTCCAACAGATAACCCTAATCAAGTAATCGATACTATTGCGGTAATTATGTGAATGAAAAAATTACACTTCCTTTAATCCTTTTAGTTGAAGACGATGATAGCACAAAATTAGTTTCAAGATTATTTCTGAAAGATTATTGTGTAATGGAGTTCGCCGGTAGCGGAGAAGAAGCGATAAATATGGTTGAAAAGACGAAATATCAAGCAATATTTATGGACATAAATATGAAAGGTATGGGAGGGGTCGAGGCAGCGAAAAGAATTAAAAAAATGAAAAATAAATCCCACATACCTATAGTAGCCTTTACGGCTTTTGCTATGAAAGGAGATAAAGAAAGATTTATGAATGAGGGATTTGACTACTATATCTCTAAACCATTCACTAAAGAAGATTTAATTAAGCTCTATAATTCTATTATGAGTGTTAATTCATAGCGGCAAGCAGCAAGTAAATAGTAATAAGTCTCAAAAAATATTTGGTTAGTTCTATTTAACCCATTTCAGTTTCGAGGAAGTAATATTTCCTGGAGTGTTTAGAATAAACTGTAGACATTTCTACTCCCTAATTTGTTTAAATGCATCATTACATATTTCATCGGTAGCTGAACATCTTCAAAAATTTGATAAGAATAATTCTAATAAACTCAAAGAAAATGGATTTAGTTTTGAGTTAAAAAATGTAAGACGAATATATTATTACCGTTTGAGTTTTTGTTTTTATGTCAATCCTGTCCGCTCTCCAGCGAAATATTCCCTTTGCTTTTTTCTTGAACTTGATCTTAAACTTGAACTTGAACTTGAACTAGCTCTTTAGCGCGCTGTAGTATGGACGTCTAATTTTTCGCTTTTTAAATAGAAATATGTCCCGAAAGCTTTCGGGATTCCATCATAGATCTCCAATTGCGGCTTGTTGCCCCATGTTTTAATTCACATTTGCAGTTGATTTGTCCAATCACGAAACCTTAGAGTAATCGGAGTTCACCGGTTTTCTCTTTATTTCGTTATTCCGAAAAGCTTTTCCAGAAGAATATAAATTATAAAAAAACTTGCTGCGAACTAAAGTTGTCATATTACTAAATGAGGCAGCTTTTACAAATGTAGTTAAATTTAACTTTGGTTTGCCGCAAGTATATACTTCTTGCCATTCTGGTTCAAATTTGTTTTTAAAGTTGTAAAGACCCAGATAATTATATGCAAATTTTAATCTTCTGCCAGTAAAATTTATTAAAAATTCTTTTGTCAATTTCGGGCTATCATAAATTATATATGGAACTTCACCTAAGCTCCAAGAAATAAACCCTTCTTGCTTTATTTTACCAAAAATTGAATAAATCAAAGCTTCCATTGTACCTTTTGTAGCCATTTTTGATCTTAAGATTAGGTCGGTAATTACTTTTTCTTTATCCATAATCCTAACTGTTATTGCACCTAACCATGCACCGTTTTCGCTTTCAAATACAAATAGCCTATTTGAAGGCAAAAGAATATCATTGTATAAATATTTTAGCTGTGGTTCATTACTGTGCGTGCACTCCGATTTGAATTCTTCTAACTTATCGCGAATTTTGTCGGAATAGGGAACCTCTATAATATTGCCGTGCTTAAATCCGATTCTAATAATTTCTTTTAATGATTTATTTCTAAAGTGAGCGTAGTCCAAATTCAAAATAGCTTCTTTACCTGTTTTCATTATTTCAAATTTATTTTTTTTAAGAAAGGGGATTAGAGATGAGTTGCACCCGGTTATAAAGATAGAAATATTATTTAAAAAAATATTGTTATAAGAATTAAGCGCTTCTATATCAAATTTAGCTTGTGGATTATTTATCCAAATAAAATTTCTATTTTTCTCAAACCATTTTCTTAATCCCATTTTATTTTTCCAAAACATTATACGGCTATTGCTTTTCAAAATAAAAGCATCAAGATTTTCGCCTATCCCTAATTGATATGAAATAGATTGGGTATATGATAAAATTCCGGAATAATTTTTCACTCTATAATTCTAAATGCCTAATAATATTTTGAATAAAGGTAACGATTAAGTGAGATAAAGATTTTGATAATGAACACCAAAAAATATGGTTGATAATTTATTATATTTAGAGCAATATTATTATCATATCGATAAAAGATCTAATATTCTTCGAGAATCAGGGAAAATAGAACGAATTGAAGAATACGAACCGAAAATCTTAAACTAATATTTTAGAAAGAATAAAATTGTTAAGCTATCGGTACAATTCCGGATTTGTTTATTATTAGAGTTAAGATATTATTTGAATGAATTTAGGAGATAAAAATGATTAATAAATCTGAAATTAGAAAAAATTATAAGAGAACATTAAATCTCATGGGAGTTTACCATGTAAAAAATTTAGTCAACGGGAAAATATTTATTGGCAGCAGCAAAAACATTCCGGCAAGATTAAACCGGCACAAATTCGAGCTGAAGTTCGGAAGCGAAAATATTGCTGAACTACAAAATGATTATAACAAGTTTGGGGAGGAAAAATTTTTATACGAGATTCTCGATGAGCTGAAGCCCAAAGAAGATCCTGAATACAATTATACCGAAGATATTGCTGTGCTTGAACTTGACCTTGAGCATGAACTTGCGTATTAGCGTGCTATGATATCCAAAAATACCTTTTTACAAAATAATCATGATAGATAAATAATTTTGATTTCAGCTATCTGTCCGACATACAACGAAGCTAATTATATCAAGGAGGTAGTTGAATTCTTTGTCTCTTCAAAACCTTTAGATAAAGAACTTCTAATAATCGACGGCGGTTCTTCAGATAGTACACGAGAAATTGTTAAGGAGTTTTTAACTTACCACAAAAATATCTTTTTGATAGACAATCCAGGAAAGTATGTCTCTTTTGCATTGAATATAGGGATACAAAAAGCAAGAGGCGAAATTATTGTTAGGCTTGATGCACATACAAAATATTCGTCAAACTATTTTGAAAAAATAATTGAGTCTTTTATAAAATCTAATGCAGATATTGTCGGTGGCCCTTACCTGACAATTTATAGAAACAATTTCCAAAATGCCGTTGCTAAGGCAATTTCAAATCCTTTCGGAATCGGAGATAGCAAAGCTCATGACCCAAATTATGAAGGCTATGTTGATAGTGTTCCGTATGGCGCTTTCAAAAAAAATATCTTTGATAAAACAGGCTTATTTGACGAGAGATTAATCCGAAATCAGGATGACGAATTTAACTATCGCGCCAATAGCTTGGGGAAAAAAGTCTATCTAAATCCCGACATCAAATTATGGTATTACCCGCGAGATAGTATTTGGGGATTGTTCAAGCAATATTTCCAATATGGTTTTTACAAACCGTTAGTACTTAAAAAAATAAACAGGGGTATTAAGGTGCGCCATTTAATTCCTGGATTATTTGTATTGTATTTATTTCTTCTTCCTCTCTATACAATTTTGAATTGGATATTTATCCCATTAATTGTTTATATAGTTCTCTTACTTTTTACCTCAGGAATTACAAAAGAAAATTTCAAAGTAAAAATATATTCTCTAATTGTTTTTCCTGTTATTCATCTTTCATATGGATTTGGTTTTTTATTAGGTTTAAAAAATTCAGCGAAAAAGGTCTCTTCAAAATAATCTTGCCAATGATAATAGCACTAAATCACAATTTATTTTAAATGAACAATACTGTATTGCTTACTGCAATAAATATTTCTTTAAGCAATAGTAGATCCTTAGGAAAAGGTTTGTTCCAATAGTTCTATTCTAATCTAAATTTGTTCTAAATATTTAGTCAAATTTTCAAGAGAGAGAATGAATTCTTGTTAATATTTGTCTGTTTTGAGAATGTCATAAGATCTCTTTAATTCTTTGATAATAGATTCTTGAGTTTTTCTCAGCTCACTTGATATTATTTCAATTATTGTTTCAAAATTAAACAAAACCGCACATAGTTTTAAAAAAATAAACGATTTCTAATTAGCATATAAAATAGTATAGAAACACAGATTCCAATGTTTCGGCATTATATTTGTTTGTCTTGATATGTCATTTTATTCATTAAATTATAACAATTTAGTCGGAATTATTCGGCAAACGAAAAATTTATTATCAGTAAAAATTATGAATGAATATATCCCTTTTCACAAACCTATGATTACTGACGACGAAGTTAATGAGGTTGTTGATGCTGTTCGTTCGGGATGGTGGACGATGGGGCCAAAGGTAATTAGATTCGAAAAAAAATTTAATCAATATATTGGTTCTAGGTATTCTGTCTCTGCAAATTCATGGACAGCAGCAGCTCATCTTTCTTGTGAAGCCATCGGACTAAAAAAAGATGACGAAGTAATTGTCCCTTCATTTACGTTTACGGCTACAGCGGAAATAGTATGCTACTTTGGGGCAAAACCTGTTATTGTTGATGTTCAACAAGATTCCTTTAACATTGACCCTGTGAAAATTGAAGCTGCTATTACAAACAAGACTAAGGCTATCATTCCTGTTCATTACGGCGGCAATCCTTGTGATATGGATGAAATCCTTGATATTGCCAAAAGATATAATCTCAAAATAATTGAGGATGCAGCCCATGCCCTTCCGGCATCTTATAAAGGTAAAAAAATAGGAACAATTGGAGATGTAACTTGCTTTAGTTTTTATGTTACAAAAACTCTGGCTGCAGGAGAAGGTGGAATGCTTTGTACCAACAATGAAGAAATATCAGATAGATGCTCTTTAATGCGGCTTCACGGAATAAATAAAGATTCTTGGAAGCGTTATTCGGATGAAGGTACCTGGTATTATGAAGTTGTCGCTCCCGGATTCAAATACAATTTTAATGATATTCATGCTTCGCTCTGTTTGGCACAGTTATCTAAAATTGACTTAATGCTACAAATGAGGAAAGAAATTTATGATAAATATAATTCAGCTTTTATGGATAATGAGTTGATTAAAACTTACAACATTAAAAGTGATAGAAGCTCTTCTTATCATCTTTATCCTATTCTTTTAGATATTGATAAATTATCTATAAACCGTTCAAGATTTATTGAGGAATTAAAGGAAAAAGGAATTGGCACTAGTGTTCATTTTATACCGCTTTACCGGCATCCCTTTTATCAAACAAATTTTCAATTTGAAAAAAATAATTATCCAGTTTCTGAATTTATTTATCCAAGAATTGTAACTCTTCCAATTTGGCCTGCGATGAATGAACTTCAAATAGATAGAGTCGCAGATGCAGTGAATTGTTTGACTAATAAATATAAAAAATAAATGGCTAATAAATATTTGCTGTAGCATAAATGTATCATTTTACTAAAAGATTATTCGACATTTTAATTTCTTTAATTGCTGTAACTCTTTTCCTTCCTGTATTTCTATTAGTATCATGCCTAATAATTATCAGTTCTGGCTTACCGGTGTTTTATTTACAGGAAAGGGTGGGAAAAGATTGGGAACCTTTTAAGATAATTAAATTTAGAACGATGATAAGAAATGCAGACAAAATTGGACCGGGTATCTCATTATCAAATGACGGAAGGATTACCTTTATAGGAAAAATTTTAAGAAGATCTAAGTTTGATGAAATGCCCCAGTTTATTAACGTCTTGCTCGGAAATATGAGCTTAATCGGACCACGCCCCGAACTGAAAAAATTTGCTGATTATTATCCAATGGAATATTCGGAAATACTTAAAATTAGACCGGGCATAATCGGCTATGCTTCGATAAAATTTAGAAATGAATCCGATCTTTTTGTTAATGTCGGTGAAGCCGAATCTTTTTACATTAATGAAGTCCTGCCACAAAAATTAAAATTGTGCAAAAAATATATGAATGAAATGAGCTTCGCGACAGACCTTAAAACTTTTCTTAAAACTGCTAAGGCAATGGTTTTGTGATATCGAAAGGTTTTTATAAGTCATCATTGACCTTAATTGCAAGAAAAATAATATTCATTTTCTTCGATTTAATCTCTTTCACTGCCTCGTTTTTACTTGCCTTGTTTATTAGATCCGAATTTAGGTATAAAGCTTATGAAGATAAAAATCTTTTTATGGTATTGCTAATCTTTATTACGGTTAAATTTCTTGTCTTCTTTTTTTCAAAATTGTATAATATTACCTGGAATTCTTTTTCGATTCAAGATTTAGCAAGAATAGCCAAAGCTTCCTTATCTAGCACCGGTATTCTGTTCATGATTAGCTTCGCGTTTAATTCTAATCTGTTTACCGGTATTTCAGGAAGTGTATTAATAATCGATCTCGGACTTACATTATTATTCTCTTCTGGTTTTAAAATTGCCAAAAGAATGTATTTTGAAGTTATACGGCAAAGTTACAGTACTTCCGGTCTAAAGAAAACTTTGATAGTTGGTGCTGGTAATAGCGGCGAACAAATTGTTAGAGACATTTTAAGAAGTAAAGAACGGAAGTTCAGCTTAACCGGATTTATCGACGATGATCTTTCTAAACAAAATTTGTTCTTTCAAGGAATTAAAGTATTCGGCACTACGAAAGAGCTTCCATTTATAATTAGGGATAAGAAAATTGATACGATTTTGATCTCTGTCTTATCTGCCGACAGGAATTTTCACAGGAAAATTTTTAACATCGCCAATGAAAACGGCATTAGCGATGTCAAAGTTGTTTCTACCGTAAACGATATCTCAAATGACTTAAAAGTCAACATAAAAGATATTCGCGATATTGAAGTTAGTGACTTGATCGGAAGGCAAGCTGTTTCGATAGATTCAAAAATTATCGGCACATCAATAAAAAATAAAAAAATATTGATAACAGGTGCCGCAGGTTCAATTGGTTTTGAAATTGCTCGCCAGGTAGTTGCTTATTATCCTCGGGAAATAGGTATCCTTGATATAAATGAAAGCGACCTTGTCAATCTCGAAATTCAGCTTAGCCGCAGTTTTGATAAAAGTAAAATTAAAATGTATTTGTGCGACATTTCTGCCCTTTCAAAAGTTGAAAATGTTTTTGAAGAGTTTGAACCTGAAATAATATTTCATGCAGCCGCTTATAAACATGTCCCTATGTTGGAACATTTCCCCGACGAAGCCGCTCGCGTAAATGTTCTCGGCACTTATAATCTTGCAGAAACTGCAAAAAATTTCGGTGTAGAAAACTTCATTTTAATCTCAACAGATAAAGCCATAAACCCCATAAGCATTCTGGGCGCTTCGAAAAGAATTGCCGAATATATTGTTACTGGTATTAGCACATTAAGCGCTTCTAAATTTATTGCGGTTCGTTTTGGGAATGTTATCGGAAGCAGGGGCAGCGCCCTTCCAATTTTTATTGATCAATTAAAAAATGGAGGTCCTATTACGGTGACCCATCCGGAAATGAAAAGATACTTTATGACTATCCCGGAAGCAGTATCATTGGTATTACAGGCTTCTGCAAATGGTGAAAATGGCGATGTATTTAGTCTTGATATGGGAAACCCGGTTAAAATTATTGATATTGTGCGGGATTTAATTAGCCTTAACAATCTGGTCGAGGGTGAGGATATAAAAATAGAATATACCGGTATCCGCGAAGGTGAAAAATTATTTGAGGAAGATCTTACTGCCGAAGAAGAAATTGTTAAAACTTCCCACCAGAAAATATTTAAATCGAAAATATCTTCAAATTTTAATCAAGACTCCGTGAAAACAATGGTTGAACATTTTTCCGGTATGAATGCTTTCGCTACAAAAAGCGAATGGGTCGAATTGTTCAAATATTATGTCCCAACTTTCAACTCTACAAATGGAAATAGTCCAAATGAAATTATTGTAAATGAGGGACCTGAAATTTCTGAATTATCTAAAAAATAATTTGATCTTATGAATGCTCTTTATAATCCGATTATTTGTTTTATTTTACTATTGTCTTTCCCTTCCGTGAATGCTCAATCTTACCGTGTAGTTGAGTCCACTTCTGACCATATAAAAATAGAATTTAATTTTTCCGATTCATATAAAATTACTGACACTTTAATTAGCGGTAAAAAATTTCAATATATAACCGGCAAAACCTATCCTCTACGAATCTCCGGAGAACCTTGGCTGCCGGCATTTTATATACACATCGGTGCACCGGTAGGTTCACTGCCGAAGATTAAAATCCTTTCGCTAGATAAATTAGTAATCCAAAATCAATTTATTCTTCCGATGCCTATTGAAGATCCGTCTAAAAAACCAATTACACTCACTGATTTGAATGAAAATATCTATAGCAAAAATAATTTATTCCCCTCATTACCTGCAGAGATAATTGATAATTATTTTTACCGCTATGCTCATATTATCATTCTTAATGCTTCGCCGTTCCAATTTAACCCGGTTTCACGAGAATTAGTGTACAATAAAAAAATATTAGTCGAGGTTTCTTTTGGTGCGTCTCACACTTCGATTAAATCCGTGGGTAAAATAAATGATCTAAAAACTCTTGAATTTGTGAATAGCTTCATAATAAATAAAAATGAAGCCGTAAAGTGGATCGGAGAGAAATTCACTACCTTAAATACAAAAGCAGATGTTGCACAGAAATATTGGTACGACCCTTCAAAGTCTTATTACAAAATCTATCTTAAAAAAAAAGGTGTCTACCGGATTACTTATGAGCAGCTAGTTGCTGCCGGAGCTTTACTCAATAATGTTCTCATTTCAAAATTAGAATTATTAAACGAAGGTGAGCAAGTTCCAATTTATGTCTCAGATAATAATAATGATGGAATTTTTAACACGGGAGATTTTATAGAATTTGTAGGTTCTCCGCCAAAATCCACTCCGTATGCTGAGTCAAATATTTATAACATTGATAATGTCTATTTCTTTTCTACCGAAGCAGATTCGGCCGGTTTGAGGTATCTTGGAAAAGACTGCTCAAATAAGCAATGGGATTACACTTTCCAAACAAATTATACTAAACTTCATTTTGAAAAGGATTCTCTCTATGAAAATCTCGGCTATGCAGGAGATGATAAAAGGGATTTTTGGTTGTGGGATAAAGTTTCCGGACAGCATGGTTCTATCCAGCACGCCTTTGAATATCATTTTGATGGGCTAAAAAATCTTGAACCCGATTCAACACAAATAAACGTCAAAGTTCAACTACAAGGTTTGACTACAAATAGCGGCTGTTCTACGGATCATAATGCATACATAACCATCACCAATCAACCGGTTGGTTCAATTGCCTGGTCTGGACAAAACACTGCAACTTTTGAAAAAACGATTTCACTTTCAAAAGAAAATGTCCAAATCTATCCTACCGGAAATATTATGCAAATTCATGTTAACGGCGATGCTTGCTCTCTTACTTCAACAGATGAAATTGCTGTTAACTGGTTTGATGTATTTTATTGGCGTGATAATCGCGCAGATACAAATCATATCGAGTTCAGCAGTCCTCCTAATATTACTGGGAAAATTAGATATTGGACCTGGCTCTTCATCAGAGATTCAATTAAAATATTTGTTCCCCAAAAAAATGTAATTATCAAAAATGCGCTCATTACCCACGATCAATATAATTCTGCTTTCTTTGTCGATTCTGTCTCTTTTCCGGTTGATTATTTCTGCGTTGGGTATGATTATTTCCTTTCACCGGATTCTATTACTAAGTCAGTCCAATCAGATTTAAGAAATTCTTCGAACGGAGCCGACTATATCATTATAGCTCATCCGGATTTTAAATCTGTAGCAGAAAGACTTTCAAACTTTAGAAACAATAATTTTCCGGATTCTTCAATCACTAATCCGAGGATTAAAATAGTTTATACTAATCAGATTTATGACGAGTTTTCAAACGGACTTCTTGACCCTTATGCTATTAAGAATTTTGTTTCTTATGCTTTTTCTAATTGGCAAAAGCCATCGGCGGCTTATGTTGTACTCCTTGGTGATATGAGCCATGATTATCGCCAGTTTCTTTCAACAAGCCGCAAAAGCTTTGTTCCATCTATTCCTTATTATAGTCACACCCTTGGAGAATCAGTTAGCGATAATATGATTGTGGCTGTCTCTGACAATATTCATCCTGACTTAGCAATCGGAAGGTTATCTTGCGAAACAGTTGCCGAAGGAAATGTTCTTGTCGATAAGTTAATAAACTATCCTCTAGATAATACTAAATCCTGGAAGCAAAATATTCTTTTACTTTCATCCGGGTTAAACCAGGCTGATGAAGATAACCTTGAATTAAATGATGCAAGCGTGGAACTCGAACAATCTTATGTAATCCCAAATGGATTCAATTCTACTAAGGTTATACGATACCCTAACAGACCTGAGTATCTTCAGTTTCAAGGGGCAGGTCCCGAAATTAGAAATAAAATAAATGAAGGAGCGGCTTTAGTAAATTATTACGGGCATGGTGGAGGATATCAATGGGATCTTACATTTCTTAACGATGATATTTATTTATTGAATAACGGCGGGCGGCTCCCTGTTATTTTAAGCGTTACATGTTATACCGCTTATTTTGACGATCAGGATGTTTTTGGTGAGCAGTTTAATAAAGTTCCCGGAAAGGGAAGTATAGGATTTTTTGGAAATGTTGGACTTACTTACTGGAGTGTCGGTACTTTCGTTGATAATTTAATCTTTGATGAAATCTTTAATAAAAAAAATTATCTCACTGGAAAAGTATTTCAATTTGCAAAAAATATTATGCCTGCTATCGGATATAATAGCAGCCAAATTGCTCTTCTTACTTATCTCGGTGATCCGGTCCTAAAATTAGCTTTACCTGATAAACCCGACTTTAGCGTTTCTTCAGCCGGAATTTCTTTCGAAAAAGAGAATGAAATAGTCAACGACACTGTGCAAATAAAAATTAACATACAAAATCTTGGTGTTTTATTTCCTTCTGATTCTGTTACTATTCAATTATTTGTTGAGTCTCTCGATACTATTTTCCAATTAGGTGAAAAAAAATTAGGAAGCTTTGGTCTTGAAGATTCAACCTATTTTACCTGGATTCCACGGATTGCCGGAAATTATTCCTTTACTGTTAAAGTAAATGAAGAAAATATTATTCCTGAATTAGATCATTCCGATAATATTGCAAAAAATTCTATAATAGTTTATAATCTTCAAGATCCGAACATAATTTCTCCGGTTGATGGGTTCACTTCACAAACTTCTTCAGTTGAATTTAGAATTGCAGATATCGGTTATTTTTTATCGCAAGCTATGAATTATTTTATTCAAATTGATACGAATATTAATTTTAACAATCCGGTTAGCTCGTCATCAATATCGCCTTCTTTAGGCTTAGTCTTATGGAAGTCACCGCCGCTTCCAAAAGGAATTTATTTCTGGAGATCAAGAATCTATAATGGTAAAGATTCAAGCGGTTGGAGTGTACCTAGAACATTTTCAATTTTGAATTCGATACAAAATGGCTATTTCATTCAAGGGAAACAGCTTGTTTTGTTCAATCATTATAATATGAATATTTCTGATTCCGGTTTAACACTAAATACAGTTTATCTTCCGCCTAAACCTTTTATTAAAAATCTATTGGAAGATATAATAATTACATCTTCAGTTTTAGATTCCACCGGAATGACTTCAATTACTACCGACGGCTCTTATATATATATAGGAAATATTTGGTATTATGCGCTTAAATATAACCTGCATGGATATTCAAAAATATACAGGTTCGGAACAGGGTTGAACGGAACGGTAAAAGGACGATTTTATGGAACTTTACCAAATTTTTACGCACCGATTAAAAATTCAATGTTTTATTTGAGTGACGGCTTTATTTATGTCACCGATGGTGAACCTTATAGCCTGTTGAAAGTTGATATATATACAGGCGATACCGCCAGAGTTTTACTCAAGGATGGATTATTAAACTGGGATAATGCGAAAATTCAAAACGGTGCTTTCTATCTATCAGCCGATAGCAATTATGTTTACAATCTTACAACTAAGGATACTTCCGGAAATAATCACTATGTATTAAGAACATTTAACCCAAAAAATAACTGGTCTTTGACTAAGCCCGATATGCAGCTTAGCGGAACAAGTTATTCCGGTTTCTCATCATTCTTTGTTGCTGACGGGTTTATCTACCCGTATGAAAATTATGAAAACGGATTTATTCGCAGGATAAGAATCTCTGACGGAGTTTTTGAAGAGGAATGGATTTCATATATCCCTTTCCAAAACTATTACGCCTGGTGTTATGACTTAGAAAATAATCTTGTTTATACTTCGGTATATAGTAATAAAAGCGTCACTCCGAAAATTTCTAAATTCAAAGGAAAATATATAGATGCGAACTGTAGCGTAACAACAAGCGAAATTGGTCCTGCTGCTGAATGGAATAACCTAAATTTAAATATTGTTAATAGAGATAATCTATCCGCCTTTAAAGTCTCTTTGCTTGGTAAGAATACAGGAACTAATCAATGGGATACGTTAAAAACTAATTTCATGCCGCCACTAAACATCGGAAATCTAGAATCTCGAAAGTATAATTATATTAAGCTCGGAATCAATTTATGGGATTCTTCATTTACTTCAACTTCTCCGGTAAACTTAAAATCCGTCTCCGTTGATTATACATCTCTGCCGGATATTTCTTTACTAAAAGATGAAATGACACTAAGTCAGGATTCAGTTCTTCAAGGAATTCCGGTTAATATAAAATTAAGACTGCACAATTACGGACTTTCAAACGCCGATTCTGTTCAGTTAAATTTATTCTTAAATTCGAACAATTCGCCTTTCTATTCAAAAGTAATTTTTGTCCCCGCTGATAGTGCAGTTGATATAAGTGCCACAATTCAAACAGCAAATTTATTATCTTCAAATATTATTAATGCAATAGCTGTTTTATCTTCGGGTGAGTTCTATACTTTTAACAACTCTGCAAGTAAAAATCTTTTTATCATAGTGGATTCAGTAAAACCCTCCTTTTCAATAACTTTTGACGGCAATGAAATTTTGAATGGCGATATTGTCTCTTCAAAACCTATTGTAATTATTTCGTTGAAAGATACCGATACATTACCAGTAGACACTTCAAAGTTTATTATTTCATTTGACGGTAATCCTTTTAACTTTTCGGGAACTGACATAATGTTTACAGAAATCCCATATCCAAACGCTCACACTGAAATAAGATGGACTCCCGTTTTAGCTGATGGAAAGCATACTATTAGTTTTAGTGCAAGAGGTCCTTCCGGCAATTATTCCCTTGCTCATACACTTGAGTTTTACACCTCTAATCAAGCCGATATTCAAAATGTTTTTAATTATCCCAATCCGTTTAACGATAATACGAATTTTACTTTTCAGCTAACCGGCGCAAATGTTCCGGAAAAATTTACCATCAAAATATTTACCGTTGCCGGAAGGCTAATTAAAAATATTATGGTCCCTCAGTCAGACCTTCAAATTGGTTTTAATAAAATTTATTGGGACGGACGTGAGGAAGACGGAAGCCTACTTGCAAATGGAGTTTATTTTTACAAAATTATAATTAAAAATAACGGCAGTATGAAGTCCGTTATCCAAAAATTTGCTAAAGTAAAATAACGCTTAATGTGGCTTTCAATTAGTCCAAATATAAAATATAATTACACTATGATTTTTTTAATTTTCTTTAAATAACAGGAGTCATAATGTGCGGGATTGTAGGATATATAGGTGAAAAAAATTGTGTGCCGATTATCATTAATGGATTAAAAAGATTGGAGTACCGGGGATACGATTCCGCTGGTATTGCACTCATTTTCGATCATCATTCGGAAGTAATTAAAAACAAAGGAAAAGTTTCTCTTCTCGAAGATAAAATCGAAAGTCTTGATCTATCAGCAAATCTTGGCATCGGGCATACCCGTTGGGCAACACACGGTGTGCCGAATGAAATAAATGCTCATCCTCATTTCAATACTTCAAAAAACTTATATGTGATTCATAATGGGATAATTGAAAATTACCAAACCTTAAGAACGGGACTTCAAAAGCTTGGCTACGAGTTTATTACTCAAACTGATTCCGAAGTTCTCCCCCATTTAATTGACAGCTTTTTAGTTAAAGGACATTCTCTATTCAAATCTGTTCAATTAGCTTTAAGCGAAGTTGAAGGCACTTACGGCATAGCGGTTATCTATGAAAAGGAACCTGATAAAATTATTGCAGCTCGTAAAGGTTCTCCCCTTGTTCTGGGTATAGGTGAAAATGAAAATTTTGTCGCTTCTGATGTTTCTGCAATTATTTCTCATACTAAACAAATTGTTTATCTTGAAGACGGCGAGATTATCCAGGTTTTCAAAGACCACTTTAACGCTAAAACTAATCTTGATAAGGAAGTTAAAAAGGAAATTCACGAAATTTCCATGACTTTAGACGAAATTGACAAAGGCGGTTTCCCTCATTTTATGCTTAAAGAAATTATGGAGCAACCTGAGTCTGTTCGTAATTCAATGAGGGGTAGAATTCTTTTTGACGAAGGTACTGCAAAACTCGGAGGTCTTGAAAACGTCGCAGACAGACTTGCGGCTTCAAAAAGAATTACTATTTCGGCATGTGGTACTTCATGGCATGCAGGTCTTGTCGGTAAATATATGCTTGAGCAATTCACACGCATTCCTACTGAAGTAGAATATGCTTCAGAATTTCGCTATCGAAATCCGATTATTGAAAAAGACGATGCAATATTTTTTATTTCTCAAAGCGGTGAAACCGCAGACACTCTCGCCGCTCTTAAAGAGGCTAAACTAAGAGGCGCACTTGTGCTCGGAATTTGTAATGTGGTTGGAAGTTCTATCGCTCGCGAAAGTAACGCCGGCGTTTATACACATGCCGGTCCTGAAATAGGTGTTGCTTCTACTAAAGCGTTCTCTTCTCAGCTTGTTGTACTTGCTTTAATTACTTTGCTAATTGCCCGTAAAAAAACCATGAGTTTGGTTGATGGTAAATCTATTGCCCTCGAATTATCACACATACCGGATAAGATTTCGGAAATATTAAAGCTTAATGATGAAATTGAAAAAATTGCAGAAATATTTAAAGATTCAAAAAACTTTTTATACCTCGGACGCGGCTATAACTTCCCGGTTGCCCTTGAAGGCGCTTTGAAGCTTAAAGAAATTTCTTATATACATGCAGAAGGCTATCCGGCTGCGGAGATGAAACACGGTCCCATCGCCTTGATTGATGAAAATATGCCGGTGGTGTTTATTGCTCCTAAAGATTCTACTTACGACAAAATTATAAGTAACATTCAGGAAATAAAAGCCCGCCGAGGTCGTATTATTGCTATTGCTAGTAAGAACGATAATGAGATCGATAAGCTTGTCGACTATACTATTAAAATTCCCGATACTATTAGAATTCTTATGCCGCTTTTAACCGTAATACCTTTGCAACTCCTTGCTTATCACATCGCAGTTAAAAAAGGTTTAAACGTTGATCAACCAAGAAATTTAGCTAAGAGCGTTACGGTAGAATAAAATTCACGTTTGATAATAAGCTTTATCAAGATTTTAATGCCGATTATTCTTATTTTTGCTCTAATGGTGCCTGACAAAATTGGGTATCTTTCCCTTAAATCAATATTTCTAAACAATAGATCGGGGATCTTATGTCTACAAAAAATGTCTTGATCATGGGCGCCGCCGGACGCGACTTCCACAATTTTAATGTCTACTTCCGCGACAATAACGACTATAACGTTGTCGCCTTTACTGCCACCCAAATTCCAAATATCGATGGTAGAATTTACCCGCCCGAACTCGCCGGTAAATTGTACCCAAACGGAATTAAAATTTACGATGAAATAAACCTTACCGGCTTAATTAAAGAGCTTAAAGTTGATGAGGTGGTATTTTCATATTCCGATGTTACTTTTAATTATGTTATGACAAAAGCATCAATTGTTAATGCAGCCGGTGTTTCATTCAAACTTTTGGGCGCGAATGATACAATGATTAAAAGTAACAAACCTGTTATTTCAATTATTGCAGTTAGAACCGGATGCGGAAAATCTCAGACTTCCCGCAAAATTGTCAAAGTACTCCGCGAAGCAGGGAAAAAGGTCGTTTCAATACGTCACCCCATGCCTTACGGAGATCTTGTAAAACAAAAAGTTCAACGGTATGGCTCATTAGAAGATTTAATTAAATATAAATGCACCATTGAAGAGATGGAAGAATACGAACCCCATATTGTTATGGGCAGCGTTATTTATGCTGGTGTCGATTATGCTGCTATTCTTGCCGAAGCCGAAAAGGAAGCTGACGTAATTATTTGGGACGGCGGTAATAATGATATTCCTTTTTATAAATCAGATTTAACATTTACGGTTGTTGACCCTCACCGGGCAGGGCATGAAATGTATTACTATCCCGGCAATACTTCTTTGAGACTTGCAGATGTAGTTGTTATCAATAAAATGGATTCAGCAGATAAAAAAAATATTATGAAGCTTTATGATAACATTCGTGTAGTAAATCCTAAAGCTCAAATTATTGAAGCTAATTCTCCTCTTACCCTTGATAAAGAAAACTTGATCAAAGGAAAGAGGGTTCTTGTTGTTGAAGATGGCCCTACTTTAACACACGGTGAAATGGAATATGGCGCAGGTATGATTGCTGCGTGGAGAAACGATGCAGAAGAAATTATTGACCCGAGACCATTTACTGTCAATTCAATTTCTGATACTTTTAAAAAATATCCTAAAATCGGAAAGCTTTTACCTGCTATGGGTTATAGCGATCAACAAATTTTAGATCTGGAAGAAACTATTAATAAAACCGATTGCGATACCGTAATAATCGGTACTCCGATTGACCTTGGAAGAATATTGAAAATAAACAAACCTCATGTTCGCGTTCAATATGAACTACTGGAAAAAGGGAATATTACTGTGAAATCTATTTTGAAAGAAAAAGGTTTTATTTAACTTTCTGTATCCTTTTTGTAGCCCCATGTTTTATCGTGGGGCAATTATTACTCATTAAAATTGCAAAGGAACAAAACATGTCGAATATGAAAGGGAAAAGCTTAATTTCTTTAAATGATTTATCTGCTGAAGAATTTTGGCAAATATTTGAACTAAGCGCCTCTCTTAAATCTAAACTTAAAAACGGAGCGCCTCATCGCATCCTTGAAGGAAAAACATTGGGAATGATCTTTTCTAAACCTTCAACACGCACAAGAATTTCTTTTGAAGTCGGTATTTACCAACTTGGTGGTATAGGGATGTATTTTAATCAAAACGACCTTCAACTTAAGAAAAGCGAAAGCATACCGGATACGGCTAAAGTCCTTTCAAGATTTCTAAACGGAATAATGATCCGTACATTTGACCATCAAGATGTAATTGACCTTGCAAAAAATTCCTCAATACCGGTAATAAATGGACTAACGGATATAATGCACCCTTGCCAGATATTAGCTGACCTCTTCACAATCCTTGAAAAAAAGAAGTCTATAAAAGGATTAAAGCTTGCTTATGTGGGCGATGGGAATAATGTTGCTAATAGTCTTTTGCATGGATGTTCTAAAGTCGGTATGGATATCTCAATTGCATCCCCAAAAGACTTCCAACCTAACAAGGAAATTGTGCAAGAATCTATTTCAAATGCAAAAGTATCGGGAAGTAAAGTTGAAATTGTAATTGATCCCGTAGAAGCTGTTACAGGTGCTGATGTTATTTACACCGATGTTTGGGCAAGTATGGGGCAAGAAAGCGAAGCCGTTAAACGAAATGAAATATTCAAAAAGTACCAGGTTAACAGTAACCTTGTCAAACATGCTAAAAAAGATTATTTATTTATGCACTGTCTTCCTGCCCATCGCGGGTTAGAAGTTGTAGATGAAATTGCAGACTCCAAAAACTCTGTAATTTTTGACGAAGCAGAAAATCGTCTCCATGTTCAAAAAGCTATAATGGCTTTGGTTATGTGATATTAAATAGTACGGATCATACAGACAAAAAAATAAAATAGAAAAATATCAAAAGCATTGATTTTTAGAATTAAACATTATATTTCAATACATTTTGATAAATTACAAATAGTAAAAAACATAAATTATTAATAGTCAGGGCGAAAAAATGAAAAAAGTAGTTATTACACATGCCAAAAGAACTGCTATCGGTGCATTTAACGGCGGACTAAGCAGTTTTACAGCTCCTCAGTTAGGCAGCATAGTTATCAAATCACTTCTTGAAGAATCAAAAATCGATAAAAACCTTATTGATGAAGTAATAATGGGTAATGTTTTAACCGCCGGATTAGGACAAGCCCCCGCACGTCAGGCAGCTCTATTAGCCGGATTACCCGACAAGACTGAATGTCTTACAATCAATAAAATGTGCGGCAGCGGATTAAAAGCAGTTATGCTTGCCCAGCAAGCTATTGCCTGCGGAGATGCAGATATTATAATAGCTGGTGGTCAGGAAAGTATGACTAACTCTCCATTTGTTCTACCCAATGCAAGAAACGGCTATCGTTTAGGCAATGGAACTATCTTAGATACAATTTTGGTTGACGGCTTGGTAGATGCTTACAATAATATTCACATGGGACTTTGTGCAGAATCATGCGCAAAGGATTTCCATTTCACACGAGAACAATTAGATGAATTCTCAATTCATTCTTACAAGCGCGCCCTTACAGCACAAAAGGAAGGGAAGTTTAAAGACGAGATAACTGAAGTGAAAGTCAAAACAAAAACTGGTGAAATTGCATTCATAAAAGATGAAGAACCTGAGAAGGTTAATTTTGATAAGATTCCTTCCCTTAAACCTGTATTTGACAAGAATGGAGTTGTTACGGCTGCTAATGCTTCAAGCATTAACGACGGAGCTGCTGCTTTGCTTATTATGTCAGAAGAAAAAGCCCTTAAACTGGGACTCACTCCTCTTGTCGAAATTGTAGCTCAAAGCTCTGCGGCTAAGGCTCCAATTGAATTTACAACCGCACCTGCAGATGCAATAAATAAAGTATTAAAGAAAGCCAATTTAGATATTAAACAAATAGACTTATTCGAAATCAATGAAGCCTTTGCTGTAGTATCACTCGCAGTGAACAAGCTCTTAGATTTATCTACCGAGAAAGTAAACGTTAACGGCGGTGCCGTAGCATTAGGACACCCGATAGGAGCAAGCGGTGCAAGGATATTAACTACGTTACTTTATGAAATGAATAGAAGATATTCTGAATACGGTCTTGCTTCACTATGCATTGGAGGAGGGGAAGCATCTGCTGTAATTGTTAAACGTTACCAATAATAATTAGTCATCTTTAATAAAAGCCTCTAAGATTTAAGTTCAAGGAAAGTATAAATACTTTGCAGACAACTTTAATAATAAACTTTGGAGGCTTTGCTCTTACTGAACATAATCTTAAAAGCTTAGCGTAAATACTGTTTCCTTATTGGGCACCGAATAAACAGTTATTCCACCTTTATGCACTCTCATTATCTGCCGAGATAAACTTAACCCGACACCGGAGCCTTCTTTCCTTGTTGTAAAGAAAGGAATAAAAATCTTCTCATATAAATCTTCAGGAATTCCCGGACCGTTATCACTCACTTGAATTACTAATTCGCCCATGTTATCAATCCTACTAATCAACTTAATAGCAGGCTCTCTAGTAACCGCTAACGCACTCATTGAGTTTAATATTAGGTTTATTATCACCTGTTCAATCAAATCAGGATCAGCTGTAATCTCCAAATCTAAAGGAACTATTGAAAAGGAAAACTTAATATTCTTCTCCTGAAATTGTTCAGTAAGTAACTTCTGAATTCTTTCGAACAATTCGGAAATTGTAACTTCCTGGAAATTAGGAATAGGTATCCTAGTCAGACTGCGGTAATCATCTACAAAATGAAGTAAGCCTTGACCTCTTCTTTTAATTGTATTTAAGGCTCCTTTTACATCATCCATACCTTCTGCATTGATAATTTTATTATCCTTAAAATTATTATCAATCTCTCCAAGCAAAGTGCAAGCAGTCGCGGACAATGAAATGATTGGCGTTACTGAATTCATTATCTCATGTGTCAGTACACGGATTAAATTCTGCCAAGTCTCCATTTCACGCTCCTCGAGCTCACTTTGAATATTGCTAATTGAAATAAGCGTGTAGTGGTTCTCCCGCAGTTTAAATTCCGTAGCGTAAATTGAAAGCTGAGATAGTTCATTATTATCTGCCATCTTAACTAAAATTTTATCCCCCGATTTTAAGTTTCTTAAAGAATCCGCCATAGTCTTACTTACATTAGAAAGTTCTGAAATGTTCTTTAAGCTATGAATCTTAAGCAATTTTTTAGCAGCAGTATTTATTAGTTCAACATCTCCGTCTAACTTATATGCCATTAGCCCAATTCCAACATGCTGAACTATTGTCTGCAAATAGCGGTAGTGTTCCTCCTTTTCCATTCTTGCTTTTCTAAACTCATCAATTACATCTGAAAATGCGCTGCTTAATTCCTCAAAAGATGAACCCTTCATGCTGCTTCTAAAGTTCTGAGAGAAATCAGAGTATTTAATTGAACTAAAAAATCTTGCTATTTCCCGATTTGTCTTTTGAACGAATTGTACAAGCCAAAATATTTGTGCTACGATAAGAACTAAAACAATAAATGTTGTTGCTACCAGCTTTGTTTCAGTAAGAAGAAAGAAAATAAGAAAAACCGAAATGCAAAGTAAAGCTGTCCTAAATAAAATTATAAGGCTGAATCTTTTATAAACCATATTTCTCCAACCTTCGGTATAGCGATGCTCTTGTCAAACCTAATTCCTTTGCAGCTTTAGTCAAATTACCGCCATGCAAACTTATTGCTTTAATGATTAGCATCTTCTCCGCCTCTTCAAGATGGTAATTATCAATAACCGACTCTTCATCTTTAACATCTTTGGAAGAAAAATAAAAGTCTTCGGGATGTAGCATTCCGGAATCACTCATGATTACAACTCGTTCAATCATATGCTGCAGTTCCCGTATGTTACCCGGCCAGTGATATTGTGTCAGCTTGCTTTGAGCTTGGGCGCTAATCTTCTTCATAGACTTATTATATTTCTTACAATAAATATTTATGAAATGATCAACAAGAAGGGGAATATCCTCAAATCTCTTTCTCAATGGCGGAAGGTGAATCTCAATGGTATTTACCCTATAAAGCAAATCTTGTCTAAAGCGCTTTTCAGATATTAATTCTTCATAAGGCAAATTAGTAGCACATATTAAACGAATATCAATCTTTTTAGAAATAGTCGAACCAAGCCTAGTAATCTGTCTATTTTGAAGTGCTGTCAATAATTTCATCTGAAGATTAAAGGTTAAATTCCCTATTTCATCAAGAAATAGTGTACCTCCTGAAGCAACCTCAAAGCGTCCGGCCCTGTCTTCTTTTGCATCTGTAAATGCGCCTTTCACATAGCCAAAGAATTCACTCTCAAAAAGGGACTCACTTATGGCGCCCATATCCACACTTAAAAATATTTCCTTATTCCTATCCGACTGATGATGTATTGCTCTTGCAATAAGCTCCTTACCAGTTCCATTTTCTCCCAGTATCAATATGTTAGCATCTGTCTTAGCAACTTTCTGTATTGTAATAAACACCTTTTGCATTTCCTCTGATATGCCAACTATATCATGAAACTCCTTTTCCATGTCACTGCTTAGTTGTTTCTGCCTAGACAATAGATTATCGATCTCTTGCTTAGACTCACTTAATTTCATTGCAGATGAGACAGTAGCTAGTAATTGTTCATTCTGCCATGGTTTAAGTACAAAATCAGTAGCACCATCTTTTATAGCCTTCACCGCAATATCGATGTTCCCGAAAGCAGTTATATGAATTACCACTGCTTTCGGATCCAACTCAAGTATTTTTTTCAGCCAATAGAAACCTTCAACTCCAGTAGTGGTGTTACCAGAAAAATTCATATCCAGCAGGATTACGTCGTAGTGATTATCTTTTAATATAACAGGTATTTGTTCCGGATTTTTTTCTATTCTTACAATAGAATAGTGCTGCTTTAAAAGAAGTCGTGCAGAGAAGAGGATATCCTCATCATCATCGATTATTAATATTTTACCTGACTTTACATTCATGATTATAATTCCGTGATATTACATAAATTAAATTGGAGTTTAAGGAGGAAAACAGAAGGCGACAGAACCGGGAACGTAAAATAAAATTATTTGTATTTTTATGATTCATGCTTTTGTATTTAGTAATCAAATTTTATTCCTATAAAAATCCGCCTTTATCTATTATTACAAATATTCGATCGTTCGTAAATGGACAGAACTGTCCGATACCGGACAATACTAACTTCTAGTATTATTGATTCAAAAGCAATAATATCTTTAAATATTTTGAATTTATAATTCTTTCCCAAATCTTTAAGGAAATAATTCATCTAGCATCGTCATCTAAGTATTCGTTTTTTTTACTTAAAACGTACCTGCTGATGCGGAATAGTTAAATTGATAAATTTTGTCAATTTCATGGTATTTCATTCAAAATTCAAAATTTAGAATTCAAAATTGCTTCTCGCCTGTCAAGGCACGCTAATTGCTAATACCAATTAAGAAAAATTAGTAGGTTATCACTTGGATAAGAAAATAGAAAAGAAACCTTTATATAAAAGGAAGAAGTTTTGGCTTTCCACTATAAGTGGAGCAATATTTTCAATACTTATTATTTTAATTATTGCAGATACCGGCTCAAAGCTAAATGTTGAAGCAGATAAGATCACAATCTCCACTGTTGCCGAAGGAGATTTTCAGGAATTTATTCCCGTTTCCGGTACCGTACTTCCGCAAACAACTTATTATCTTGACGCAATTCTAGGTGGAAACGTTCAACAGAAATTCGTTGAAGAAGGCGCGATGCTGAAAAAAGGAGATAAAATATTAAGGTTATCAAATACTGATTTCCAATTAAGCGCTTTACAGCAAGAATCTTTTGCCTTTCAACAAATTAACGACGCAAGAAATACAAGATTGTCAATTGAACAAAACAGCATTAACCTGCAGACTAGGCTTGTCGATGTCAATTATAGTTACTTAAACAATAAACAATTATTCAATAGGGCAAAAGTAATGTGGGAAAAGAAACTAATCTCACTTCAGGATTATGAGCAGGCAAGAGATAATTATAATCACGACAAAGAACAAAAAAAACTTGCTGAAGAGAACTTTCAAAAAGATTCTGTGTTGAAACAGTCTCAGCTCGAACAAATAGGTGAATCTATAAAACGCTTACAACTGAATCTTGGATTAATTAGAGAGAACTTGGATAACCTTACTGTCAAAGCTCCCATAAGCGGACAGCTTACCTCTTTGAATGCTGAAATTGGTCAATCTAAATCTCCGGGTTCCCAATTAGGTCAGATTGATGCTTTGGATGGTTTCAAAGTTAGAGCGGACATCGATGAGTTTTATATTGCTAGAGTAGTCAAAGGACTTCATGCAACTGCTGAGATTGATGGAAAAGATTACAAGCTTGTTGTCATAAAAGTTTTTCCCGAAGTTAAAAACGGAAAGTTTCAAGTTGATATGAATTTTGAAGGAACAGTTCCGGGTGAAATTAGAAGAGGTCAAACTTTACAAATTAGATTGCAGCTAAGTGAAAGAACAAAAGCATTGCTGCTTCCGCGTGGTGGCTTTTACCAAAAAACCGGAGGACAATGGATTTTTGTTCTTAATAACTCCGGTACAGAAGCAGTTAAGAGATCAATTAGTCTCGGCAGGCAAAACCCGGATTATTTTGAAGTGCTGAGCGGATTAAAGCCTGGAGATAAAGTTGTCACATCATCATATGATAATTTCGGAGATGTAGATAAATTAATATTCAAGTAATCGAAATCTTTTCGTCTTAGCGCCTTTGCGGTGAAATCCTCCTACCTACCGCAAAGACGCAGAGACGCTAAGAAGGAAAATTTTAATTTACATAGAAAGGAAAAATGAAATGATCAAAACTGTCAACATGAGAAAAATTTACACTACAGAAGAGGTAGAGACTACCGCTCTTAACAACGTAAACATTGAAATAAACGAGAAAGAGTTTGTTGCTATTATGGGACCATCCGGATGCGGTAAATCTACTCTTCTAAATATTTTCGGATTACTCGATAACCCTTCGGACGGTGAATTTCATTTTCTTGAGCATGAAGTATCAAAATATACTGAAAGGCAAAGAGCTAATCTTCGCAAAGCAAATATCGGCTTTGTCTTTCAAAGCTTTAATCTGATTGACGAACTAACTGTTTATGAAAATGTTGAACTTCCTCTTCTTTACCTCGGCATTACTTCAAATGAACGAGAAAAAATAGTAACAAATGTATTGGAAAGAATGCAGATAATGCATCGCAAAGACCACTTCCCGCAGCAGCTCTCCGGAGGTCAGCAGCAGCGCGTAGCCGTGTCCAGAGCTGTTGTCGCGAAACCTAAATTAATTCTCGCTGATGAACCTACTGGTAATCTAGATTCTGCAAATGGAGAAGAGGTTATGAACATATTAACTCAGCTTAACGAAGAGGGAACTACAATTGTCATGGTAACTCACTCTTCGCATGATTCGGAGTTTGCTCATCGTATTATACATCTTTTTGACGGTCACGTAGTAACAGAAAACTATAAAGAAAAATTTCACGTTTAAAAATCATTGCGCCTTAGCGTCTCTGCGGTAGGAAGACTTCACCGCAAAGACGCAGAGACGCTAAGAAGGAAATAATATGATAAAATTAGACACAATAGAAAAGTTTTATAACAATAAAATTATAAAAACTTATGTTCTGCGAAATATAAATCTTGGAATTGACGAAGGTGAATTTATCTCGGTTATGGGACCATCGGGTTCGGGAAAAACAACTTTACTGAATATAATCGGTATGCTTGATACCCCTTCGGATGGGGAATATTACTTTTATGACGAACCGGTTCACAAGATGAGTGAGAAAAAGCTTACCGAATTGCATAAGACGCACATCGGATTTGTGTTCCAGCAGTATCATTTAATCGATGAACTTACTGTCTATGAAAATCTTGAAACACCGCTACTTTACCAGAAAATTAAATCAGATGAAAGAAAGGGAAGAATCGCCGAAACTCTTGACAGATTTAATATTGTAGCCAAAAAAGATTTATTTCCAAACCAGCTTTCGGGAGGACAGCAGCAGCTTGTTGCAATTGCAAGAGCGATAATCACAGAACCAAAATTAATACTTGCAGATGAACCAACAGGCAACCTTCATTCCGATCAAGGGAAAGAAATTATGGAATTGTTAAAGAAATTAAATGAGCAAGGAACTACTATTGTCCAGGTTACACACTCTGAAACAAACGCAGAATATGGAAACAGAATTGTAAAACTGAAGGACGGATGGATTGAAAAATAAGCAAAGCAATCAGGGTTCAGCCATCGGCTTTAAAGCTGAAAGCTGGTTGCTGAGAACTGAAAGCTAAAACACAAAGGAGCAAAATTATGCTAAAGAATTATTTTAAAATAGCACTGCGGAACATTTTCAAAAATAAGGTCTATTCTTTTATAAACATATTTGGTCTTGCTGTTGGTTTAGCGGCAACAATCCTAATTTTGCTCTGGGTGATGGATGAACTTTCGTTTAACTATTTTAATAAAAATATAAATCAAATTTATCTCGTTCCGCAGACCCAGCATTATAAGAACATGGGAGATTTTACGGTTTCGGCAACTCCCACAGCTTTAGCTCCGTATTTAAAATCAGAGTACCCGGAAATTGAGTACGCCACAAGATACACAGCTTTTGAAGGCGAAAAACCTGTAAGCTACGGCGATAAGAATTTCAGCGAGAAGGTTAGATACGCCGATCCTGATTTCTTTAAAATATTTACTTTCGATTTTATAGAAGGCACTGCGGAGAACGCTATCAACGGTCCAAATTCAATAGTAATTACAAAAGAAACTGCTGAAAAGTATTTCGGAAGTGAGGACGCGCTGGGGAAGACTTTTAAAGTGGACGGAAATTATGATTTCAAAGTAACCGGAGTTATAAAGGATATTCCGGATAATTCCGATATTAAATTTGATATGCTTGCGCCGATGAAAGCGCTGGATGACTTCCGTGCCGATTTAAACAACTGGGACAACAACCGGTTGAACACTTTCGTTCTGCTGAAAAAAGGTGTTTCATACAAAGCTGAAAGCATGAAAATTAAAACCATGCTTCAGCCGCATATTCAAGCTGCCACTGCAAGCGATTTGTTCCTTTTCCCTTTTAAAGATTATCATCTTTATTCCATTAGAGGTACTGGTGGGAGAATAAAAAGTGTAGAGTTGTTTTTTATAATTGCGTTTATAACCCTGCTTATTGCGTGTATTAATTTTATGAATCTCGCTACGGCTAGGGCATCTAAAAGAACTACCGAAGTTGGTATAAAAAAAGTGGTTGGCGCAAGCAGGCAGCAGATTGCTAAACAATTCTTTGGCGAGGCATTATTCTTAACTTTCATTTCTCTAATATTGGCTCTACTGCTAGTAGAATTATTTCTTCCTTTATTCAACCAAATTTCGGAAAAGAACCTCTCGTTGAGTAATTTGTCTGCCGGTTCGTTACTGCTTACCATCGGATTAGCGCTTATCACCGGGGGCATCGCTGGAATTTATCCGGCCGTTTATCTTTCATCTTTCAAACCTTTGTCGATATTGAAAAAGAGCGGCAAAACGAGCACAGTCCATTTTGCTCTACGGAGAGTTCTGGTTGTCTTCCAGTTCGGTATATCGATATTCCTTATCATTAGTACCCTAGTTGTGGGTATGCAGCTTCATTATCTCATAAGCAAGGATTTGGGATTCGATAAAGAGAATATTGTTTACTTCCCGGTGAACGATAATACTAAATCCAACATCGAAAGTATTAAGAGTGAATTGCTGGGTGATAGTAATATTAAGGATGTCTCTTACACATCGAACATTCCGTTCCAAATATATTCAAACGGCGGTGGATGGACGTGGGAAGGGAAAGACCCTAAACAGGATGTGCTAATATCGTTCTTAGGTGTTGATTATGATTTTACAAAAACCTTTCGTATAAAAATGAGCGAAGGACGTTTCTTCTCACAAAGCTTTCCGTCGGATACAGCAAATAATGTAGTAATTAACGAAACATTCGCGAAAATTATCGGGAAGAAAAATATTGTGGGCACAATTCTAACTAGCGGCAAACAGAATTACAACGTAGTCGGTGTAATGAAAGACTTTAATTTTACAAACCTGCAAACAAAAACTGGTCCTTTGTTAGCATACGTTTCAAATTCACCGAATTTCGTTTTCGTAAAGATAGCATCGAATCTTCCCGGAGCCTTAGATTATATAAAGAATGTGTACGCAGAGTTTAACCCCGGATTTCATTTACAATATCATTTCCTGGACGAAACATATGAGGAAAGCTTTAAATCCGAGACGAGGCTTAGCAAAATTTTCAACGATTTTGCAGTACTTGCGATAATTATCTCCTGCCTTGGATTATTCGGTCTAGCTTCTTTTGTAGCCGAACAAAAGACGAAGGAGATAGGAATAAGAAAGATTTTGGGAGCGTCGTCTTTCAACCTCGTAAAAAATCTTACCTTTCAATTTTTAACTTGGGTACTTGTTGCTAACATTATTGCCTGGCCGGCAGCGTATTATTACCTGAGAAATTGGCTTGAAGATTATCCTTACAGGATCAATCTGAACGCCTGGTTTTTTATAGCTTCAGGTCTTTTAACATTATTCATCGCTGCGTTAACCGTTAGTTTCCAGGCAATCAAAGCTGCTAATTCGAACCCGGTAAAATCTTTGAGGCATGAATGAGCAAAGCGCAAAGGGCGGGATGCTATGCGCTTTGCACTATGCAAATAATTACTAAGGAGTAAAATCATGCTCAAAAATTACTTAAAAATCGCTCTTAGAAATATTTCTAAGAATAAAGTTTATTCCTTCATTAATATATTTGGCTTCTCTATTGGATTTGCTGTCTGCATGTTGATTTTTTTGTATATTCAGTATGAATTCAGCTATGATAAATACAATAAGAATTTTAATAATATCTACAGGATTGTAGTTTATTTAAATTCCGGTGTTAATACATTTCCAATGGCTGCTACACCTCCAGCGCTTGCCGCTTCTTTAAAAGAAATTCCAGGAATAAAATCGACAGCACGGCTAAGTGTTGAATGTAAAAATGTTGTGGTGCGGTATAATAATATTTCATTTAATGAAGATAAGTTTTTCTTTGCCGATTCATCCTTCTTCAACATATTTACTATTCCGGTAATTGGAGGCGATGAATCTACCGCACTTAAGAATCCTTATGCAATAGTTATTACAGAATCAATTGCAAAAAAATATTTTGGTAATTCAAATCCTATTGGCAAAGTTCTTGAAATCAATACTTTCGATAATAATCATATTTATGAAATAACTGGGATTATAAAAGACTTTCCGGGGAATTCCCATATTCATCCTAATTTCCTTGCCTCATTTAAAACCCTGCAACTAATCAACCCCAGTATGAATTCAAGTAAAATGCAACAATGGGGAATGTGCAGCTATTATACTTATGCCCTTGCAGCAAAGAATTCAAATTTAACCAAATTAAATGCAGACCTAAGAAATGTAATCATTGAACATATCGGTAAAAATAATATTGATGATTGGAATTATAAATTCCAGCATCTTTCCGATATTCATCTTAAATCTAATCTCCAGTTAGAGGTTGAAAAGAATAGCAGTATATCAACCATTATAATATTTTCTGCTATCGCAGCATTTATACTTTTATTATCAGTTATAAATTTTGTCTCTCTTTCAACTACCGGATACCTTGATAGAACTAAAGAGATTGCTTTAAGAAAAGTAGTTGGGGCAGGAAGAGTGCAGCTTATAATTCAATTTATGGGCGAGACTGTTTTACTTACATTAATTTCAGCTTTGATTGCAGTTTCGATTGTTGAGATAATATTGCCCGAATTCAATTCTCTAATCAATAGAAATATTTCATTAAACGCAGGAGAGTTCGGGTTAATTTTAATCGGGTCGATTTTTATCGGAATACTTTCCGGCAGCTACCCGGCTTTTTATCTTTCTGCTTTTTCTCCTCAGGCAGTATTTAGAAAAAACAAAATTGGTATGGACAAAGGATTATTTAGGAATATTCTGGTAGCCTTACAATTTACTATCGTTACTATTATTATTGCCTCAACAATTATAACATTCAAACAAATGATTTTCATTAAGAACAAAGATTTAGGATATAAAAAGGATCAAGTTATTATATTACCGTTAAGACATGAAGTTCTTCATTCTAAATATGAAATATTGAAAAATAAATTATCATCACTAAGCGGGGTGGAAGCTGTAAGCGGCTCATCGGGAGAGTTGGGAAATACAAACTTTATCGGAAATATTTCTTATGCAGGAAAGGAGCTTTTCAAAATTAGATTTATAGCTGTAGATTATAATTTTCTCAAAACGATGAATTTGGAATTAATCTCCGGCAGAAATTTTTCTCCCGGCATTCCATCCGATTCAACTGATGCAATAATCATAAATGAAGCTGCCTCAAAAATATTAAGCAAAATGAAATTGCTTGACAAACCGTTAGAGGCAACATATTTCCGGTATCATAGTATGCATTCCCATATAATCGGGACGGTTAAAAATTTCAACTATAGACCTATTTATTATCCTGTGCAGCCTCTGGTTATTTATTTGTCGCCCGGAGAAACAGAATTTATGGCAATAAAATTATCTCCAGTCAATATGGCAATAACAATTGATGGTTTGAAAAAGGCATGGAAAGAATTGGTCCCTGAATATCCTTTTGATTTTTCTTTTCTGGATAAGGATATCGAAAGTAAATATAGAGGCGATGAATTATTTACAAATATTATTGAAATCTCATCCTATCTTGCAATAATGATTGGATGTCTCGGTCTTTTTGGTTTGGCTAATTATTCAACCCGTAAGAAAACAAAAGAAATAGGCATAAGAAAAGTTTGTGGCGCTTCTATTAATGAAATAGTGATTCTACTTTTGAAGGAATCCATTTTATTGGTAGTTATTTCGGGCATTGTGGCAACGCCAATTTCATATTTTATTATGAATAAGTGGTTGGAGAATTTTGCGTATCATATAAATGTCGGAATGTTCCCTCTTCTTATTGCAATAATTATTTCTATTGTGATCTCTATATTTACAGTAAGTTATTATGCAATTAAAGCAGCTACCGCCAACCCAATAAAATCCCTGCGGTATGAGTGAGAATATTTATTTAATACCTATTCCATTTCTTGCTTTCGTTATTCCAATTTTATATCTTTGCCATAAGCAAGTATTAAATCTTTTTCTTTATATTTCATGTCGATTAGAGTTAATACTTCCTGATATTTAATAAAAGACAAACATTTCAAATTATCAATCTGCAAACATTATGAATGCACTCTGAATGCACTCTGAATACACTCTGAACGCACATTAAAACCCCTTATCTCTATATTTAACCTCTATTAACCCTACGAATGATCTTATCCAAACTCAAAAACGATATCCGGCATCAGAAAAAATGTGAGAATATTTGAAAACAAATAAACCAAAACTATCCGCGAATCATTACTTAAATACCAAGCTTATCCCTTATATCTTTCGGGATTGCATTTTTGTTAACCATTATAGCAATTGTTCTTAATTTCACAAAAGGCTCCGACATATACCAGTAACCGTTGTATTTTTTATCTTTTATTCCCCATGAATTCTTCGTATAGTAAAAGGTTGTTCCTGCTTGATCCTTAGCAACCCCGGTAATTTGCATAAGATGGTCATCTGTCGTAGCGTAATCATCAAATGCCTTTTGTCTCATTTGCTGTGTTACGTCTAATTCCTTTTCTGCTCCTGTTGTCGCAGTATCACCTTCGATTGGGACTACAGCATAACCTTCTTTTCTATAAAAATTATTTTTCCCAACAGCGCCATCCCATGCTACTGAATAACCATTAGCAATTGCATTATTCATAATTTGTATTAAATCATCCAGTGGGACATTGTAATATTCACCTTCTTCCCAGTTATCGGGCACTTCTAAAACAAACTTTGAATAAAAAGGGTGATGCGTGAATGAAGTTATTTCAACATAGTCTTTTGTGTTTATGCCTAAGCTTTCGGCAAAACTCTTAGGAGTGTATTTTTTACCGTTATATTCAAACTCCTGGGGGACTTTTCCAAGATAGACGTCGCAAATAGCATTAACTAAATCTTCATAATGATTTGATATTCTGTTCCTTTCCACGATTGTTTTAAGCACAGCTTTAAGAACGGCATCCATTTCTGTGTTATCATTGAGAGAGTCACCAGGTTCTAAACCGGAATATACTGAATTAGGAACGGCGCCGTAAGTATCAAATATTTTTAATACGTCATGAGCTTGTCCGCCTTCGCCAAACTGATATTTACCATGATACCTTACATATCTTTCTGCCTTTAAGGGATAAGTATATCTTACGTTAAACATTTCTGAAAGATCATACTTTCCTTTACCCATTCTCATCAATTCACTTTCTAAGAAAGATTGAGTGGCGAAATCCCAGCATGTTCCGGTTCTAGCTTGGTTCTTTACCGAAGTAGTCCCAATTTCATGAATCATTGTGAATATGTGCCTGTCTTTCTTTTCAGTTTTCTTTGCCTCATCTTGTGGATGTATTGAGCTAATAAAAAATGCAAACAAAACCAGTGTGTAAAAAGGAATTCTAAGTTTCATTTTATCTCCTTCAAATAAGATTATTTTTTTTACGCCGTTAATTTAATAATTAATTAAATCCAATGGCCATAGCATTCTTGCTAATTTTTGAATAAACGTTTACCTTGCAATTGATTCTAACAATGATTTATTGAATCATAAATTAATATAGCTACATTATTATATATGAAAGGGACTGAAAATGAAAAGACTCACCATTTTGTTTTTTACATTAGTATTAATTGCTGGATGTTCTGACCCAATTAAAACAGATCTTGCTGAATATACAAGAGCTATTCAACCTTTAACAACCACGGAAGCAAGCGTAATTAACAGATGGAATTCTGTTTCAGGGAAAAGTTATGTTAACGACAGCTATATGTATCAGGCACTTGATGACTATATAATAGACACATATTCCCAATTTGTAGATGGGTTAAAGAAAATAAAACCACAGACAAATGAAGTAAAATCTTTAAATGATCTTTATATTCAAGCAACCGAAAAACAATTACAAGGCTATCGAATGATGAAAGACGGACTTGAAAAAAGAAACAAAGACATTATGAATAATGCCTACAAATTACTTACAGACGGCAGAACTGAAGAAAATAACTGGGCTAATCAATTGGAGAATCTTTTAAAGAAACATTAAAACATTTGCTTTCAACTGTGTTGTATGAGTCATTTCATTAAATAGAATTCATTTATTTTTATTATTGAGTTAATTTAAATAACACTAATATTTTAACCTCTGCTTTATTTTAACAAGTTTTTTAGAAGTATCCTTATTACGAACACTGTCTTAAAAAATTAAAACCTAAAGGATTATTTTGACTGGAAATTTATTCGGATATTTTGCTGCAGCTTGCACTACAATAGCTTTTATTCCACAAGCTATTAAAGTGCATAAGACTAAAGAAATTCAGGACATCTCCCTTGGAATGTTTGCGCTTACTACAATAGGCGTATTGTTGTGGTTCATTTATGGAATTATGATTTCATCACTTCCTGTAATTATCGCAAATTTCATTACATTTATACTCTCACTTTATATTTTTATAATGAAAATTAAACTCGACCACCCCAAAACATAATTAAACTATTTTGTCCAAGTTTCCTCAATGATTAGAACTTACTTTTTTTTAGGCCAGTACAGGATACCTCCGCCTGAATCAATAAATTTTAGGTTATTGTAATGCTTCAAGGGAAAAGTTACATTTTGTAAAAAATAGTATAGATAAAAATTCTCCATAATATAAGCTACTTGATCTATTGATTTCGAAGCAATCAACAATTTAAAGGTCTAACATTGAAAAATATCTTTTAATAATTCTTAAAGATTCAGTATTTTAGCATTTAATTATAAAACTTATAATATCATTTCTCTAAAAATAGGTGAGTATAACTAATGGAAACAAAAATAATATGGACCAAAATCGATGAAGCCCCGGCTCTTGCAACTTATTGTTTGCTGCCTGTAGTAAAATCCTTCTTAAAAGGAACAGGTATCGTAGTTGAGCAAAAAAATATATCTCTTGCCGGTAGAATCCTTGCGAACTTTCCCGATAACTTAACTTCTGATCAAAAAATACCGGATTATCTAGCTGAATTAGGAGAACTAACACAAAACCCCGACGCTAACATAATAAAGCTTCCAAACATCAGCGCATCAATTCCTCAACTCCATGCCGCAATAAAAGAATTGCAGGATAAAGGTTATAAGATTCCTGATTACCCTGAAGATCCAAAAAACGAAGAAGAGAATGCAATTAAGACTAGGTACGCTAAAGTGTTGGGTTCTGCAGTTAATCCGGTTTTAAGAGAAGGTAATTCGGATAGGCGTGCGGCAGCTTCGGTTAAAGAATTTGCTAAAAAATATCCTAATAAAATGATGAAGCCATGGCCTAAATCAGGTTCAAAAACCCGGGTTGTGTATATGAGCCAAAAAGATTTTTACGGTACCGAAAAATCTGTTACTTTAACAAAAGAAGATTTAGTTAAGATTGAATACGTTGATCCTAAAGGCAATGTGACTGTGTTAAAAGAAAAACTTAAACTTCTTCCCGGTGAAATAATTGATGCTTCGATTATGAATGTTAAGGAGTTAAGAAAATTCTACGCCGAACAAATTAAGGAAGCAAAAAAAGATAATGTGCTTCTTTCACTGCATCTTAAAGCTACGATGATGAAAATATCCGACCCTATAATGTTCGGTCATGCAGTTTGGGTTTACTATAAAGATGCGCTCGAAAAACATGAAAATGTTCTTAAAGAAATCGGTGCTAATTTAAACAACGGTCTTATGGATGTACTGGAAAAAATAAAGAAACTTCCTGAAGAAAAAAGACAAGAAATTGAAGCCGATATTAATAAGGTCTATGAATACCAGCCGCAGCTTGCAATGGTTGATTCTAGGACAGGTAAAACTAATCTTCATGTGCCTAATGATGTAATTGTTGATGCTTCAATGCCTAATGTCGTTAGGGACGGCGGAAAGATGTGGAACCGTAAAGATGAGCTTCAAGATTGTATTGCAATGATCCCGGACCGGTGCTATGCTACAATTTATGAAGAGATTATTGAGAACGCCAAAGCTAATGGTCAGTTCGATCCGGCAACTATGGGTGCAGTTTCCAATGTCGGGTTGATGGCGCAGAAAGCTGAAGAATATGGTTCGCATGATAAGACCTTTGAGGCTAAAGGAGATGGAATTATTCGAGTTGTAAGTTCTTCCGGTGAAACTTTACTTGAGCAGCAAGTTGAATCAGGAGACATTTTCAGAGTGTGTCAAGCTAAAGATGAAGCGATTAAAGATTGGGTAAAGCTTGCGGTACACCGTGCTAAAGTTTCTTCTACTCCGGCAATTTTCTGGCTTGATGAGAACAGAGCACACGATAGAGAGATTATGGCAAAAGTTAAAAAGTATTTGCCGGAATATGATACCAAGGGACTTGAAATTAAAATCCTTAATCCTGTAGATGCAATGAAATATACTCTGGAAAGAGTCAGAAAAGGATTAGACACAATTTCTGTTACCGGAAATGTGCTTCGCGATTATTTAACTGATTTATTCCCGATCCTTGAATTGGGAACAAGTGCAAGGATGCTTTCTATTATACCATTATTAAAAGGTGGGGGATTATTTGAAACGGGTGCTGGAGGTTCGGCGCCTAAACATGTTCAGCAATTAATTAAAGAGAACCATTTGAGGTGGGACTCACTAGGCGAATATTGTGCTCTTGTCCCTTCGTTCGAAATGATTGCTGAAAAAACTGGAAATACCAAAGCCGCACTTTTAGCCGAAACTCTGGATATTGCAATCGGTAAATACTTGGAAAACGGCTGCTATCCTTCACGCAAAGCAGGCGAGATTGATAACAGAGGCGGTTCCTTCTATCTTGCCTTATACTGGGCTCAGGCATTAGCCGAACAAAATAAAGACTCTGAATTAAAATCACGTTTCTCCAAAATGTTCGAAGAGCTGAAAAAATATGATGCGAAAATCATAAATGATATGATTTCTATACAAGGAAATCCAGTAGACCTCGGAGGCTATTATTTACTTGATGAAATAAAAACTTCTGCGGTTATGCGCCCCAGCTCAACATTTAATAAAATAATTGAGGAAATGTAATTACCCGTTCTAAGTAAGAAGCTGTTTCAAGTTTATTAGCGGATGGAGAAATATTCCCCATCCGTTTTTTATTTTTAGAATCAAAAATAATACAGGATAATTATAATATCCGAATCTCATTTGTTACAATTATATTAAACAATAAACGAGTTATTCCTAAATATTTCTAACTTCTTCAACTTCTTTTTCACTGTAATTAAATTTTATCTTTAGTTTATTCCGGAGTTCTCCAAGAATAAAATTTGAGGTAAATAAGGTATGATTGTATATGCTCATTTCGAATACTTCATGGCAAATTCCTTGAGGCGAGATGAATGCCGCTATGAGGACGTTCGTATCAAGAATAATAGTCATGAAACTACTTTAAATATGTCATCATCTGTTTTATAACCTTGTGCTTTTGCGCCTGGCGACAGCTTCTTTCGTAAAGCTCTAAACCGTCTAACGAATAAATAATTTTCTATTGCCTTTTTTATAAGCTCGTTTTTAGATAAGCCTTCTTCCTCGATTAATAATTCCAATTCATTATTCAGCTTTCCCGGCAGCTCAAACTCAATTCTTTGTTTCATAATATCTTCCTTTCTTATAATGGAAAGTTACATAAATTATTGAAAAGTTTCTATGAAGATTATTATTTCACTTCATCAGAACAAACTTCTTTACGATAGCTTTCCCTCAATGAAGAAATATAAATCAAAACTAAATGATTAATTCACCTTACGCAAGTTAGCTTATGCTGTAACCTCAGCATTTAGAGGCTGTGTGAAAATTCAGAAGTGATGAATAAATATTTTAATTATGGATTTAAAATATGACTACATTAATATGTTTTTTTATTGCCCCGACATTTAGAGGCTGTGTGAAAATCAGTTCCAAAATTATAAATTTTCATTGTACTGAATATTAAAGCTTTTAAATGCAAATAATTAAATATTTATTCGCCGATTTTGAATTATCACACAGCCTCTTTATGTCGGGGTGAAATGAACTCCAATAAATACCGGGCTTCAGCCCCATTTGTGCTATTTATGTGGCTAAAGCCATAACTATCTTTTTTACAATAATCCCCGTCATAAACCTGCCTGACCGGTAGGCAGGTGGCGGGGCAATTAATGAATAAATTTTAAGTAATAAAAGCTAAAATGGCTTTTTCAATTTCATGAATTAGTACATTGGACCGGACACAAAAGCCGCTTAAACCGGCAGCTCACACACGATATAAAAGACGATGATTACAGCTTTGAAGAACTAATCGCAGAAATCGGAAGCTCATATTTATGCGGACTATGCGGAATAGAAAACACACTAAACAACAGCGCAGCATATTTGAATGGATGGTCAAAGATAGGGAAGATGGATAAATCATTTATTCCCAAAGCAGCAATTCAGGCACAAAAAGCAGTCAACTATTTAATCAACAAAACCGAAGAGGCCGCTTAAATGCGGCTCTTCCCGGAGGGCAATAAAATGAACGACCTAAAAACCCTTTTTGACGAGTGCGAGAAAAATAATTGGATCCCACAGCACGACTGTAAAAAGAACCTCAAAATAATCTCTCAAACCTGCCTGCCGGTCAGGCAGGCCCACTCAGTAAATTCAAGTCATAATATAGTTATTGCACAGACCAAACAATGCAAAATTTGCGGAAAGAAATTTGAAGAGACAGACCCAAACGGTATAAAGTAAAATCATCTCAAAAGGGAAGAGAATAAAATGAAAATCATTAGAATCTTAGATATCATCATAGGGATCAAAAACTCATCCGCCGCGAGTTGTCTCTTTGTTTTTCCCCCTTGTCACTAAAGTTTTAAGCATTTCCAATTTATAGTGATATAGATATCCCTCCGTTAATTCCAAACCATGAAAATGTTTGGTTAGAGCCGGAATCATTAAGATTAGATTCTTTAGCGTTGATATCTATTGCAATTATTCCCGGAGGAAGATTATACCTAAATCCAACTATCGGTGAATAAATAAAGTTTGAACCGTAAGTAGCACCAGCTAAAGTAGAACTTGAAAATACAATACCTGCATCAATTCCGATATAAGGCTCTAAACCAAATCCGGGAATATTTAGAAAGAATTTAGGACCGAGAGTAACAGGTATTGAATACATATTAATTCCATTACCAAATTCGTGCAGCCCGCTATTGGAATAGCTGTATTGTGTTTTATATGCCCAATTATCATATCCTATCGATAGCGAAATCCCAACAGGAATTATAGGAATTGAATAATCAATAGACGCTGAGACTCCATAACCATTATTAACAAGATTACTAAAATTACCAACCGGGATTTGTATCCCGCCGTTTAATGTAAAGCCAACTTGAGCGAAAGTTAAATTAAAGTTAAACAGAACTGCAGCAAGCAACATAACAGGGAATAATTTTTTCATAATGAATCTCCTTCAGATAAGTAATGTTAGTCCCACATAATTTTAGGACACTTCTAAAAACTAAGTAAAATAAAGAAAAAGTCAAAAAAATATTGTTATATTAATAAACCCAATAACAATAAATGGGCATACTTTAATAAATATAAAATCACCGGTTGAACATTCTTAATTCTTATTTATGAATAAAGATTAAAATCTGTTGAAAGTGCATTACTCTAATTTTTTTCTACGGATGGAACTGTAAAATAAAATGTACTTCCGATATTTTCCTGGCTCTTAATCCAGATTTTACCGCCATGATTCTCTACAAATTCTTTGCAAAGTAATAAACCCAAACCGGTACTTGGTTCCCCGTCGGTTCCAGGCTTTCTTACTTTCTCATCTAACTTAAATAATTTATTAACATCATTTTCCGATATGCCAATTCCTGTATCCGTTACAGATACTTCAACCATATTATCATTTATTTCTTTAGCTGAAATTGTAACCTTCCCGTCTGTCGTCGTAAACTTAACTGCATTCGACAATAAATTTCTTACAACTGTATTTAGCATCTTTTCATCTGCATTGACTCTGATGGAATCAGAAATGTTATTTTCTAATGTAATCCCTTTTTGACTCGCCCTCTGTGCTATATTTTCATAGCTCTGTCCAACAATTTCCGAAAGCTGCCATTCTTGAGGTGCAAAGTTTATAGTTCCTTTTTGCATCTGAGACCATTCTAATAAATTTTGAAGAAGCTTATATAGACTGTTTGCAGATTTATTTAGGTCATTACTAATATTGGTAAGTTCTGTTTTTGATAAGATATTAATTTCTTCAACCATTATTTCGGTTAACCCAATAAAGCCTTGAAACGGACTGCGTAAATCGTGTGCGATGATAGAGAAGAACTTATCCTTTTCCGAATTCAATTTTTCAAGCTTTTCAACCAGCATATTTTTTTGAGATAGATTTTCTTCAATCACATCCTTTGATAACTTCAATTCCTCGTTGAGCTTTACTAGTTCAATTTCAGTTAATTTCTGCTCAGTGATATCAATAATAAAATTCAATGTTGCAGCTTCACCTTTCCATGTAAACTTAACGCTGCCCATTTCTACCCAGCATAATGAATTATCTTTTTTCAACATTCTAAATTGATATCGTTGTTCTGCATTTCCCCCGGTTATAGTTTTATTATGATTTGCTAATATTAGGTCTCTATCTTTTTGATAAACGAATTCAAAAAAGTTCATATTAAGAAGTTCTTCGTAACTGTACCCAGTAATCTCCAGCATCATAGGATTGAAATAACTGAGCTTGCTTTTCTGAATTACAACAATACCTTCCCGCGCTGTTTCGAATAAAAGTCTGTATTGAAGTTCACTCTCATACAAAGCAGCTTCCGCGCGTTTGCGTTCGTTAATATCGGTGAACATTGCAAATGATCCAGCAAAATTACCGGCGGTATCCAAAATTGTTTTTGCCGAAACAAGCATCCAGTATCTTTGCCCGTCTTTTCTTTTAAAACATCTTTCATAAACAGTGTCTTTACCAAGCGCACGATTTTTCATTTGAACATAATGCTCGCTTAGTTGATCTTCAGCTAAGAAAGTTTCAATTTTTTGGCCAAGCATTTCTTCCACAGTATATCCAAGCATTGTTGCCATTTGCCTGTTTATAAAATTTATTCTCGTATCACTGCCAAAAGATAAGATACCTTCATTTGCAGTTTCAACAATCCTGCGGTACTTTTCTTCGCTTTCCTGCAATGCTGCTTCCATGTGTTTGCGTTTATTAATATCGGTAAACATTCCAAACGATCCTGCAAATTTGCCGTCTGAATCTGTTATTGCTTTTGCAGAGACTAGCATCCAATGCCTCTGCCCATCTTTTCTTAAAAAACATCTCTCATATACTGCATTTTTTCCCTGTGCACGTATTTTTGATTGCACTTTGTCATCAGTTAATTGATCTTCAGGCAAGAATGATTCATACTTCCTGCCAAGCATTTCTTCGACTGTATATCCGAGCATTGTAGCCAATTGCTGGTTTACAAAGATTAGACATCTATCGCTGTCCACTTGCAAAATTCCTTCGATGGCAGTTTCAACAATCCTGCGGTATCTTTCTTCACTTTCCTGAAGTGCCGCTTCTGTCTTTTTTCGATCGTTAATATCGGTAAACATTCCGAACGATCCCGCAATCTTGCCTTCGGAATTTGTTATAGCTTTTGCAGAAACCAGCATCCAGTATCTCTGTCCGTCTTTTCTTAAAAAGCATCTTTCGTAAAAGGCATTTTTTCCCTGAGCACGAATTTTCGCCTGCGCTTTGTCTTCCATTAATTGATCTTCAGGCAGGAAAGATTCATACTTTTTACCAAGCATTTCTTCAATCGTATATCCAAGCATTGTAGCCAATTGCTGGTTTACAAAGTTCAACCGTCTCTCGCTGTCTAAAGATAAAATCCCTTCAATAGCAGTTTCAACAATTCTGCGGTATCTTTCTTCACTCTCTTGAAGTGCTGCTTCCATCTGTTTGCGTGCGTTAATATCGGTAAACATTCCGAACGAACCTGCAAACTTACCTCCGGAATCTGTTATTGATTTTGCCGAAACCAGCATCCAATATCTTTGACCGTCTTTTCTTAAAAAACATCTTTCATACACAGCATTTTTTCCCTGTGCGCGAATTTTTGATTGTGATTTGTCTTCAGTTAATTGATCTTCAGGTAAGAACGATTCATACTTCCTGCCGAGCATTTCTTCAATCGTATATCCAAGCATTGTAGCCAATTGCTGATTTACAAAGGTTAGCCGTCTATCGCTGTCCAATTGTAAAATACCTTCGTTAGCAGTTTCTACTATCCTGCGGTACCTCTCTTCACTTTCCTGCAGTGCCTCCTCTGCCAGTTTGCGTTCATTAATATCGGTAAATATTCCGAACGATCCCGCAAATTTACCTTCTGAATCTGTTATTGATTTTGCTGAAACAAGTGTCCAGTGTCTTTGTCCATCTTTCCTTAAAAAGCATCTTTCATATATTGCATTTTTCCCTTTTGCCCGTATTTGCGACTGCAATTTGTCTTCATTTAATTGATCTTCCGGCATAAATGATTCATACTTTTTGTCGAGCATTTCTTCAGCTGAGTATCCAAGCATTGCAGCCATCTGCCGGTTTACAAAGGTTAGCCGTCTATCAGTGTCCAACGATAAAATTCCCTCAATTGCTGTTTCTACAAACTGGCGATACTTTTCCTCACTCTTGCGCAGTGTATCCTCTGACTTCTTTAAATCAGCAATATCTTTTTCATAAGTTAACTTCAAATATTCATTTTCTTTTTTCAGTTCATTTAATTCGTATAAAAGTTCATATTCTGATTTTTCAATATTGTTCATGGTTTATTCCAAAAATATTTTTCACTGTATAATTGATCGAATTATAAAATAATTTTAAATTTTTAGATAGATTGATTTTTATTTGATTATTTTCAAGCATACTGAATATTATTATCGGATATTTTCAAATTTATTTTAGATTAACCCAAGCGACCGGATATTTCAGCAAACTTTATTCTTATTCTTAACTTCTTTTATCAGCAGCTGATTGGGAAATCTACAGTTTAAGAAAAAAGATGCACAGAATTTCTTTTGTAAGATTGCTAAAGTCATGCAATCTTAATTAAAATATTTTTCCAAGTGATGTCCAATTTCGAAATCTTACTTTGTTATAAATATGTAATTAAGAAATTTATTCATAATTAAAATTTGGAGTTTAAAATGAACGATTACATGTTAATCTTCAGACACGAAGACGGCAATAAAGTTGCTTCACCGGAACAAATCCAAATCAGGATGAAACAAACTATGGATTGGATCGGCGGCATTGTCGCACAAAATAAATTCGGCGGCGGTAACGGTTTACCTTTGGAGATGCCAAAGTTGTCCGGACTAAGAATTCAAAAAAAAATGTTACCGACGGACCGTTCGGCGATATAAAAGAAACTATCGGCGGATATATTATTATCCAAGCAGAATATCCCATTATTTGAAGTGATGCTCAAACTTGGTCATAGTCAATTAAAGACTACGCAATTATATTTACAAATGCTCAGCTGATCGTAGCCATTTCGTAACTGAAATTTAATCATTTAAAAACAAGAAAGCCTGTAAGTAATTTACTCACAGGCTTTTATCTTTGGCGGGGCCGACGAGACTCGAACTCGCGACCTCCTGCGTGACAGGCAGGCGTTCTAACCAACTGAACTACGACCCCGGCTATTCTTAATCATCTTTTCAAATTTGAACATCAAATATAATTTTAACACTCTCCAAAATCAACAATCAATATAAAATATTTTTGCCGGATTTTGTTTTTATTCCCCAAATGAAATTCCCACTGCCTTTGCTGCAAATACTGCTTGGGTGTCCGGCTGCACTAACTTTTGATGCGAAATTGCTTCTTCAATTCTGACATTTTTTACATCGCTGCCTTTTAGAGCAACCATTCTTCCGAATTTTTTGTTTGCCGCAAGTTGTATCGCAAATGCTCCGAATTTTGTCGAAAGTATCCTGTCAAATGGAGTCGGACTGCCACCGCGCTGCAAATGCCCAAGTACTGTAACTCTCGTCTCTCTGTTTGTATTTTCTTCAATCCTCTTTGCGACTAATTCGCCTATACCGCCAAGCTGTACCGGGTCATGACGTTTGATGTCCTGCCCTTTAATAACCATCTCTCCATCCATAGGTTTGGCTCCTTCCGAAACACAAACTAAACTGAATTTTTTCCCCATTAATTCTCTTTTCAATATTTTGTCGTAAACTCGATCCCATGAAAAAGGAATTTCCGGAATTAATATAATGTCTGCTCCTCCTGCTAAACCGCCGTTTAGTGCAATCCATCCAGCATATCTTCCCATTACTTCAACAACAATAACACGGTGATGCGAAGAGGCTGTTGTATGAAGTCTGTCAAGCGCTTCAGCAACTACATAAACTGCAGAATCGTGACCGAATGTAAGATCGGTAGCTTCAAGATCATTATCTATCGTCTTCGGTACACCAATCATATTCATTCCCATTTCACCAAGCTTTTTGCAAATATGCATTGTCCCATCTCCGCCTATTGCAATCAACGCATCCAAATTCCATGCTTGATAGTTTCTTAATGCTGCTTCCGATTTATTTGCTATCTCAATCGCGCCGTCTTTTTGAACTGGCCAATGAAATGGGTCGCCTTTGTTCGATGACCCTAAAATTGTGCCGCCTCTCGCTAATATTCCGGAAACATCGTCGTTCTTTAATTCTTTTGCTCTTCCTTCTACTAATCCTTCAAAACCATCTATAATCCCTAGCACAGACATTCCATAGTCCTGTGCCGGTTTTGTTACTCCCCTTATTACTGCATTTAACCCGGGGCAGTCTCCACCACCGGTTAATATCCCTATTCTTTTTACTTTTGAACTTGTTGCCATTATCAATCCTTATATTTTCTATAATTACCATGCCATCCGTTTGGCAAATTTACATTAATTTTGCGGTGGTCTTAAAATGTAGCTTAGCTAACTCTCCAAGCTTTGACATGCCGTAAATTTGAATTATCTGTTTGGCTGCTTCATTGACCGCGTTTGAAGCACCTTTCGGCAATTCTATCTTTAACATCCTATTATGAATATCGAACCATTCCACCATTTTCTCCCTTGCCAATATTGAAGCCGCAGCTACTGCCGTATATTTTTCGGCTTTAGTAAATTGGTGAAGTACAATACTTCTCCCTTTTTCCTGCAATGAGTTTCTTATTAGGCTTTCATCACCGAACTTATCACTTATTGCTTCTTGTGCTTCACTGCGAAGTAGTAAATTTTCTAAAACTTTAGCATGACCCCATCCTAAAATTCTATTTACATTTTTTACCTTACTGTGAAATTCATTATACTTTTTGGGTGTTATTAGTATAATCTCAAAATTATCTTGAACGATCTTTTTTATCTCTTCTGCGATAAGTTTGATTGACTTATCGGATAATTCCTTACTGTCTTTTACTCCCTTTGCTTTAAGAAGTTTTATATTCTTTTCATCTGCAAATACTCCGGCTATAACAAGCGGACCAAAATAATCTCCCTTGCCCGATTCATCCGTGCCTATATAACTCTTAGGTTCTGTAAATTCTTCTCTAAATTCAAAAAGCTTTTCACCGAATAGAAAATCATTTATTTCCCTGTAAAGTACGGTTTCTTTATTCCCTTGTAACACCGTTTTTACTCCGCTTTTACCGAAGTAAACTAGCAATATTAGCTTTTCTTTCCCTTTGTAGATGTTAACTTCATAGTTATATTTCTTTTTTTCTAATTCCGACACATTTACAGATTTTTCAATTAATCTTTTCTTGTATTCTTCAATTAGTTTTAAGGCGGCGTTTTCTATCGAATTCACATTAATTATTTATTTTATATTTACAAAAATACTTAATTATTAAGTAATTCTAAAATATAAGTATTATTTTTTTGTTAGATCTAAAATAACTATACTCTTTGCCAATAATGAGTTAATAAAATAATATCGCTAAATTTATCCCTTTAATAAATAGCATAACCTCAATTTTAAGTATATTTAAAAAACAAAATATCATCATTTAGGAATAATTTATATTATGGATTTCAATTCAATAGAAACCACCGGCTTGACGAAGGTTTACTCCTCTTCATTTGGCAAAAGAAAAGTCGCAGCGCTCACCGGCTTAGATCTAACTGTTTCAGCAGGTACCATATTTGGCTTTCTGGGACCAAACGGCGCTGGCAAAACTACTCTTATTAAATTGCTTTTAGGAATAACCTTTCCTACCTCCGGAAGCGCTAGAATTTTAGGAGAAGATATTTCAGGTTATAAAATAAAGTCCAGGATTGGATATTTGCCTGAAAATCATAAATATCCTCCTTACCTAACAGGCGGAGAAGTGCTTGACTTTTTCGGTAAGCTTTCCGGAATGGAAGGGGATTTATTAAAGAAAAAAATAGATGAGCTTTTGGAGCTGGTTAATCTTTCTCAGTGGAAGAAAACGAAAGTGAAAAATTATTCCAAAGGAATGATGCAAAGATTAGGGCTTGCTCAGGCTTTGCTTAACGATCCGGAATTAATTTTCCTTGATGAACCTACCGATGGTGTTGATCCAATCGGACGAAAAGATATTCGCGATATTCTGACTGAATTAAAATCACGCTCTAAAACTATTTTCCTTAATAGCCACCTTTTGTCTGAAGTCGAATTAATTACTGACCGCGTAGGAATTCTAAATAGAGGAAAGTTAATCCGTGAAGGCACTGTAAAGGAATTAACTCAAAAAAATGAAGAGTATAAATTAAACCTGGAAGGAAGCAATGTTGATAGTTTTATCAAACAATACCAGGGTATTTTTCAAATATCAAAATTAAATGACGGTTATTGTAATCTGAAGGTATCGGATGCTAATGAGCTGAATAATATTTTGGATAAGCTCCGCGGTGACGGTATAATGGTAAAGGAAATTGTTCAACAAAAAAACTCTCTCGAAGAAATATTTATATCACTTATTAGCGAATCTGAAAAAGGCGGTCTTAAATGAAAAATATTATAACGGTAACTTGGTACTCCCTTCGCGAAGCCTTAGCAAGAAAAGTTTTTATTTTCTTTTTTGTAATTTCAATACTGACTATAATATTTGTTGGTCTGATTCTATATCTAACCGGAATTGAAAAGATGTTTGCCCCGGGAATGCAGCCGGATGTATTTACTGCGGTAAATTCACTTGAAATGATGTTCGTTTCACCCATTACTCTGATTTGTCTGTTACTCTCAATATTTTCAAGCGCAAGTTTTATCCCTATTATGCTCGAAAAAGGAAATATCGATTTGCTCTTATCAAAACCCATTTCCCGGGAACAACTGCTTCTTGGAAAATTCTTCGGCGGAATTCTTGTTGTGTTTCTAAATATCGCCTTCTTAATTCTTGGCGTGTGGCTGATCTTTTCCCTTAAATTTTCAATTTGGAACTTTGAATTTCTTTTAACCATTTTTACAATTACTTTTATATTTTCAATTCTTTACTCAATAATTGTATTATTCGGTATCATCACCAAAAGTTCTACCCTTGGCATGATGATTGCGTACCTATTATTCTTGATTGTTAGCCCGGCATTGTACACGGCAAAATATACGCTAAGCGTTTTGATTCAGAGTAGTTTTATAAAAGGTTTGATTGACTTCGCTTATTATATCTTACCAAAAACTTCCGAGTTAATGGGAAAAATAAATTATGATCTGGCTTCCGGACATGGTATTACTAATTACCAACCGATATTAACTTCGTTGTTATTCTTAGTTTTAACTTTGGGAATTACGGTTGCTATATTTAGGAAAAAAGATTTCTAAATTATAAAGTTATTTAATTCAAAGTGGAATTATTGAGGGTTAATTTTAATGCAAAATGAAAATATTAGATTAGAGGATCTTTTAAGTAAAACCAAATCGGTTCAATCTGATTTTGGTAACATCAATAGTGTTGCAATTATCGGCGCAGGAGTCATGGGGCAGGGAATTGCTCATACTATCGCTGCTGCTGGGATGGATGTCCTGATTATTGAAAAGGATGCGGAGCATTTGCAAAAGTCTAAGGAAGACCTAGCCGAATCAATCGACAGGGAAATAAAACGATGGGCTATAACTAAGTCAGAAAAAAAATCAATCCTTGGGCGTATTAAATGGGAGCTATCATTAAATTCAGTTAATGAATATGACTTGATTATTGAAGCAGTTGACGAAGACTTTAATCTGAAACAATTAATTTTTATGGAACTTGATTCTATTGCGAAAAAAGATACTATTTTTGTTTCAAATACGTCTACTTTAAGTCTTACAAAGCTAGCTGAAACTACAAGCCGACCTGAAAAAATAATCGGTATGCACTTTCTTCATCCTGTTCCCAAAATACCTATGGTCGAATTGGTTAAATGCTTGCATACTTCTAATAGAACTGTTGAATTAGTAAAAGCTTTCGCCGCAAAAATAGGGAAGACCCCTGTCGAAGTTTATGAATATCCCGGATTTGTTACTACTCGTGCTATTGTCCCCCTGCTTAATGAAGCAATGTATATTTTACTTGAAGGCGTTGCTACTGCTCCTGATATTGATACTGCAATGAGGCTTGGATATAATTTCCAATATGGACCTCTTGAAATGGCTGATATGATGGGTCTAGATGAAGTCCTTGCGTGGATGGAAACTCTTTGGAAAACTCTCGGCGAACCCCGTTACCGTGCTTGCCCTATTCTTAGAAAATTAGTTAGAGAAAGAAAGCTTGGTAAAAAAACCGGTGAAGGTTTCTATAAGTACGATGAAAATGGAAAGATTATTCCGGAAATAATTGTAGCATAAAGTAATCAACTAAAAATTTGTAAAGAAAATAACATGAAAATTCTTGTCCTAAACTGCGGCAGTTCATCTATTAAATATCAATTTATTGACACAAAAGAGAAAATTGCTCTTGCAAAAGGCGTTGTAGAAAGAATCGGAATGAGCAGCGCAGTGCTCTCACATTCTCGCTATGACGGAGATGGAATAAAAATAGTCGGAGAAATATTAGATCATACTATTGCTATTGAATATGTGCTGGGAGTAATCCTTAGTAAAAATCATGGCGTTATTGATTCCAAGGATGATATTGAAGCAGTTGGTCACAGAGTTGTTCATGGCGGTGAAACTTTTTCAGATTCTGTTTTGATTAATGATGAAGTTATGCAAGTACTGCAGGATAATATTGAACTAGCACCATTACATAACCCACCTAACATTAAGGGTATTCAAGCTGTAAAAAGAATTTTACCTAACGTTCCTCAATGTGCTGTATTTGATACAGCATTTCATACCAAAATGCCGCCTAAATCTTTTTTGTATGGAATTCCATACGAACTGTACAAGAAGCATAAAATTAGGAAATATGGTTTCCACGGGACATCTCACTCTTATGTTGCTCATAAAGCCGCAGAGCTTTTGGGAAAGAATATAAATGATCTCAAAATTGTTACCGCTCATCTTGGAAACGGTTGCAGTATGTCGGCTGTTCAAAACGGAATATCGGTCGATACGTCTATGGGCTTTACACCACTTGAGGGGTTGATTATGGGAACCAGAAGTGGTGACGCAGACCCATCACTGATTCTTTATATAATGGGGAAGGAAGGTCTTTCTTTAAGCGAAGCCGGCACTCTCCTTAATAAACATAGCGGTTTGATTGGAATTAGCGGCGTTAGCAGCGATATGCGGGAATTAATTGCCGCCGTAAAAGAAGGAAATAAGCGAGCTAAATATGCTTTTGATATTTTCTGTTATAAAATCAAAAAATATCTTGGCTCCTATGCTGCGGCAATGGGCGGATTGGATGCTTTTGTATTTACCGGCGGTATAGGTGAAAATTCTTCCGAAGTAAGAGCAGAAGTGTGCAGCAATTTGGAATTCCTTGGAATTGAACTTGATGAAGAAAGAAATAATTCAAACAACGAAATTATTTCTAAGTCCTCTTCCAAAGTTCCGGTATTACGAATCCCTACAAATGAAGAGCTTGTCATTGCATTAGATACCGGTAGAATAGTTGGAGCTATGAAATCCGTCAATTAATTAGCTAAAAAAATGTATTATATTTCTTAAAACATTTTTGAATTCTATTTTAAACGGATATTTATGAACCTTCAGGTCTTTCTTCTTTCTTTTATCCCATTATTTGTGGCAATTGATATAATCGGTACTGTCCCTATTTTCCTTGGCTACACACATGGTATTGAAGGAAAAAAAATAAGGAAATTGGTTCTTGAAGCCCTTATAACTGCATTTATAGTTGCAAATCTTTTCCTAATTAGCGGAAATTTAATACTCACCTTTTTAGGTATTACTATTGATGATTTTAGAATTGCGGGTGGAATTATTTTGCTTATTCTTTCTATTACAGATATCCTTTCCTCTGCAGAAAGCAGAAGAAACCCTAATACCGACATAGGAATAGTTCCTTTAGGAGTTCCTCTAATTATGGGTCCCGCCGCTTTAACAACGATAATAATTTTGGTTAATAATTATGGGTACTTTGCCACTATTATATCAATGGCTTTGAACCTTTTTATTGTAGGCGTCATTTTATTCAATGCACGATGGCTGATTAAACTAATTGGAGATGGTGGCGCCAAAGCCTACGCCAAATTGTCATCTCTGTTTCTCGCTGCTATTGCTGTTATGATGATCCGTGTTGGAGTTGTTCACATAATCAGTCTTATGAAATAGTCTCATTGGCAAGCGCATATTTTATTGATTGAAATATTTTTATACTTTGCATGCCTGCAAGGCATGAATATTTCGATACTCCTGGCTTCTGACCGCTGGCTTCTTTCCTCCTTTCCTTTTCTAAAGATTTTTAGATATTTAATTTTTATCTTTCAAGTAATAATATTCTGAGGAATGAAATGGACTTAGGTATCAAAGGAAAAGTTGCTTTAGTAACGGCTTCAAGCAAGGGAATAGGCAAAGCTGTAGCAGAAGATTTGGCAAGCGAAGGATGTATTGTCGCTATTTGTTCGCGGAATAAGGAAGATTTAATTAACGCTGCATCGGATATAAAAAGAAAATTCAATGTTGAACCATTTTGGGCGGTATGCGATCTTAACAAACAAAAAGATATTGAAAATACTGTTGATTCAGTTACGAGACAGTTTGGAAAGATAGATATCTTAGTAAATAACTGCGGCGGCCCGGAAGCGGGAAACTTTCGTGATCTTAACGATGTTAACTGGCAATCAGCATTTGAGCAAGTTCTTTTAAGCGCAATTAGATTCTGTAATCTTATTGTTCCCGAAATGATTCTTCGTGAATGGGGAAGGGTTATAAATATTACTTCCCTGACGGTATTGCAGCCGGCTGATAATTTGATGCTTTCTAATTCATTGCGTAACGGCTTAATTGGCTTTGCTAAATCACTAAGCAACGAAGTTGCAAAATTTAATATTACCGTCAATAACATTGCGCCGGGCTATACTTTGACGAACCGTCTTTATGATCTGGCTGTACATAATGGAAAGAAGAGCGGCAAATCCCATGAAGAAATCCTTGCTGAAATGGCTAAGGAAATTCCGATGAACAGACTAGCTAGTCCTGATGAAATCGCTTCGAGCGTTCTGTTTCTTGCTTCAAAACAAGCAAGTTATATAACCGGTAACACAATTCATGTTGACGGTGGTTTGATTAAAGGAATATGAAATAACATCATCAATTGAATTATAATTAAAAACCTCCACATAAAAGAAAACTAAATGATAGTCAGGCGCGATTTATCTATACCTCCCGAATTTATAAATGATAAGGAATTTCTTTATAAAGCTGCTGCCGAAAAGATTGGTTTAGCAGTCGAAGAAATATCGGCAGTAATAATTTTGCGCCGTTCTATAGATGCACGTAAACGGGGACCGACGTTTTTTATCCAGGCTGATATTTTCATAAATGAATTCCCATCGGAAGTAAAAGAAGAAATTTCTTATTCTTCATTAAAGAGTGATAAAGAGGCAATAATTATAGGCTCGGGACCTGCCGGAATGTTTGCCGCCCTAAGATTAATTGAATTAGGAATTAAACCTGTTATCTTTGAACGCGGTAAAGATGTTCAAGAAAGACGCAGAGACCTTCGAGCTATTCAGCAAAACCACACTGTTGATCCTGATTCAAATTATTGCTTCGGTGAAGGTGGGGCAGGTACTTATAGCGATGGAAAACTTTACACAAGAGCAACCAAAAGAGGCAATGTTAAAAAAATATTAAACGTATTTGTTTATCACGGAGCGGATGCCGATATCCTTATCGACGCTCATCCTCATATTGGCTCTAATAAGCTTCCTGATATTGTTAAAGCTATGCGTGAAACAATTATAAAATGTGGGGGTATAATATATTTCAATTCTCGTGTTACTGATTTGATTGTTAAAGATTCCGAAATACAAGGTGTCCGGGTTAATGATCTAAATGAATTTTATGCTAAGGCAGTTATTCTTGCTACCGGGCACTCCGCGCGCGATATTTATTCCCTGCTTCATAAAAAAAATATATTAATTGAACCTAAGTCTTTTGCTATGGGCGTTCGGATCGAACATCCTCAATCTTTGATTAACGAGATTCAATATCATTCGAAGAATAAGAATGAAAATTTACCTCCGGCATCCTATAATGCTGCTTGTAACATTGGGGAAAGGGGAGTGTACTCTTTCTGCATGTGTCCCGGTGGAATAATTGTACCTGCTGCAACTGCTCCCGGGGAAATTGTTTTAAATGGAATGTCGCTTTCAAGAAGAGATTCTCCTTTTGCCAATTCAGGATTCGTTGTTACTGTCGGTCCAAATGATTGGAAAAATTATGAAAAATATTCCCCGTTATCTGCTTTAATGTTCCAAAAAGAGTTGGAGGTGTTGGCATTCAAATTAGGAAATAGTTCTCAATCAGCACCTGCTCAAAGAGTAACCGATTTTGTCAATAAAAAAGCTTCTTCAACTTTACCAAAGACATCTTATATACCAGGGATAATTTCGATTCCGCTTCATGAAGCCCTTCCTGATTTTATGACTCATGCTTTACGAAATGGAATTCGTGAGTTTGAAAAGAAAATGAGAGGATACTATTCGGAAGAAGCTGTTATGCTTGCTGTGGAAAGTAGAACAAGCTCGCCGGTTAAAATTCCCCGTGAAAGTGAAAGCCTAATGCATCTTCAAATTAAAGGCTTATTCCCATCTGGAGAAGGTGCCGGTTATGCAGGCGGAATTGTTTCAGCCGCACTCGATGGCGAGAATTGTGCAGATGCTGTTGCCAAATATATTTCTTAATTTAGCATCAACCTTCAAAGATATCCAGTCAACCTTCGAGGTTTTCCTGAACCTCGAAGGTTTTGATTTATAGTAATACTTTTATAATGTTAATCTCCTAATCTCCCTATAGTCTTTATTTCGATTTCTTCCTACTTGTTTTATTAGACTTATTTGAAATTTTCTTAATATTCTTTCTCTTTACCGGCGCATTATCTTCAACCCCTTTTGTGGACAACAACTCCGTTAAAGTAATTAATCTATAACCTGATTCATCCGATTTTTCTTTTATTAGATTCAGTGTTTCTAGCTTTATTCCTAATTCACTTCTAAAAGCATTGTCATTACCTTTTTCCTTATTCCGTGATGACTTATGCTTTAATTTTGAATGTCCGGTAGCTTCTTTTTGTCCCATCAAATCTTTAGAAATAAAAGAAATAATGAAAATCCAGTTAACAATATTCTCAAACCGCTCTTTATTAAAGTAAATAATTTTTTCAAATTCATTTAATAAAAGATAATCCAAAACTTCCCGGTTATTTATCAGCTCCGAAACGAAAATATATTCTTTCCCCTTAACAAAAAGTTCTTTACTCTGAGTAAGATTATTTTTCGATAGCAATGCTTTTATTAATGAAGTTTCTTCAAACATATTTTCCACACTTCGTCCGGCATCTTTGAATATATCAATCAATGTTGTTTGCAGTAACAATTCTTCAAACAATATTTCAGGTCTGTTATTCATTTGGTAAAAGCTTAGACTGTGTTTCAAAATTATATAAGTGAAAAGAATTTCCTTCTCATTTGGAATCTTTGGATCTTCAAGAATTAAGTTTGCAAAAGGTGACTCTAATTGTTTGTCTTGTTTCTCTAACTCGATCATATGCTTACATACGGATTTGATCCCCGTCAAATCCCTTTCAATCCCTCTTATTACTGCATCATTATCAATGCTAATGTTTTTCAGCATTTTAATTTCATTTAGTACTTTATAAATCTTTTCTCTTATAACCTTCGAAACCTTTGTCCCGGAATCATCGGCTTTAACATTCTCAAAACAAGCTTGGGTAAGATTATCGAATGTCTCTTTACAAAGCAGATAATTCAGAGAATCATGCAGGGGTGCAAGTTTCATTTCTTCTAACTTCTTTGAGACCGAATAAACGCCCTCTCCTTTGATCATTTGAAATAGTTTCGCATAATCCCCGGTAGCATCGTATATCTCATTAAAATTAATAAGGACTCTGTATTCATAGCCCGATAGCGAGAAGTAAATTCCGTGCTCATTAATTTCATAACCCGATAATAAATATTCCAATCCCGTTTTATGGTCTTTACATGAATAAAAAAATGAATGCCCCGTATTAAGTTGTAAAGCTTCGGAGAGCTTCACTATTCTCTTGTTATCCGTATGCGTATTATTGTTTTTAATTACAGAATGATTTATCGTGCCGCTGCATTGCGCATAAGCATTGTTATATACGACAAGTGCTCTTTCACTCCCATCGCGGTTTGTATATGCAAAAACATTTTCATTAATACCGCCGGTATCTACATTAAAATCATAAAACTCAAAGTTAGCAACCTGACTGAATAACGATCTTCTTTTCATTAACGGAAATATCTCTGCTTCATGTCGTCTAATTAAATTCTCATCTGAATACTCATCGTAATATGCACGCTTATATTCCATTCCGTATTTTTCTGAAAATCCTTCTATTTGGCCGTGCGCAAACATTGGAAGCCCGGGAAGGGTTATCATTAATATTACAACGCCGAAATATTTATCTCCTTTTCCAAATTGATTAACTGCTGTTTCTTCATCAGGGTTGCTCATAAAGTTAACGTAACGTTTTAGAATTTCAGGATTAAAATCTAAAGTGTTTTTTATCAGCTCACGGTATTTATTGTTTTCTTCCTTCATCAGCATGTGCATGAATGCGCTGTTATATACGCGGTGCATTCCGAGTGTACGGACAAAATAACCTTCCATTAGCCAAAAAGCTTCCGCAAGCAACAGCGTGTTTGGCATCTCAGAATTGATACGGTCAACTACTTCACGCCAGAATTCCTCCGGCATTGCTTCATCAAAAGCGTGCCGTGTCATTCCATAATCAGAACGCGACGGAATTGCACCGCCGGTTCCTGGCTCCGGAAACCATAATCGTTGATAATGCTTTTTTGATAAAGTCATCGCTGCATCAAACCTTATGATCGGGAATTTCCTTGCAACATGAAGAATAGTTTGAATCAATGACTCTCTAACTTCAGGATTAAGCAGGTTAAGTTGTGCAGTATCGTTCCAGGGCATGTGTGTCCCGTCGTTACCGTGATAAATGTATCTTACGGATCCTGTCATTGTATCACGTCTTTGGAATACTACTGCGGCATCTTCTCGTGTATAATATCTGTCTTCAATTCTTATCTCAACTCGACTGTCATCTGAAAGATTGGGACTGTAAAAAGTATAATTGGGAAATGGCGGCATATCAGTTTGAATAAAATACCCGGGCTTCTCAATCACCCACTTTGAATAGGCGCCCGTATGGTTCGGTACCATGTCGCTGGCTAATCTAATTCCTCGTTGTCCGGCGCGATGTTTAAGATTTTCAAATGCTTCTTCTCCTCCAAGTTCGCTTGCAATTATATAATCAAATAATGAATATGCTGAGGGAGCAGCGTCTGGATTACCCGTTAGTTGTTTTATTTTGCGCGATGCGCTGCTGCGTTCCCAAATTCCTATTAACCAAAGTGCAGTAAAATTCCAATTTGCTAATTTATCTAATTCTTCATCCGGTATTTGATCCAACCTGTTAATCAGACGTCTATATTTTTTAGAAAGTTGATCTAACCATACATAACTGTTCTTGGCAATCATTACAACCTTCGGCATCCAATCAATGTCTTGAGTAAATTTTTCAATTTCCGAATTATAATATTGCCTTTCTATTTCTGATAAAGTTTCACCCGAAGCAAGTCTTGATTTAAGCTTATTAAAATAGTCACTATCATAGACAGGGACAGGAGGGGTCGGCTTATCGAATCCGCCGTGTTGTAGAAATAAACGGAAGTCTTCAATTATTAAATCTTTACCGCTTAACAAGCGATCTAAAAATTTCTCTTTAATATAAATGCCCCATCGTTCCCGTATGAATTCCAATTGTCCTTCAATGCTATGCGGGCTTTCAAGTATCGGTTTTTTAAGAAATGAAATAAGTGAAAGGTTTTCCTTCCCAAATGGTTTTTCATTTGAAAAAAAAAGCTCCGTAAATTGAACGAATGTTAGGTACTTTGTTTTTTCAATTAAGGTTTTATTAGAATAAAGTTCTTCAAGTGCCGCCGTTGCTGGATTGCTATTTTCCAAATAAAGCAGAAGTAGTTCTTCGAATATAATTTCTTTGTTGGATTTATTCCCGGTGTAACTTTCAAGATATTTCTCCGCAGAAATTTCTCGATTGTACACCTGAAGCGGTGAAAATTCTTTCGTAAATTGAAGAAGTATCTCATTTAAGCCTTGACTGCCTAATTTTTGAGAGAGATAATTGATGCCGCGTGAGAATACACCGGGGTTTTCATTCTCCTCATATATTCGAATTAAATAATGAAATATTTCGTGAATCAAACCAAGAGCATTTAGCTGCCCAGCTGATGTTAGATGATTATGTAGGTCTTCTCTTTTCCTTGTCTCGTTTATTTTAGACGCAATAATTCTTGCCTGGTGAAAATTAGCAATAATCAAGTCGCCTGTAATTGAGAAGAGAGATCCTTCAATTTGATATTTGCTTCTGGATTTATTAGAAACATGAAAATCATACTTGATATTTTCACAAAACAAAGCATTCAAGGAATTCTTATTATTCATGTATTGTAGACAGATTTTCTTAATTCATTCAAAATTCATCCCCAAAAACATCCGCCGAAGGCGGACTCCTAATTCATAATTCAAAATTCATCCGCCGCGGCGGATTCAAAATTCAATATACTATCGGGTGATAAGCTAAACTAGAGCCAACCCAGGTTTTGTCCTTGTTATGATCAACGCCCATCATTTTCCCTTTACCTAGTCTGACAAGATTATTAACGAGAATCGGGATATCCTGCCAAACAAACATCATCCTAATTTCTGCCTTAGAAAATCCGTCCGGAGTTTTTATTATCGGTGCATATTCAACTTTCGCTTGAAGAATATAATTTGATCGATCTTCAATTTGATCAAGCAAATCAGCAGTTAAATCTAGCTCAACACCGTGTCCCGCAAAGGAATAAAGGGGCTTTAGAATAAAATTTTCAAGGTCAGCTGGGTATTCGTCCAATTCATTCAAAAAATAAGTTTCAGGGACATATTCACCTGTAAGGAAGGGTAGAGAATATTTACTGATTCTATAAAACCAATTAGGATGGCTGACCCATTCAACATCTAAATCGGATTGATACTTAAAACTGAAATTAGTCGTACTTCTTTTTAGTTCGTCCAAAATAATCCTGTTGTAAATCCTTTTGATAGGAATTTCACGATTGCCGGATTTATAGAAAAGTTTATTCTTTTTCTGTATGACCTTAGAAATGCAAACTGTATTAATCCCTAATAATTTTTCTGTTGCAGCAAAGTCAATCCTTGTCTTTTGTTTTTCAGGCTCAATATCAATTAGTACAACATTCTCAGGGTCGCAATCGTGAACTATTGTGTCTTTTAGAATTGTTACGTAAGATTCTCTGTCTATTCCATTAAAGTAAGTTGAATAATTCTTGGGAATCTTTGAATGTTTCCTGGTTAATTTATCCAGGTAATATTGAAATCCGTAAAGTGTAGGGAAACCTTGGAGTTCAATTAACATTGGGATAAATCTACCATCATCATCTTTCGCAATTGCGAAATCAACTTGCAGAAAAGTAGGATGATCGCCTTCATTTGGTATCTTTAAATTAGCCGGTATTGCCCCTTGAGAAATTTCAAGAAAATCTGGAGTCATTACCTGATTGACAATTTCATGAGAGTAATTAATTAAATCAATGGTCAATGATTCGGTAAGGAATACAGGAGTTTCTGCGATTCGGAAGTCTGCAGGATATTTTAATACTGAATTAATATCTTCTAAAAAAGAATTGTAATTCCCCTCTGTAAACTCCGCGTTATATCTTTCTCTTAGTTTTGTGTTCATTTTATCTCTTCTTTTCTAATCAATTATTTATGCATACTTTGCGCTTAGTTCTTCTATAGCTAAATCTAAAAATGCCGGCAATACTGTTTTCCGGGTAAGTTTTAACTTATCGGGATCTTCGAGATATGACAGCATTTCCAAATATTTCCCTTCATCTGATTTCCCGATTATATCATTTTTGCGTTCATCCTGTTTGAGATGGTATAACATACTCATCGGATCAGCTTCAGGATGAAATTGTGTGCCGACAATTTCATTAGAAATCCTTACTGCCATAATTGCGCTTTCATATTTCTTTTCTTTATCCTCAAGTTCAAGCGCCAATATTTTCCCTCCAAGTTCATCCAAAACTCTTTGATTTTTTTGAACAACCTGGAACTGTCTAAAATCAGCAGCGTAAAAAGGATCTAACAATTGCTTCATTATCGGGTCATTTATCCCTGCGTCTGTTCTGCGAAAGGGAAGTACACCGAAAGATTTTTCATGCCGTCTATTTACTTCTGCAAATTTAAAATATCTTGCCATCATTTGAAATGAATGACAAATAAAGAAAATATATTTCTTTTTCTCCGGACGTCTCTGATTATAATTCCATATTTTATTAACTAAGGAAAAGTAATCATGTTCCCACTTTTGTTCAACACCTTCAAAAGGACTGCCGGGACCGCCTGAGGAAATAAAAATATCATATCCTAAATCCGGGACTTCATCTTTATACCTCGTCTCAAATCTGTCATAGTTAACCGGGACAAGATTTTTATTGCGATTAGACTCGGAAACTATCTCTTTTAAGCATCTTATACCTTCATTTACTTCGTTGTTATAAAGGTCAATAATTGCAACTTTAATTTCCTTTTTTACCATAAAAGCTCATTTCAAATATTTAATCCATGTTGTGTCTCTTCAATAATATAATCTACAACCTTTTTCAAATCGTCCGTTTGCTCCCATACCTTCAATTGACGATCGGCGCCTGTGCCCATTTCCATTATTCTGTTAATATAATTTATTTCCGTGCGTGAGCCTAATTCATCAACAACATCATCAACAAATTCAATTAACTCTTGTGCCAAAATAGGGTAATCAACTTCTTCCTGTTTCCCGAAATCTATTAGTTTACCGCTTATCCCATAACGGGCTGCGCGCCACTTATTTTCGGAGATTAGAAGTCTCCGGTAAAGTCTGAAGCCAAGATTTTGTTTTAGAAGTTTATATAGCTTAGCAACGACAGCCTGGCATAAAGCTGCGAGCGCTATTGTTTCATCAACCCGCATCGGGATATCGCATATCCTAAATTCAAGTGTTTCGAAAAAAGGATGTACTCTTATGTCCCACCATACTTTTTTTGCGTTGTCTATGCAATTTGTTTTAACAAGTAGATTAATGTAGTTATCATATTCCGATACACTACCAAAGTGATCCGGAATTCCTGTGCGCGGAAAACGGTCAAATACTTTGCTGCGATAAGATTTAAACCCCGTATTTCTTCCAAGCCAAAAAGGAGAATTTGTCGATAATGCAAAGATATGTGGAAGGAAATACCGGGCTGCATTCATTATGTGGATTGCAGTTTCTCTGTCGTCAACTCCTACGTGAACATGCAGTCCAAAAATTAAATTTGCTCTTGCTACTTGCTGCATATCCGTCACAATTTCTTTGTAGCGGGAAAGCTCTGTAATCTTTTGATCATTCCAATGCGAAAACGGATGCGTTCCCGAAGCTGCAATTTTTAAATTATTCTTTATTGCAAGCCTGGTTAGGTTTGTTCTTAATTCCGTTACTTCATCTCTGGCTTCTTGTATATTCCCACAAACTCCGGTACCCATTTCAACAACAGATTGGTGCATCTCCGGTCTAACATTTTCTGCTAATATCGATTTACCGTCCTCTAATATTTGCTGTATATGGGATTTTAACTCACGGGTTTCCGGATCAATTATCTGGAATTCTTCTTCAATGCCAAGTGTGAATAAATTTTTCTTTTCCATTATAAGGCTTCATTCTTTACAAATGAATTTATAAATGTTCCCCATGTAAGATTATTCTTCCCCGGTAGATGATTTTCAGCTTTTCTTATTGCCATTCCCGAAGCTGCTTCAACAATCCATTCAAAATTTTCTTCACCAACCGAATTTATATCGGCATCGGGTGCCGGGTTGCAAAAATCAATTGCGTATGGAACTCCGTCACGAACTGCAAATTCTACAGTGTTAAAATCATATCCGAGTCCTCTATTTAGTTCTAAAACTCCATGTTTTATTTTCTGAAATAATTTCTTCTCAACTTCCGGTGGATTCTTAACATATCGTAAATGATGTGGTTGCCTGGGATCGTACTGCATAATATGAACGTCCTTTCTATCGATGCAATAGCAGCGAAAGTAATCCGTAAAAATAATTTCTTCCTGAAGCATCATAACTAATTGCCCAGTTTCATTGTATGCTTTAAAAAATTCATCAGCGTTATTCAACTTGTATACGTTCTTCCAACCGCCTCCGGAAAAAGGTTTGAAGTATGCAGGGAATCCGATGTAAGAAAATATTCCCTCCCAGTCTAATGGGTATGCAAGATTTCTGAAAGAATTTGAATTTGTATCCGTTGGATGCTGATTTGATGGCAGTAAAACTGTTTTAGGTACGTCAACATTAAGCTTAGTCGCCAATGCGTTATTAAAAAACTTTTCATCAGCGCTCCACCAAAATGGATTATTAATAACAGCAGTTCCGTTTAATGCAGCATTCTTTAAATAGCTGCGATAAAATGAAACGTCCTGGGAAATCCTGTCAATAATAATATCGTATTCGCAAGGCTCCCCTTGAATGACTTTGTCAATTTTAACAAACTCTGCTGAAATATCCCTCTTCTTTTTTGAATTGATGCGGTCTACAAAAGCATGTGGAAATGTATTTTCTTGCCCGAACAGAATTCCAATCTTTTTCATGCAATGCTCTAAATATTATTAATTCATGTTTTATATGTTGTGTTATGCTTGAACCCAAATTAAACTAATTACCTGAGCATTAGCCATGAATAAACTTGAGAAATCTTTAAGGTTTCAATGAAAGCTTAAAACGTATATTTTATTATGTTCCAAAAAAGCAGCCCACGACTTCAAGTCGTGGGTTACATAACATAAAACTTTCTTTCCTAACCGTTTCAACGGTTTTAAACCCTAAATTATTCATGAATCTTTTCAAGATAAACAGGAAACATTTCTCGCCACCATTGCCAATCATGTCCTGCACCCTGACGAATATCAAGCCAATGATTTATTCCTTTTTGATTTAGAATATTTGATAATCTCTTCGTTTCATCCAAACACATATCCCATTCTCCGGCACCAAGTATAATTCCCATCTCCTTAATTCTATCAAGGAACCATTTATCCTCTAAGTTGGGTAAATAATCAGGAGGATTATTGAAATAGCAATTATCGTCATAATAACCAGATATAAATTGTTTGATATCGAAGCAGCCTCCCATACTTAATAAATAACCAATTTTCGCCGGATATCTGAATGCTAAATTTGCTGCATGATATCCGCCCAAACTGCATCCTGCAAGCGCTACTTTTTCCCTTCCGGTCTCATGTTTTGCAAACTCAATTACATCATATAAAATCACATGCTCGTAACCGATGTATGATTTTACTCTATCTGCAGGATGAATTGAATAATTGTACCAGCTTTCCGAATCAATGCTATCGGGACAATAAATTTTAATTCTTCCTTCATTAAGAAGTTTTTCCGCTGAACTAATTAATCCAAAATCTTTAGTCTCATAAAATCTTCCTTTGGACGTTGGAAATAAAATTACCGGGTATCCGTCATGCCCGAAGACAAGCATTTCAAATTCACGTTCAAAATACTGGGAGTGCCATTTATGGTATTCTTCTTTCACTTTTGCAACTCAATTAGTTATTAAATTGAACTAAATATAGCCAGCTTAATGCGGGTTCTTGAATGCAAATATAAAAAATTAAATACTCTTTACAAGTATCAACTCGATTCTAAAATTAGCAATACCTTCCCTCCGAGAGTGTTGCACAACTCCGAAATGTCATTTCGATCGGAGGGTCTACCCCGTTTGCGGGGAGAAATCCCATGTATAACTTAAGTATACAAGTTGAACGTGGGATATCTCAGTCGATTACCTGCCTGCCGGTAGACAAGCTCCTTCGCTATGAAATCTGGAAGTTCTGCATCACTCTCTTCCTACAGGCAGGTTCTCTGCGAAAGTTGCGCTCTCAGCGTTAAATTTTTCTAAAAGATAGTTTTTAGAAGTGCCCTAAACTCACTTATAGTTCATACGCACTTATTCAATCCTAAGGCTCTTAATCGGATTATTAATAGTTATTTTTATTGCTTGAAAACTTACTGTCATAATAACAATTAAAATTGCTATGCAAGAACCAAGTATAAATATCCAAATATTTATTGAAATTCTATAAGCGAAATTTTGAAGCCAATTAGTTATAAAATAATATGCTATCGGGAATGCTATTACAACTGAAAGTGCTGTTACTAAGAAAAATTCTTTTGTAACTGTAAAATATACGTTTGCAATTGTTGCCCCCAATACTTTCCTTATACCGATTTCTTTTGTACGTTGATTTATAACAAACAATGACATGCCGAATAAACCAAGTGAAGCAACAAATATTGTAATGAAAGTAAAGAATCCAATAATCTTAGCAAAATTTCTTTCATCATTATAAAACGATCCAAGTCTATCACTCATGAATTTATAATCCATAGCAGTACCTTGATTAAACTCTTTTGATATTTTCTCAATATATGCAATAGTACCAGGCTTATTTTCTTTGCCTATCCTGATAGCAATTTCTCTTATATAATCAGGGTTTTTCTTAATCATTACAGGAATAATTTTTTTATAGAGTGAATGAATGTTAAAATCCTTAACCACACCTATTATTTCCATATCCGATATTTTTTGACCTATTGGGTTTAAAATTCCTAATTCCTTTACAGTCGTTTCATTTATAATACAAACTTTTGAAGAATCGCTGAGACCGCTTTGAACAAATGACTTACCGGCTATCATTTTCATCCCAAGTGTCTCAATAAAATCTTTGTCGACATACAGGTTTTCCGCATCTATAAATTTAGTTGGGTCCTGTTTGCTTGGATAGCTTGTTAATGTTTCTGAATCAGTACCGGGTAACAAATTTCCGCCGGAAACATCAATGATATTTGGATTCTTTTTCAATTCACTTCTAAAAACGTCAAATCTTTTGCCAATATCTTTGTTATCAGGATAAAAGACTACAAGTCCTTCTTTATTAAAGCCGGGGTTCTTGTTTAATAAATAATTTAACTGACTGTATATAATTATTGAGCAAAAAATTAGAACAGCGAAAATTACCGTTTGCGAACCAATCATTATTCTTCTAAAAACTGATCGATTTTTCCCCGTATTTAATTTATTCCTTATAATATCAACCGGTTTCTGCCTGTAGATGTATAATGAAATATATATCCCTGAAGCTATTCCTACAAAACATGATACCAACCAAAAGACAAGAAAGTAATTCCAATGATGAAAAAAGCTGTCCGAGACCTTTTCTCCTATTAATAAACTAATTTGAGGAAGAAATATCTCAGTTAACATTATTGCTAAAGGTAAAGCTAAAAAGCATATCGTTAATGATTCTACAATATTCTGTTTTAATAAATCTATTTTACCTGCGCCAATTACTTTTCTTACACCAAATTCCTTACCCCTAAGACTTGCTCTGCCAATACTTAACATAAAAAAAGTTATTACAGATATAAGCAGAATCAAAAAAGCAACAGAAGAATAGATGTAAACATTTGAAATACTTCCTACAGGGAAATAATTACTCTGCATAAAAGATGAATAGTAATAGATATTCTTTACAGGGAATAAATGATAAAGCACCTTGCATCTTCCCATTGTACGCTCAGGACTATCGGAAAATACCGCAAGTTTTTTTTGAAATGCTTTAGGATTGGCAAAAGGCGAAAGAATTACATATGTATTAACAGTAGGAAAATCCCAGTTTGTAAACATACCATGTGGTAAGGTAGCAAATTTAATTCCCCACACCTTCTTCCAAATATCTAATGGTGCAATAAAATTTGTCGTGAATGTCGAAGATCTGGGAATATCTTTCATTATTGCAACTATTTTAAGAGTAAAATTTTCCTTCCTGTAGTTGATTGTAATGGATTTGCCAATGGGGTCTTTTTTTCCAAAATATTTTTTAGCTGCGAACTCACTAATAATTATTGAATTCCTATCACTTTTAAAAGATTTTATATCTCCAAGTTTAATTGGCAACGTTAGTATATCAAAAATAGCTGGATCAGACAGAATTAGATCTTCATCGAATGTTGAATTATTTATTTTTATACTTCCATTAATATATTTCCATCTTGCAAAATCCTTAATATCAGGGAATTGTTCCTTTAATGTTGGACCAAGAATTAAAGGTGTGGTTGCTTCGGAAAAATTAGGAACTAATTCATCGACATATATTAAATATAAATTGTCAATATTTTTATTATAATCATCGAAGCTTAATTGATATGACACATATAAATAAATTGTGAAGCATGCAGCTAAACCGATTGCTAAACCAATTATATTAATTAAAGAATAAGTCTTAAATAATCTTAACTGTCTCAATGCTAATTTAATATAGCTTTTCATATCAATGCCCCGGATGTTATATCAATACAAATAAAAATTCCCACAAATAATTTTCTAAGAGACTATTCCTTCGGAATCACTACCGGCATAATCACAATCCTCTTATTCTTCCTTTTCATCAACTAACCATTTCACTTAAAATTGACATTTTCAAAGACACCATACTTAAGCATATGCAGTGAACTGCTATAATCCCATGCTTTAGCATGAGGAAGAAACACCAACCAACCAAACCGGGCTTTAGCCCTGATTCTATTTTCCCAGACCTCCAGGTTTCAGCATAATGTCATAATTTATAAAAATGTTTTTTTAGAACTACCTACTTGAAAGAACAACTTGGTTTTAATAACCAATAGAATAATCAGAATATTCCGTAATGAATATCGAAGTCCGATTAGTTCGCTTTCGGTCAGTCGGCTCTCGTCTTCACTTCTCGAATACCATTCTCATTAGTCTTGTATCCGTCCTCAATGGCTCTTTTTTGAAATTGGAATAACCACCTATAAATCTAAATCCAATGTCTTCTAATATATTTTTTATCTCGTGTGCGGAATACAATCTCCATGAACCGCTTTTGGTAACAACCCCATCTTTCTCGTATCTTTTAATAATAAAATTGTTCCTGCTGGTTAGATTATCAAAATCTCTTTTATCAACCACACGTATACAGTTAACCTCGGTATCTTGAATTTTTATATAGTTTTTCAAGATCCAATCCCTGTTTAATATTTCTATAAAAAATCTGCCTCTTGGTTTCAAGGCTTTAAAAGCTTTCCTTAAAATCAACTTATCCTCAATATCGCTAAAATAACCAAAGCTTTGAAACATAATAATAACCGCATCGTACCCTTTGCCATAATAAATTTTACGAACGTCACCTAGAATGAAATTCGGAGTATTAATTGTTTCTTTACATAATTGCTTTGCCAATTCTAAATAATTAACGTTCAAATCTATCCCGGTTGCTAAGTATCCTCTTCTTGCAAGTTCACGCGAATGTCTGCCGGCGCCACAGAATAGGTCAAGTACTTTATCTCCTTCATTTAATTCAAGAACATCGCAAATGAAATCGATATCTTTCCGTGTCTGCTTAGCAGGCACTCTACCAAAGCCTGTCCTCATTCTAAATTCGTCATATAAATCCGAAAACCATTCCATATGTTTACACTCCATATATAATGATCGTTAATAGCTAAAAATAAAGAATCATCAAACGGTTTTATCCCAAGCCGAAAAGGGAAAATATGCTTTTATATTAAACACATGCCAAATGCGAAATGGCTTTCGTGTTGAGCTGCAGGTCAGCTCACATTATTATTTCAAACTTTCCTTAAATATTCTTACTTATTTTTCTCAATAAATAGCTCTCCCTTTCCATATTCTCCCGTTTCTTTTGAATGAAGAATTATAGTAATCTTATCATATTTATCGGTAACTTTTTTTTCTTTTGGTTTCAATATTTGAACAAGATACCCATAAAGATAAGAACCACGGGCATATTCTACTACTTTCTGAACAGATAGTATTTTAACTTTTATTTCATTTATTTTTATAAGCAATTCATTAGTAGAAATACTTTTAGGAGCGATATTTATTGTGTCATGAAGTTCGACCGCTTTTTTTTCAAACTCTTTTTTATTTCTATTATTTGTTAACATTAAGAATTTTGTTAAACTCATAGGTCTGAAGAAAACAAAATAAGTATTAAATGGAGACACTCGAGGTTCAAAAGCATTAATTCCATAAATTTCCATTTTATCATATTGCGGGTTTATCTTAAGGTCTTTATAAACAGGAATATTCCAAGCCCAATATTCAAGTTTTGTCTTTCCATATTCATTAGGTCTTATAGCATAAAGACAATAATATGTACCCTCCGCAACTTGCATTGAATAATTTCCATCTTTATCAGTAATTGTTTTATAAATGTCTTTAAAATCTCTGTCTTTTAATATTACTTTAGCGCTATCAATAGGATTTGAATTAAAATCAGTGACTTTGCCATATAATTTAAAAGTCTCTTGTGCAAATAAGAAGTTACTGATATTTATAATTATTAATAATAGTATTAATGTTTTATTCATTCCTGATTACACTTTTGTGTTATAAAGGTTTAGTTTATAATGTATTATACCAATGCTAAAAATTAAATTGAATCAACCATCTAAAATCAAATTTTTTACCGTTATTAACCGGTTGATTTATGTATAAAGGGAAATCAATTTTTATATATCCTAAAAGATTAAATCCGATTCCTAAATCATATTTGAGAGAACCAAAAGATTTATCCCAAACATTACCTACATCGCAAAACATATTTACGAATGTTAAATTTGGAATTGAAACTTCCAGGTTAGCTCCCAATCCGTTTGAACCTCTTAAATGCTGCCCGATATAACCTCTCAAGTTAGCATCACCTTGTACATGTAAATTTCTTTGAGTAGAAATAGAATTACCTGGGTCAACAAACCAATATGCAAAGCTTGAAGGATATACGCTGCCCGATAAAAATACAGATTCCTGGGTTGGGTAATTACCTCTTACAATTCCCCCGAATAATCTGTAATTAAGCCAATCGATAGAAGCAGGAAGAAAGTTCTCAAGCTCCATAGAAATTCTTGAATAAGAAAAATCGCCCCCCATCATCTTACTGCCAAACTTAGCTGTTATATTTTCCTTTTCACTCTGTAGTTTCTTATCCCAATTTAATGATAATGTATTGTTTGTTCCATGCTGAAAATCTTCATTATCATAATAAGCTATATCATAAATCAAGTTTCTGTTAATTGTTAAAGTCAGGATGTTATGTTTACCATATCTTCCGTCTTTTTGAAAAATATAATTTAGATTTAATCCGTAATTCTCGGTGCCGCGGTAATTACTTAAATTCATTCCCCAATTCCATCTGTAAGAAGGCATACCAAGTATTGTTTTAAAATCAAGAGAGTATCCTGCTCTTTTAGTACCGAAACCATAAAATAAACCTGTTCTCCATTTTATGAGCTCCAGGTTTCTTGAAACAGATTCCTGCTTTACGGGATATATATTTGAAAGCCATAGCCCTAAACGTAAATGATCTCTTTCACCATAGGTAAATGAAGGATAGTAAAAATATTGTTCCTCGGACAAATTTAAATCCGAAATCAAAAAAGAAAATCTCTTTTGGCGGGGATAGTAATTATTTATCCGGTTAGCGTCTAATAAATACCAATTAGGGTCTATTTCCGTTTTAACAACTTTTTCATCTGAAAGAAATTCAACATTAGCAATGCCGTTTTGCAAGTTACCGACTTTTTCAATTAGTTTTTTATTATTGCTTGTTACAGCCATAACCTGGAACGGAACAAACATATCACCGTTATTTTTTATTTGAACTGTGGTTTTATAATTTCCGGCTGCGGTTTTCTCACTCTCAACATCACAAATATCATAATCTATAATTTTGTTGGTGTTAACCCAATCATTAACCTGTTTGCTTATATCTTTACCGCTTACATCTTCAAGATATTTTGTAAAATCATTTTGTGAAATACTATCTTTTTTGTCATTTTCAATTAAGTTTTTTATTGCATTGTCAAAAGTATTGATGCCCATAGTAAATGCAAGACTGCTTAAAAAATAGTAACCTTTATCATAAGCTGCCCATGCATAGAGACTGCCATCCCCTAATGTGATTTTTGAAATTGGTTTTTCTTCGTAAACACTACCGAATACTAATCTAAGTAGATCACCAAAATTACCTTCAATACCTAAAGATATGAATAAAAACTTTTTACTAAGATTAATGTCTTTGTCATACATTTTTAAAATTGTTCTGCAATATGAACTCGCGGTATATTGGGCAAACGACTCATTCAGATACCAATCGTGATAATTAAACATTATTTTGTGCGGAAACCATTGATGTGCAGCCTCATGAGCAATTATAAAACGGGTTAAATCATCGTTTTCATTTATTATGCTTGAGCTTAAAAGCATCAGTCCTTTTGGTGAATATCCACTAAACTGATTAGAAGGAACTGCAACTTCCACAATTTTAAAATCCGGCAAAGGAAATTTTCCAAATCGTTCTTGATAATAAGATAATATTTCGCCAACGTAATTAATAAGAGTATCACTTTTTTCTTTATGTTCCGGGAAAAGAAAAGTTTCAATATTTATATTGTCTCTGGTTTGTTCATGAACGGAATAGACTGCTGCACATACGCTAAAAAGGATTATTGCTTCGGGCGTTTTGTAATGATAAGTCAATTTGTCTTTTAGTGTATCAACTGCTATTAAATTTCCGGAACTGATAACCGTCAAACTATCCGGTACGGTAACTTTAGTGTTAAAAGTAGCTTTATTACTAAAATTTTGGCTTTCCAATTGGGGGTAAAATTCTGATTCAGATAAAAGCATTATTCTGCTTGATGCCCAGTCAGAGTATTTTGCTTGATAGTTAATCCTCAAGGATACAATATCATTTGGTTTAATTGGTTTGTTTAGATCTATAATTAATTTTCCATCAACATCTATAAAATCATATCTATTCCCATGTAAATCGGAAACCAAATCAATTTTATCGTAATCGAGATTAAAGGTTAACGTATTAACAGAACTAGAATCAAGCGATTTTATTGTAACTATAGATTCCGCATTCAGTTTTTCTTGTTTTGGGAATAATTCAAGATTTAAATCATAATGAGTTATTTTTAGATTTTGTGATAATGACGTGGAGGTAATAAATATTAGAAAAATAAAGAATTGTAGAAGTGATTTCATAAATACTCCAACTTATTAATTTTAACTTTATAACAGTGATGGACTTTGAAAGCAAATGCCAATGTTTTATAAAAAACTTTGTTACCTAATTTATTTCAAGAGCATCAAACATTGACAACACAACTTTTATTATCACTAATGCAAAACAGTTTAAAGTTGTAGCCTTGGCAGCCACTTTATGCTATTTATTTTTTAGCAATACATTTTTTAATAAAATTTGACAGTTTATTTATATATTCCTCTGGCTCTACCTTGTAAGTATCGCAATGAGTTCCTTTTTCTACCAGCCAATATTGTTTATTATTATGACTTATCGAATTATAAAGCTTCAATGACATTGACTCAGGTAAATTGTCATGTTTACCGTGTATTATAAGTATTGGACATTTTACTTTTTGAATTTCTAAAGAGTTATCGAATTCTAAATCTTTATCATATTTTATTTTAATAAAATAAAGAAACCAAAAATGGGACTTCGTCGCAGCAACAAAATCCTTAGTTGAACTTATTAATCCTTCCAATATAAGACCCGATACACCTTTTCTTGTCGCAACCTTAACCGCAGGTATACTCCCCATTGATAACCCGTATATTATTATCGGCTTATTCTCAGGATTATGTTTCTCCAAATAATCCAATGCTCCTTCGGCATCTTGGTATATTCCTTTGAACGATGGTTCCCCGGTACTTCTCCCGTATCCTCTATAATCAATTGCAAACACATCTGCATTCAGCTTAGATAACGAATTGATTATATTTGTCCAGGGATAGCTGTATAGATTTCTAGTATTTCCATGTAATAATAATATTATCGCATCGGAGTTTTCTTTTGTTAAATACCATCCGTTAAGTGAAATGCTATCTTCAACAGAGAAATAAACATCATTGAATTTATAATCGCTGGAAAGCCTTTCTAATTTTACAGGCTGGAAAAACATACTTTCTTCAATTGTATAACAACCTTGGGAAAGAAGCGAAAGGGAAAATATTAATATTAATATTTTGTTTTTCATTTTACTCTCAACAGGCTAACGGGGTTGCCAATAAGCGGCGCCCCAACACTACAATGCCGAACTTGTTAAATAATTTTATAATTATAAAAATCTTTCATAGCCCAACTACCTTGAACAAGAAACCTGAAACGGAATAACTAACCCGAGAATTATGAAAATGCCAAATGCGAAAACGGCGTCCGCCTTGATTGGCTTGGTTATGTACGTTATTATTATAAAAGCATCGGTATTAAAACCATTATTACATTTGATATGTTATGAATTATTATTGGAAATACTATACTTTTGCTTTTTACAAATACCCAGCCCATAACGAAGCCCATACTGAACATCTGCAGGAACATTATTAAATCGAAACTTATATTAAAATTCTTATTCAAATTTAATGCGTGTAATAAACCGAAAAGTATTGAAGTTATTAAAACACTTGGATTAATGAATTTCAAATTTTTTATTTTGATGTTATCAACCAGTATCTGACTTAATAATCCAATCATTATTCCCCTAAAAGCTAATTCTTCATCTATGCCTGGGATTGTAAGCTGGAACATCAAAGTCTCTAAGTTAAAGTTAGCTTTATTAGATGCAAAGAAGCCAATTGAAATTGTAGCGAAGGCAAACACAGATAAAACAATAAGAGAAAATCGAATCGAATTAGGTTTTTGATGAAGTGTTATACCATATTCACTAATGGGATATTTCTTATAAAAAATTAGAAATATAATAGACCCTAAAATAGCTAAGAATTTACCAGACCAATTCCAATTTTGCTTAAAGAAATGGAATACATCCAACGAATAAGAAAATAACAATATATGATGAATAATTACAAAGAGAGTAAAAGCAATTATAGTATAATATGTATCACGATTTTTATTTTTAATAGTAAAAAAAACAACAGGGCTTATAATAAGCAATTGCAGCAAAACAAGAATTATTTGTCGGTACAAAATCTCACCTTATTTTATTAATAAATGTTCAAATTGTTTAGCACATAACGTCGTTGTGGCTAAGGCGCAGCCCAAAACTACAATGCCGAACTTGTTAATAGTTTTTATAATTAAAAAATATTTCATAGCAAAACTACCTTGAATAAGAAACTTGAAATGGAATGACCAACACTATAATTTGTAAAATGCCGAATGCGAAAACAGTTTACCACGATTTAATCGGGGCTGTCGCCTTGAGCTACTTGTTATATGCGATTTTACTTTTATGATATTATTTTCTATGCAATAATAGCGATGCATTTTATTTCATCCCAAATTGGCTCTTTGAAATATTTTGGGAACCATAATTCGTCAGGATAAGAGTCCATTGAATGCAAAAAAAATGGAATATTATTTTCGCTATTTAATAATACAATCCCCAGCAATAATTTTCTTAGTGGTGGACATTGTATTAATAAAGTTGTGAGTAATTGGTGTGAAATAGTTTTATCAACAGCAATCCTATTATAAAAAGCAAATACACCATTACCATTGTTGAATTTATCATAATTTTTCTTGCAAGTAAGTTTTTGGATTATGTTTCCGATAGATGCAATCCTTTTTGCTTGAGGCATTTCTATTTTGATTGGGAAATCATTTTCTTCGATTTTACCAATAGATATTATTTCTATATCAGAAGAAAGTTTTGCAGTTTGAAAATTATGCTTGTATTTTTGTTCATAAATGATTTGGCTAGCTTGGTTCACTAAAGACATAATAGAGCTATGCAAAGCCCACGAAACATTTTCTATTTTAGGATTTATCGAGCACGCAGAAGCAATACCACCAACCCAAGACTCGCCAAAACGAATAATTCGTTTAATTCCGTCGTTTGGTAACATCTTTTCTATACTGCCACGGATCCAACCATCAAACTTATCCAAACCAATTTCAAAATCAGTTTCTGAACTACCTTTAACTTCGACATAAAAAGAATGATTTCCGGTCACTATCTCATAATCTGGTTGTTTAATATCTTTTTCAAGAATTAGGTTAACATTATTTGTGGCAGTTCTTATTCTAGAACCAACATATATTTCTGCTAATGCTCCATTAAAGCCAAATGGATTTTTCAAATCTTTTAACACTTTTTCATAATTCGTAATATTCTTAACAATAGATATTTCGAGACATATTTTAAACAAAGTATGCAATGATTTTCCGGAAGTATCTATCAACATCCATACAATGGGATGAATATTTTGAGGATTTGCAAATTCTTCATCTTCTGGCATTTCAACTTCTTCAAAGGTTTCTTCTAATACTTTAAATAGGAAATCAGCTTTATTAGAAGTCAAACCAGATTTAATTAATTTTGATGATTCTAATACAACGTCACGAGTAAGTATATTTTTTTTCTTGGACATAAGATTTAATTCAGACTTTTAAACTTTCTTAAGCATATACTATTAATTGAGAAAATTAATCCTTACCTCAATTGTCGTATTAGCAAGATTTATTTCCCTGCTAACTCTCCTATTAAATATTAGCCCAATCTCCATAACTCGTTTATTCTATATATTGATAACATTTCATTTTAATTGCTTCAATTTATTAAACGGAATAATTCTTCCGCCTAATAAATATCACACTTTCTCAGTCTAATGGGCTATATTTACACCGGCTCCTAAATTTGCTACATAAGTATTCGCCCAGTGAGATAAAATTCCTTTATCATATCTCTGTAAAACATGTACAGAATATCTCACGGGGGAAATCATCATAGTCTTTACCGAACCATGTTCTAATAATTCTTGTATTGGTTTATTTTCTTGAAATGTCTTCGCAATCCCTTCTCCCGGAATAACAATCTGAATGTTCTGTGAGGTAGTATTTATATTTGTTTGCAACCCTGCATCTCCCCACACAAATCAATTTGAAATTTATTTCTAGTATCCATCTTTAAGTTAAATACCTTATCCCAATAAATTTATAAATGAATCTAAATATTTTATTCCCAAATTACAAGAAAATTATTGTAACGTTTTGTCCACACATTGGATCAAATATAAGATAACCGAAGCAGGCTTGTAAAAATGTCGTTAGGTCATAATAAAGGTAACCCCGAATTATGAATTCAATTTTTTCCCCTTTTGTTAATGGGGAGGACAAAGGAGGGGGTCGAAATAATAACATGACTAAAATCTTTGTCTACTAGACAGGTATGTCTGCCTGCTGAGGCTAAGTCGAAGGCAGAATGTTTTTCCTGACTTTTATCTTTTTTCCCCCTTGCGGCTAGTCGCCCCAGGACATTTCTATTTCTTTCTTGATTCACATATTGCAATTCAATATGTTTGATATAGTCAAATATTAGTCCTTTTTCCCTGCATCTTATAACTTTATAGCTGTTACCTTTTAATTCTTCCAATTCCATTCAAAAAAGGAAAAGCAAATCAAAACTAACCCACAAAACATTATGAATGCACTGTGAATACACTCTGAATGCCTTCTAATAGCCTTATCTTGTTCAGAAATCACACTTGCCGATGCTGTTGCATAACTCCAAAATGTAATTTCAACCCTGCCGTAAGGCAGGTGGAGGGCCTGCCCCGTTTGCGGGGAGAAATCTCTTTATACTAAATGACACCAATTGTTAAAAAAAACAAAATTGATATTCTTTTCATATTACGGTATTTTTAATTTCTTAAAATTATAGATATGCAACAAACTCCATTAATGTCGCAATACAGTAAGATTAAAGCCGCACATCCTGATACTATTTTGCTCTTTAGGATGGGCGACTTCTTTGAAACATTTGAAGAAGATGCAAAAATTGCTTCAAAAGTTTTAGGGATTACTTTGACCAAACGTGCAAATGGCGCAGCCGGAGAGGTTCCCCTTGCAGGCTTTCCGCACCATGCTCTTGACGCTTACCTGCCAAAATTAGTCCGCGCTGGTTACCGGGTCGCTGTCTGCGAGCAAATGGAAAATCCAAAATTTGCTAAAGGAATCGTTAAACGCGAGGTAATAGAAATTATTACACCCGGCGTTGCATTTTCTGATAAGCTTCTGGATCATAAAAAGAATAATTACTTGTTAAGCATTTATGTCAAAGATAATATCGCAGGTATTTCTTTCTGTGATATTTCTACCGGCGAGTTTTATTCTTTTGAAATCCCGTCTGATAATATTAGCCAACAAATAGAATCGATTTCTCCTTCCGAAGTTTTAATCCAAAAGAAAGATAAAGATTGGCTTACTCAAGCAATTCAAAAAGTAAATCCATCAATAAGAGTTACTAAAGTAGACGACTGGATATTTAATTACGAGTACGCAAAAGAACTTTTAGTAATGCAGTTCAAAACTGTAAACTTAAAAGGATTCGGAATTGACAACTTAGTCTCCGGCATAACCGCTGCAGGTGCTGTCTTGAGTTACTTGCAGGAAACTCAAAAACAAAATCTTTCTCATTTAAATAAAATTTCAGAATATAATCCGTCGGATTATATGTCACTCGACTATTCTACTAAAAGAAATTTAGAGATTACTTTTTCTATGAATGACGGCGCAAGGGAAGGCTCACTTATTTCTTTTCTTGATAAAACCGAGACTGCTATGGGCGGTAGATTATTAAAGAAGTGGATTTCTACTCCGCTTAGAAGATTAGACCAGATTCAGAAAAGACAAGACAGCGTCGAAGAACTTTTCCAAAATAAATCTTTAAGAAAAAATCTTTTAACTGAATTAAAGGAAATCGGCGACCTGGAAAGATTGATCTCAAAGATTTGCACCGGCAGAGCAAATCCCCGCGAAGTTGTTGCTCTAAAATATTCCTTAATGAAGCTGCCTGTTATAAAAGAAAAATTATCTAACGTTACTGTCAATACCTTATTGCAAATAAAGGACAATTTATCCCCGCTTGAAAATCTTGTCCTAAAGATTCATAATTCAATTGTAGATTCACCTCCACTTAGCTTAAACGACGGCGGCATAATAAAAAACGGTTTTAGTGCGGAACTGGACGAGCTTAGAAATATTTCCCTACACGGTAAAGATTGGATCGCTAATCTTCAAAAATCAGAACGGGAAAGAACGGGCATTTCTTCGCTTAAGGTCAGCTACAATAGGGTATTTGGTTACTATATCGAAATAAGTCACGCTAATAAGGATAAAGTGCCCGCTGATTATCTTCGCAAACAAACTTTGGTTAACTCAGAAAGATTTATTACTCCGGATTTGAAAGATTATGAAGATAAAATCTTAAATGCAGAAGAAAAAATTTATGAGCTTGAATCACAGTTATTTAATGAAGTACGATTGCTTATAGCCCACGAAGCCGAAGCTATTCAACAAAATGCAAAAATGATTGGAATGCTTGACTGCTTCTTATCTTTTGCCGAATGTGCGGAGGATTATAACTATGTTAAGCCCATTATAAGCGAAGATAATGAAATTGCAATTGTTGATGGAAGACATCCGGTAGTTGAAAGAATATTACCCCCGGGTGAAAAATATACTTCAAATAATTGCATTCTCGACGGCGATAAAAACCAAATAATTATTTTAACCGGTCCTAATATGGCTGGCAAATCCGTTTACCTTAGACAAATTGGATTGATAGTCTTGCTTGCGCAAATCGGCTCTTTCATTCCTGCAAAGAATGCAAAGATCGGTTTAGTAGATCGAATTTTTACAAGAGTCGGCGCTAGCGATAATATCTCTGCCGGAGAAAGCACTTTTCTCGTCGAAATGCAGGAAGCGGCAAATATCCTTAATAATGCTACTTCTAAAAGCCTAATCCTCCTTGATGAAATCGGTAGAGGTACTAGCACCTTTGACGGAATATCAATCGCCTGGGCTATAACTGAATTTCTTCATGAAAATCCTAAAGTACGAGCTAAAACTTTGTTTGCAACTCATTACCATGAACTAAACGAAATGGCTGAAATTTTCCCACGTATTAAAAATTATAAGGTTGAAGTAAGGGAAATTGAAGATAAGGTAATTTTTCTTCATAAAGTCTCTCAAGGCGGTGCAGATCATAGTTACGGAATTCAAGTAGCGCAAATGGCTGGACTTCCTCTTTTTGTCACTAACCGCGCTAAAGAAATCTTGCAGAATCTCGAAAGCAAAGAATTAACTCCGTATGAAATCAAAAAGGAAAAACTAAAAAAAATTAAAGATGAAAATGATTCTCAAATAAGTATGTTTGAGTTTAGAGATGATAAAATCAGAAAAGAGATTGACGATATTCAGTTGAATAATCTTACTCCTATTGAAGCATTAAATATGTTAAACGATCTTAAGAAAAAAGTGAAAGACGATGCGAAAGTCTAAGTTCAAAGCTTCAGAATATCTTTTATTTGCTGTCTTGCTGGTACTCCAATTAGCTTTCAATTCATGCGGCAAGAAATATTCACCTGAACAGCTAACCTATATTAAAGGAATCGAAAAATTGAGGCATGAGAAAGATTATTCTATGAAAAACGATTCCGATTCACCTTTCCAACGCGATAAGAATGTTCCATTTCATCCCTTAAATTATTATCCTGTTGACCCCGCTTATGTTTTCCATAGTAAGCTTTATGAGTATGATAAAAAAGATACGGTATCAGTTTTTGGAACTAAAGGTGAAGAAAGGAAAATTATTCGATACGGTTACGTTACCTTTAATATGAATAATATTAATTACAAGCTGAATGTTTATCAAGGCAAGGCTGGCAGCGGAGAAGAATATTATACGATTTGGTTCACCGATAAAACTACCGGAGATCAAACATACGGCGTTGGACGCTATCTTGATTTTGATTTGAGCCGTGATACAAATTATATTTATACTATCGATTTTAATATGGCTTACAATCCTTACTGCGCATATACTCCAATGTATTCCTGTGCTATACCGCGAAAAGAGGATCATGTCGATGCAGCAATTGAAGCCGGAGAAAAAAAATATCATTAATTAGAAGGAGCTAAAGTGGTAGTAGTACTTGAGAAAAATGTTTCCGATAAACAATTAGAAAATGTAATTAAACACCTGGAAGATTTTGGATTTGCAGTCCATAAATCAACCGGCGTTGAACAAATTATCCTCGGTGCTATCGGAGTTAAGCCTGATTTTGACACTAGAAATATTAAAGTACTTGCAGGTGTTGCAGAGGTTTACCGTATTACTGAGCCTTTTAAGCTTGCAAGCAGGACATTCAAAAATGATGATACCCAGATTATGATTAAGGATGTTGTAATCGGTGGAAATGAAGTAGTAATGATGGCAGGACCTTGCTCTGTTGAAAATGAAGATCAAATATTTACTATTGCAGAGATTGTCGCGAAATCCGGAGCAAAAATATTAAGGGGCGGCGCTTTCAAACCAAGAACTTCTCCTTACTCCTTTCAAGGCCTTGGCGAAGAAGGTCTAAAGCTATTAAGAAAAGCTGCAGATAAATATAATCTTTTGGTAATTACTGAAGTTATGGAATCTGCCCAAATAAAATTGATTGAGGAGTATACAGATATCTTTCAGGTTGGCGCTCGTAATATGCAAAACTTTTCTTTACTCCGGGATTTAGGAAAAACATCTACTCCGATTATGCTGAAGCGAGGTTTATCTGCGACTGTTGAAGATTGGTTGATGTCTGCTGAGTATATTTTAGCAAACGGGAATAAAGAAGTAATGTTATGCGAAAGAGGTATACGCACTTTTGAAACCTTTACCCGGAACACTTTTGATCTTTCGGCAATTCCTGTGGTGCATAAAAGAAGCCATTTACCTGTAATTGCTGATCCATCTCACGCAACAGGACTACGGGATAAAGTTTTACCAATGGCGCGCGCTGCTGTTGCTGCTGGTGCGGACGGTTTAATGGTTGAAGTTCATAATGATCCTGAAAAAGCATTATCCGATGGTCCGCAAGCTTTATTACCGGAACAATTTGTCGATCTTATGAAGCAGGTAAAACTAATTGCAGAAGTCATCGGTAGAAAGATGTAATTCTTAATTCGTGTAACTCTGAGCTTTATCCTAAGAAAAATCACGAAGAAATAAATAAAGGACTAACTTGGATTCAAATAAAATATCGATAATCGGTTTAGGCTTAATAGGCGGCTCTATTGCCAAGTCATTAAAAAATAGTGACCCATCATTATTTATAAATGCTTTTGATAAGAAGGATGTGTTAACCGCAGCAAGAAAGTTAAATGTCATTGATGAAGAATTAAATTCCCTAAAAGAAGCCGCTGACTCAGATTTTATTTTCCTTTGCCTACCGACTGACCTTTCTTTGAAAGCACTTATGGAATTAGCCCCTCTTATTAAAGATAAAACAATTATCACTGACGTTGCTGGAGTTAAAAATATCTTTGAAAAAAGATGGAAAAAGCTAAAGAGTAAAGGAATTTATATCGGTGGGCACCCGATGACTGGAAAAGAACAAGGTGGCTTTCAAAATTCTGACCCTCTTTTATTTGAGAATTCAACTTATATCTTATCCGATTCATATAAAGAGAATTCCGAACCATTGGTTGAAATAATTAAAACCCTTGGTGTACGCATCAAGTTTCTAAACCCAAAACTTCACGATAAAATTGTTGCCAAAGTAAGTCATTTACCGCAACTTTTAGCCGTGAATCTTGTTAATTCACTACCCAATCAGACTAAGAAAATAAATTACCTGGATTTTGCAGCCGGTGGTTTCAGAGATATGACCCGGATAGCCTCAAGTAATTTTGATATTTGGAAACCGGTAGTTGAATTTAACAAAGAAAATATTCTTACAGCGATTAAGGTCATCCAGAATAAATTATCGGATATAGAAAAGTCCATAAAAAAAAGAGATTGGAAAAAATTAGAAAATCTATTTGAGAACGCACGTATAAAACGAGATGAAATCCCAAAGACTAACAAAGGTTTCATAAATCCGCTTTATGATATTTATGTTTATGTTAATGACAAGCCTGGAGTACTGAGTAATTTAACAACTCTACTTTTCAAAGAGGGAATAAATATTAAAGATATTGAACTACTAAAAATACGCGAAGGCACGGGCGGCACTTTTAGAATTTCTTTCGACTCCGAAGCATCTTCTAAAAAAGCTCAATCACTTATTGAAAAATCAGGATTTGCCGTCAAAAATTAAATATGGGGCACTTCTAAAAACTAACTTTTATAAAAATTTAACGCAAAGAATACGCAACATTCGCAGAGAATCTGCCTATCGGCAGGCAGGTATTGAAGTTTTTAGAAGTGCCCTATATAATGTACCCTATAAAGCTAAAATCCTGTTCACAATAATGGCATAACCATTATTCAACTTAGGTACAACCCCCAAACTGTCATTTCGAATCCGGCTTTAGCCGGTGAGAAATCCCAAGAGTAGCTTAGATACACGAGTAGATCATGGGATATCTCAGTCGCAAAGCTCCTTCGATATGACATACAAATAGTTGTCATTAGTACCGGAGGGTCTACCTCAACGACCCTGCCGGCAAGGTTTAGCCGGAGCTTGTCCCGTATGCGGGAAGAAATCCCTTAGAATACTTTTCCTCAAAAACGCATTTCTCAAATAGTGGTCATTATTTCATCGACAAGTAGTCTTCCTCTCGATTCCAATGTTTCTCAAAATATCCTACACTAATATTCTATTAATGTTTATATGTTGGCTTGCAACTGTTATAAATAGAACAAGATACACCTATTACTATAATCTAATTCCGATTATGGAAATTTACGCTTCGATTTAAGTTTCCCTGTAGTGTTTATATTTTACATATCCCAATCTGATCACGTGAAATAATTATTTGTATCTTAATTAAATCGTATGCTTTTAATTAGTCTTAAAATTAAATATATTCACCTCAAAATTTTAGGAAAATATGATCCCACTTAATGTTCTTTTTGTCGGTGATATTATCGGCAAACCCGGATTAAATATTGTCCAAACTTGGCTACCGGGACTGATTCAAAAATATAAGGCTGATTTTGTTATTGCGAATGGGGAAAATGCAGCAGATGGTAAAGGATGTACAGAAAAAGAAGGCTCTATTCTTTTTAATTTAGGCGTTAATGTTATTACCGGAGGAAATCATACGTGGGATAAACATCAGTCGCAAGATTATCTGCGCGCTGAACCGCGAGCACTCAGACCATTAAACTATCCCAAAGGAACTTACGGAAACGGTTATATTATCACGGAAACGAAGAAGGGGAAAGTAGCGGTGCTAAATTTACAGGGAAGAACTTTTATGGCCTCAATTGACTGCCCGTTTAGAATTGCCGAATGGGCTTTGGCTAAATTAAAAAATGAAACCAACATGATCTTTATCGATTTTCATGCTGAAGCAACTGCCGAAAAAATAGCAATGGGAATTTTCCTTGATGGCAAAATTACTGCACTAGTTGGAACTCATACCCATATTCAGACAGCCGACGAAAGAATCTTGCCGAACGGTACAGGCTATATTTCCGATGTCGGTATGACGGGTCCTTATGAATCCGTTATAGGTATGAAAAGTCAGGCTGCAATAAATAGGTTCATTTTTCAAACTCCTCAAAAATATGAAACAGCGGAAAATGACGTGCACCTGAGCGCAATGTATTTCAAAATTGATACTGAGACGGGAAAAACAATTGAGATTGAAAGAATAACTTTTCCCGAATTCGTAAAAAAGATTTAGCTTTCATGCAAAACTTTCCACTGCCGAGAATTGATTCGGATGAAGATTTACAAAAGCTTTTACTCCCTTATTGCAGATTAAAAAAGGGTGACCTTTGGATTGACCCAACTGGCAAACATAAAATCGGCTGCCTTGACGCCGGAAATGCTTCTGAAATAAACCAACTCATGAATGGGGGATCTGCCTCGCTTGCTGTGCAAGATCCTCCCTATAATTTTGTCGCTTTTGAAGAAATGGAAGAGAAGAGATTTGTCGACTGGTGCGTGAATTGGATTAAAAATTCCTTTAATTCATTAAGCGAAAATTCCTCCTTGTACGTTTGGCTTGGCGCTGATCAGAAAAATCATCTTCAACCGCTTCCCGATTTTCTTCTAATGATGCAAAATAGCGGATTTCATTCCCGTAGCTTTATCACCATGCGAAACCAGCGAGGTTACGGCACGCAAAAAAATTGGATGTCTGTTAGACAGGAACTTTTATACTATACAAAGGGCGACCCTGTTTTTAATGTTAATGCGGAATACACTGATATTCCTAAAATATTAAAAGGATACTATAAGTTAGTTGCTGGAGAAGTAAAGGAGAATTCCGAAAGAAGTAAATCTGAATTTATTCGTGCTGGAAATGTCTGGGTTGATATTCAACAAGTGTTTTATAGGATGGAAGAAAATGTTAACGGGTGTTATGCTCAAAAACCTCTCAAAGCTATCGAAAGAATAATAAATGCGAGTAGTGATCAGAATGATATAGTCCTGGATTTGTTTTCGCATTCTGGCACTACATTATTAGCGGCTGAAATAAATAATAGAAGATGCTTTACCTCTGATTTAAACCCTGTATTCTGTGAAATTACTCTGCGTCGCCTGGAAAATTATAGGAGCAATCGTAAGACCGGTTGGCAGAATTCTAATCCCTTTGCCGAAGAAATATTAGGAGATAAAAAGTTAAAAGAATATTTGGATAGTTGTTTAGATTTGAATTCAAATAATCATTAAATTTGTTTATAAAAATTATCAACGAAAAGAAGAAATGATTTTAATTGATGGTAAAAAAACTGCCTCTGAAATTAGAAATGAACTGAAGATTGAAATTTCAAGGCTTGTCGAATTAGGAAAAAATATCCCCGGTTTAGTCGCAATATTGGTTGGCGAAAACCCTGCATCGGAAATTTATGTGCGAAGTAAGGCTAAGGCTTGCGAGGAGATTGGAATGAGGAGTAAGGTTGAAAAGCTAGGCGCAAACATTGATGAAGAGGAGCTTCTTGCCCTTGTGAGTAAATATAATAACGATAATAATTACCATGGAATCTTAGTCCAACTTCCGCTCCCGAAACATATCAGTGAAGATAAAGTTATTGAAGCAATTTCTCCCAGGAAAGATGTCGACGGCTTTCATCCCATAAGCATTGGCAATTTGGTAATCGGTAAAGATACTTTTGTCTCTTGTACTCCCGCGGGCATACAAGAGCTCTTAATACGATATAAAATTGAAACAAAAGGAAAGCATGTTGTTGTTTTAGGTAGAAGTAATATTGTCGGCAAACCTATCGCTAATATTATGCTTCAAAAAAAAGAGGGAGCAAATTCAATTGTTACTGTCTGCCATTCTGCTACAAAAAATATTTCCTACTTTACCCGGCAAGCCGATATACTAATCGCTGCGATCGGCAGTCCAAATTTTGTCAAATCTGATATGGTCAAAGAAGGCGTGGTCGTAATTGATGTAGGTATAAATCGTGTCGAAGATAAAAATTCTAAAAAAGGATACAGAGTTGTTGGTGATGTTGACTTTGAGTCGGTTGCTCCGTTGTCATCTTTTATTACCCCCGTTCCCGGAGGTGTGGGACCAATGACCATTGCGATGCTTCTCAAAAATACTTTTAAAGCCTATCTGAAAATTGGAGGGTAAATGGAAAATGAATTAAAATATCAACAAGCATCGTTCACGGATGTAGAAAAAATTTATTTGGATTTTCTTGGATCGGATGAGACTTTCTTAAAGTGGCTATCGGCTGATAGTACTGAATTCCTTATTGATAAAAACTCACAACAAGTTTTCTCGGACCACAAATCAAAATATGAACCTCTTAATAATTCCGTTTTGGCAAAAGCTATAGATCATACTTTGTTAAAACCGGATGCTACTTCTGACGAAGTTCAAATCCTTTGTTCGGAAGCGAAACAATTTCAGTTTGCTTCTGTTTGTATAAATCCTTGTTTTGTGGACTTCTGTTCGCATGAATTAGCTGGATCGAGTGTTAAAGTTTGTACTGTTATTGGTTTTCCACTTGGCGCAAATATAACTTCTATAAAGAGAAAAGAAGCTGAAACTGCTATTGAAGCAGGCGCTCAGGAAGTTGATATGGTAATAAATATTGGCAGTCTTAAGAGCAGAAATTACGATTATGTACTTAAAGATATAGCTGAAGTAGTCTATGCTGCAAAAACTAAAAATGTTTTAATCAAGGTTATAATTGAAACTGCTTTACTTTCTGATGATGAAAAAATCAAAGCTTGTATGATCTCAAAAAAAGCAGGAGCTGACTTTGTCAAAACTTCTACCGGATTTAGCAAAGGGGGAGCAACTGTTCACGATGTTGCCTTGATGAAATTTGTCGTGGGAAATCTTCTCGGCGTAAAAGCTTCGGGCGGTATTAAAAATCGTGAAGATGCAATTTCAATGCTAATGAACGGCGCCTCAAGAATCGGAACAAGTTCCGGATTAAAAATAGTTAACAATTCTTAACATATTATTTTATAAATCTGTTGTTGTGTGATTTCCAAATTTGCTCCAGTGTTAAGAGAATAATAAAATGATGATCATAAAAATAATATTTTGAAATTGCTATTTAGGATTAAGTAGATGGTCTTGGATGTTATCCTTATAAAAACCGATGATGGCTTTACTGCTGAGATTCCAAGTTTAAATGGTTGTGAATGCTGGGCGCATGAAGAGGACGTAGCGCTTGAGAAAATAATCGAGCTTGCTTCTTATTATCTTAAAGTTGAGTTAAAAAAATTTAAACTCGACAGGGCAAGAAGGAATAATAGCCAAACAATTTATAAATTAGTATTTGACAAAGTTGTATTGTGAAATCTTTTAAGACTGATCACAGAGAAAAGAAAATTATTTCGGTTGCAAATACACGCCAGAAATATTTAAGAGTGGTCCTTGAAAATATTCATGACCCGCATAATGTGAGTGCCATATTTAGAACCTGCGACGCAGCCGGAGTTCCTAAAGTATCATTGATCTATACACAAGAAAAATTCCCAAAGATTGGTAGAAAAACTTCCGGTTCCGCTTTTAAGTGGGTCGAAAGAGATAAATTTACAAGTGTAAAGGATTGCTTTGACGATCTTCACAAAGACGGTTTTAGAATTTATGCTTCATCACTTTCCGAAGATTCAAAAAATTTCTACGATCTTGATTTTACTGAAAGATCAGCAATCGTTTTGGGAAATGAACACCGTGGAGTATCGGAAGAAGCAGCTAATTTGGCTGATGAAAAATTTTTAATCCCAATGTACGGTATGGTACAAAGTCTAAATGTCTCGGTTGCCGCAGCTGTTATCCTTTACGAAGCGGTAAGGCAAAGAAGCAAAAAAAATCTTTATCAAAAGAGTGAATACACCGTAGAAGAACTTAACAAACTAATTGAATTGTGGTGTAAAAAATAAACAAAGTAATTAAATGACTCAAGAATTTAATCCTATAAATAAAATCGAAGGCACACTTGAATTACCTGGTGATAAATCAATTTCCCACAGAGCAGTGATGTTTGCTTCTCTTGCAAAAGGGAAGTCCCATATCTATAATCTATCTAACGGAGAAGACGTAAATTCAACTCAGAAGTGTTTTGAATCTTTAGGTATCAAGATAAAAATACAAAGTAATTTTACTGAAATTATCGGAAATGGTTATATGGGATTGCGCAAGTCCTCACATGATCTTGACGCAGGAAATTCCGGAACTACAACAAGATTAATAAGTGGAATTCTTGTTGCTCAAAATTTCAAATCAAAGATTATTGGCGATGAGTCGCTATCAAAACGCCCAATGAAAAGAATTATCGAGCCGCTTTCATTAATGGGAGGAAAAATTCAAGGTTCTGCCAATTTTACATTACCAATTGAAGTTTTCCCGGTTAAAGAAATTCATCCCATAAATTATGAAATGCCGGTTGCAAGCGCTCAGGTTAAAAGCGCAATAATTCTGGCAGGTCTGCACTGCAATGGTATTATTTCTATAACTGAAAAACTTCCTTCAAGAGATCATACCGAAAGAATGCTTGGTCTTAAATCAAAAATTATTTCTACAGGTAAAACTGTCTTCGTTTCTAAAGAAAATTATCCAGAGCCAAATGATTATTTCATCCCCTCAGATATATCAACCTCTGCTTTTTTTATTGTCCTGACGTTACTTTCAAAAAACTCTCAACTGAAAGTTAAAAATGTTTCTCTTAATGAAACGAGGACTGGAGTACTTAAAGTTTTGACAGCAATGGGAGGTAAAATTGAAATAGATAATATAAAACAAAGCTCAGGGGAAGATTACGGAGATATAATTGCAAGCAGTAGTGAGCTAAAAAATATTGTAATCGACCAAAAAATAATTCCCAATATCATTGATGAAATCCCCATTCTGTCAATTGCCGGAATATTTGCTGATGGGAAGTTTGAAATTAAAAATGCTTCTGAGTTAAGAGGCAAGGAAACTGATAGGATAAAATCTATTTGCCATAATCTAACAAATCTCGGATTATTCGTTGAAGAATATGAAGACGGTTTTTCTTGCTCAGGCTCAATTTCAAATTTCTATCCTGCTTTTGAAAGTTTTGGAGATCACCGGATTGCGATGGCTTTTGGGATTTTGTCCCTGCTTCTAAAAGGAGGAGGCAAGGTAGATAATTTTAACTGCGTAAATATTTCAAACCCAAATTTTTTGACTCAGTTAAAAAGCATAACCAATTAATCTTGTTTCCGAAAATATTTAATATTTCTCGAAAAAGAAGTCTTTAACGTCATATATCTAACTCGGAAAGTACGGCTTGTAATTACAAAATAATTATCTGGTGTTCAAATTTATTTATTGCTAATTCATCGAAAACTTGGTCCAAGAATCCTTCACCGTATTTATTCAAGAAGTATATAAAATTTATCTCTCTTTCCTGCAAAGTTGAGTGAGGATATGTAATATTTATTATTTTATCTATTTGCCGCAATGTGGTTTCATGTTTTCTCTTTTGGGCTTCAATCGATTTTAATTTGAACTCGTTTAAATACTGAGATACCTTTTGTTTGTATTTTGAACTTGCATCGCTCAGAGTTTTGTCAAAGTCAAATAGTTTCTCTTTCAAGTGATCAAATGCTGTTTCTATTGTATTAGATGTCTCTGTAAAAATATCATCAAGTGTTGTTTCAGAGATTGAGTTGATTACTTTTTGCTTAAGTTCTTCCGGGTTGCGAAAGACATCTTGGATATTCAAAACATATTTTTCCAAAAGCAAGGTAATGTTTTTTTCAATAATTGTAACTGAAGAACGAGGATAAATGAACGGTGCTTCTACATTGAAAAATTCATAAAGCGGCATTACTTGTGCAAAATAAGCTATCTCACTTGGTCCACCGACGTAAAAAGCAGTCGATAAAATGTAATCCTGACAAATGGGGCGAAGCAATACGTTAGGACTGAAATTTTCAGGCTCTTTTTCTATCGTTTCAGATAATTCATCATAAGTGAATTTTTTCCTTTTTCTCTTCAATCGGAAATCATTCTCAACCGGTTCTATCAAATATCTACCGTCCTCATTACTGTAAAATAAATTTACCGCCTGCACCTTTACCTGAGCATGAAAAGTTTCTTCAAGTTTGGCGCTAATATTTACTATTTTCTCAGCGTGCTGGCGGAAGTCCGTAATTTCCTTTTTGAAAATTGGTTTTAATAGATTCTTTATTTTTATATCTTGAGGATCAAAAAGTATTAGCCCGTATTTATCAAAAAGCCAAAACATTAATTCTTTAAAGGATTGTTTGAAAGACTTCCCGGTAGAGTAAAATGTCTTTAGTCTCTCTAATAAAGGTTGGGAAAATTCTGTATTTCGGAGATTCCCGGTAAGCTCTTCTAAAAAAGTATTAATTGTATCCTTGAAAATTTGGTTCCCCACACTACCATTATTTTCGTCTTCTGCTATTCCTTCTATCCCTAAATTATAAGAAATCTTTTTAATTTCATTTGCATCATTTACCAAGCTTATCGATCTTACTTCTTCAATGTCATGGTCATCTCCTTCAAGCCAAAATACAGGGACAAAATGGAAATCATCGTAACGATCCGAAAGAAAATTACTTAGTTTTATGGCTGTTATTATTTTATAGAAAGTATAAAGAGGTCCGCCTAAAATTCCTAATTGCTGTCCAGTGACAATAGTTAAAGTTTTTTTATCAGAAAGCAACGAGATGTTTTTTTGTGTTTTTGCCGAAGGGTTTAGTCCTTTGTATTGTCCTGTCAGGATGTTAGGCAAATCGATTTTAAAATCTTTCTGTTGATCAGATATATTTTTGAATTTTGTTAAATATTCATCTTTGTTGTGAAAGTTGGTCTGGTAAAAATCTTTAACGTTCTCAAATTCATAAAGATAGTCAAGAAATAGGTTTTGGCTTCCGGGAATATCACCAAAGTTAATAAACATTATTTCTCCAAAATTTTATATTCTTTTTAACAAACTAAGTAAAAGTTTTTTTGATAACAAATACAAATGTAGTTAAAAATGAATCTTTGAATGTATAATTATTGGTAATTCTTATCACATATTTTTCCTCCCTCTTCAATTATTTCAATGGCGAGACAGGGAAGGGTTATAAGATTCCGCATCAATGCCCGAAATAATACGGATTATTGATAACTGGAAAAGAAATCTATTTCGTATATTATAAAATTAAATATTAATTATTTTAACTTGACTAAATTCCGCAATAATCTTAATTAACAATGAAAAGAAAAATTACTTTATTTATTTTTTTCCTACTTTGCCAGGTGAACATTGCCCAAACTAAAGATTCATCTAATTACCATTTTATATTTTTGCCAGCAGGATTAAATTTTATGCCGCTAAAAGCTGGTATAGATGAACCAAGAATGGGTTTGTTGTATTACGCAGGTGACAAAAATATGAAAGTCGATATCGGGAATTCCGTAGATGTCTTTGCTTTTGATTTCCCTAAATCGTTAAGCCGGATAACTATAGGCGCAGACTTTATGGCTTATGCTCTTGTTACTTCTTACCTCCAATATAGACTACAAATAGATGCCATTGATGGATTCTTTGGCGGTAATATTATCTATTCTAAAAAACATTCCGGAGGAAGATTTGTTACAAGATTTCGTTATCTCCACAGCAGCGGTCATTTGGTTGACGGTCACTGGAATAGCGAAACGGAAAGTTGGCTTAATAACCAACTACCTACTGCATACGGGAATAATTATGCTGATATTCTTTTAGCCGAAGAAAATGTTTTATCGTTTGGAGAGCTTAGATATTATGGCGGCTTCACAATGTCTACTGGCAAAAATACCGGGTATAAGTCTTTGAAGAAATATTTATACAAGGCAGGTTTTGAATTCTCGTATAAAAATCTTTTGGGGAAGATATTTAACGGGGATGAGAATCTTTTTGTCGCTGTCAATTTAGACGTTAAAGGAATTCCGGAATATGTCGTCAACCAAAACTATATGGCAGGCATTAAATTTGGGAGTTGGAATAATAAAGGAATAGTGTTTTATTTTTCTTATTATAATGGAGGTGATGTCTTTAGTCAATATTTTACACAAAGGGTGTCCCGTATCGGCTTCGGCTTTATGTTTGATTTTATTTAGATCACAACTGAAATTATTTCTTAATGGACACAATAATAAGTTCTGTCAAAAATTTTTATGATAAAAGAAAGCTAAAAAAGTCAGCTTTCCTTGTAATAGTCAAATTGCTGATTGCAATCGGTTTAATTTCATATATGGTTTATCATGTTAACCTAAAGGAGATTGCTACAGCATTCGAGAAAGCAGATTATAGATTTATAATTATAGCAATACTTCTCACCCTTGTAAATATTTCACTTCAATATTTCAAATGGGAGCTTACTTGTAATGCAATTCTTAAAGAATATAACAGGAAAAAGATTTTCTATTCTTTATTCTATGGATTTGCTGCAGGTCCTTTTACCCCAGCCCGTATAGGCGAATATTTTGGGCGGGCATTGGAATTTAAAGATAAACCAATGATTCAAGTTACGGTTGCAACCCTTGTCGATAAATTTTTCCTTCTTATCATGATAGCCTTTTTTGGTTCAATTGGCAGTATATTATTTCTTAAAGATTATTATCATGTAAACTCTTATATAATTTTCTCATTATTCGTATTAATATTCGTTTTGTCCTACTTCCTAATTATGCTAATAATAAATCCAAAGCTATGGCACAACTTTTTGACCAACCGGATGAGAAACTCTAAAAGATTTCATAATTTTTTTTCGGAAGTTCTTCTTCTAAAAGAATTAGATGGAAAGTTTTTGACTAAAATATCTTTGATTTCTTTTCTTTTTTATTCTTGTTTTGTCATCCAATTTGCTGTCCTCGCCGTCGGATTTTCACAGCACGGAAGTTTCGTCAATTTTATCTGGGCTGGAAATATGGTAATGTTTGCTAAGACAATTATCCCGCAAATTTCATTTGGCGATTTGGGTGTTAGGGAGGGTGCTTCTATCTTTTTTTTAACCAAAATGGGGCAGACGAGTTCTATCGGTTTCGATTCCGGAATTTCTTTATTCGGCATAAATGTTTTGCTGCCAGCTTTAATAGGTTTGATTTTGCTAATCAAAAAAAACAATGCTTAATATATTATTGGGATTAATATTCCTTCTCCTTTTAATGTACTATTCATTTTTTTTGTTAGAAATATTATCCGGTCTGGATAAATTAACTTCGACAAAAGGCATATCAATCCCGGAAGAATTTATTTCCATAATTATACCTTTCAGAAATGAATCTGAAAATATTCTCGGAAGTTTGAGAAGCCTGGAAAGTCAAAATTATCCAAAAGGAAAATATGAAGTCATTTATGTCAATGATTCTTCTGATGATGATTCGCTTCAGAAAATATTATCAGCACAAAAGTCTTCAAACATTAAAGTAATTTCTGTCCCTGATGACTCGACTTATGCCCATAAAAAAAGAGCAATAAGATTCGGCATTTCTAATTCAACCGGCAGTATTATCATTACTACCGATTCCGATTGTGTACACAATAAGAAGTGGATACAACAAATGGTTTCTTGTTTTGATAAGGAAACAGGTTTTGTATCTGGCCCGGTAGAATTTATTGAAGAGAAAACTCTCTTTGAAAAATTGCAAAAGCTTGAATTCTCCGGATTGGTTTTAACCGGCGCGGGTTTGATTGGAATTAACAAGCCTGTAATTTGCAATGCTGCTAATATCGCCTATAGAAAGAATGCCTATGAAACGGTAAATGGATTTAATGACCAACTAAATCTTTCTTCCGGTGACGATGAGTTATTAATGCAAAAAATTTGGTCCAGCGGCAAATACAGGATTAAATTTTGTTGGAATCGGGAAGCAATTGTTTTAACAAAAGGCAATGATTCACTTCAAAAATTTTATCATCAGCGAAAACGATGGGCGAGTAAAGGTCTATTTTATGCCAACAAATTTTTAATAATTAAATTGATTTTAATATTTCTGTTTTATCTAGGTCTAATCACACAAATATTTCTCTCCGTCATTCTATCACCAATTTTTCTTGTTTCCTTCATTATTAGTTTTCTTATCAAAATATCTTTTGAATATCTTATCCTCAAAAAGGGATTGAACTTTATCTTCTCAAAAAAGGTATTAAGATACCTTCCATTAGCGGAATTATTTCAGATCCCTTATATAATTATTGCTGGTATAGCCGGTACCTTCGGAAACTATATCTGGAAGGATCGCCGAATAAAAAGATAATGTCCATTTTCCGCCTAGAAACGTGTCTATATTTCGGTTCAGATTGTTCATTTTATTATACAAAATATCTTTCTTATTCCTCATAAATCATTTAAAATCAATTGTTTTTAATGGCACAACTGTTGAGTATTCTAATTCAGTCATTCAATGAGGTGTGAAATGAAAAAGTTAGTAATTGCGTCGATTTTTATAATAATTGGATTATCAACTCAACTAAAAGCTGATGCCGGTTTTTTATCCGGCGGAGAGTTTGGATTTTTTTACTCTTCTCTTTCTCCATACGGAAGCTGGATTCAGATAAACGGCGGAGTAAATGTATGGCACCCGGAAAATGTAGGTTATGGTTGGTCTCCTTATTATTATGGTCATTGGGTTTGGACAAACGATGGCTGGTATTGGGATTCTGATGAACCTTTCGGTAGTATTGTTTATCATTATGGCAGATGGTATAATGATGAAACTTATGGTTGGATTTGGGTCCCCGATTATCAGTGGGCACCCGCTTGGGTTGAATGGAGATACGATAACGATTATATCGGTTGGGCACCGCTTCCTCCTTATGCCTCTTTTTCAGTTGATTTCGGCATTAGATTTACGGCTTCCTATTATATGCCTTATCAATATTATTCTTTCGTTAGTTACAGGTATATGTGTAACCCACATGTTTATAATTATTATCTCGATAATAATTTTAAGTATAGAATTTATTCGGCTACTAAATATAGAACCAATTATGGTTTTTCAGATGGCAGGGTAATCAATCGCGGAGTTGACGTCGATTATGTTAGACAAAGAAGTGGCGAAAGAATAGTTGAAAGTAGGATCCAAGGTGTTTCTAATCCTCGTAACTTAGCAACCGGCAGGAACTCAAACTCTACAGTCAGAGCTTTGATTTTGCAAAAAGATCAAATTGATAGAAGCACAGGTAGAAGTTTTCGGATTCAAAAAACAAATAGAGCAACTTCTCTTGATGTGTCAAGAATGGCAGTCGGTAATCGAGGTCAAATTAACAGAAATCCAAGTATTGAGAATCGCAATGGTTCAAATTTCAATCAAAATGATAGAGTAAATAGCTGGAATAATAATAGAATTCAGGAAAACAATAATAATAGACCGCTTAATAATAGACAATATAATTATTCTAATCCCAATAGGAATAATGTTGATCGACAGACGCCTCAAAATATTAGACCAAGAAATAATGCCGGCTATTTTAATAACCAGAACAGAAATGAGTCAAAGCCGCAATCTATTGAAAACCGTCAGCAAATAAGAAGAGATGCTCCTCAAAGGAATTCTCCTCAAATTCAAAGAGGCAACGCCGGTAGAAATGAAGGTAATCGAGGCAGTAACAACAGAGGTAATTCAGATAACCAAAGGCATAGATAATTTTTCTATCTCTCTCCTAAAACGGCGCCGGATTTTAATTTGACGCCGTTTTTTTTATTTCTTCTTTTGGAAGAAATTAGAAATCTCTTCGGCAATAAACTCAATATTATCTTGTGATAAACCGGGCCAGCTCGGCATATTAATGCCGTGCCATCCGAGATATTCAGCCACAGGCAGTTTTTGGAATTTATGAGAGAACATCGGCATAGTATGTACCGGGAAAAATGTCGGACGAGTTTCTATTCCTCTATCTTTTAAGTATTCTCTTAAATCTTCTCTGATTTTAGGTGATTCAACGAGAATAGAATACATCCAATATGAATGAAAAACTTCACCATATTCACCGTGATGTTTTACCGGCAAATCTTTTAAAGCATCATTATACCATTTTGCTATTTGTCGCTTCTTAAGAATTTTCTCATTAGCTTTTTCGATTTGTGCTAATCCAATTGCGGCGCAAATATTAGTCATCCTGTAATTGAAACCAAGAACATCATGCCAGTATTGCCGGTATTTAGCAAGTCCGTGCATCTTTAAATGATATGCTCTATCGTAAAGAGTTTCGTCATTTGTCACAACCATTCCTCCTTCACCGGTAGTTATGGTTTTATTTCCATAAAAGCTAAATGTGGCTAAATCACCAAATGTACCGACATGCTTTTTCTTATAAGTCGAACCAAATGCCTCTGCGCAATCTTCAATTAAAAAAAGGTTATTTTCCTTTGCAATTTTTACAAGCTCATCCATTTCGCACGGATGCCCGTAGAGATGGACAGCCATAATAGCTTTAGTATGGATCGTTATTTTTCTTTTCACATCTTGGGGATCCATTTGCCATGTGTCTTCAAGTGAGTCTACAAAAACAGGGGTTGCTCCGGTAATAGCAATTGTGCTTACAGAAGCAATATAAGTAAATGAAGGGACGATAACTTCATCACCAGGACCAATACCAAGCGTCACAATGGCTAAGTGCAACGCAACCGTTCCGTTGCTTACCGCAGTTGCATGCTCAACTCCGATAAATTTCCTGAAGTCGTTTTCAAATCTCGGTATAAATTCTCCTCGTGATGAAATCCATGATGTATCTAAACATTCATTCACGTATTTCTTTTCATTGCCGTCAAGCGTAGGTTGGTATATAGGAATTTTGTAGCTCATGTTTTTTCCTTTCTAGTTAGGCGGTTTACTTTTTTTCTCCAAATTCTTTAGTTAATCGTATTATCTTTTCCAAATCAATCATTTGAATACATTCAAGATTGTAGGGACATACTTTCTTCCAACAAGGGGAACATTCTAATTCTACCGGAATAAGTTTTTCTCCTCTTCCGTATAATTCTATCTCTGCTGCACAAGATAATCCGAACCAAACGATTACATATTTCTTCAAACCGATAGCCATGTGCATACCGAAAGAATCTCCTGTTATTACTACATCGCAAATATCCATAAAGCAAGCACCGCGGCGTAAGCCTAAAGTAGTGGGCGTTGAAATTACTTTTGCTCTTGTTTCCTCATTAAGCGTTTCCATAATATTATCGTTTCTCTCGGTATCTTCTTTCCCACCAAGTAGAACAATTTTTAGATTCTTTTCTACTGCAAGAGAATTAATCAATTTAACGTGTTGTTCAATGGTCATTTTCTTATTTGGAAATAGATTTGAACATCCCGTGTTAAATCCTACATAAGTTTTTGTTTTGTCATAATTAATTTCTTTTTTATAGTTTTCAATGAATTCTTTTTCTTCTTCGGATAAATTAAAAACGTAAGGATCGCGTTTATATTCAAGCTCAAATACTTCGTGAATAATATCTACGCCGCTTCGAGTGTTTTCTCTAAACTTCTTTTGATCATCATTGCCTAGAATATAGCTGTAAATTGCTCCTTCATTTGTAGGTATAATTTTCCCGTCGTCGTTCAATAAAAAGCCAAGCTTCTTTTTTGCATTTACTTCATTTGCAAATGCACAGGCGTAATCGGATTTGTCTGCATTCATTACATAGTCAAATTCAATTTGCCTTAATATCATTCTTTGTTCGTCCGTCCAGGTAAAAATTTTGTAGATATAAGGATTATAAAGCAGAATCTTATCCGCACCCGGCATGGTTATCCAATAAATTGTGCTGACTGGAAATTTCCTTTTAATTGCGTGGAGGATAGGTGTATTATCCAAAACATTTCCGAGTGCATCAAGGGAAATAATTAATATCTTTACTCCCATTTTTGTTTGGTCGTTTTCATGTTGGCAGCCGTTCTCCAAACAATTTTCATAAGAGAAGCATGGCTTATAGCCGTTAAAATTTTTACACTTCGGTATATTTAATTCTGAAATGTTCATCCTTAATCCGTTATAGTTTTCATTAAAGTTGTTTTATCAGTCTCGATGATGCAAAAGATTCAGTTGCTAAACAATAAAGTTAATATTGTTTCTTCAATTTAATTATGCTATCAATGACTTCTTCGACAGAAATTCCTTTTTCTATTCCGCAAGTATTTTGATCGGCACTGCATAATTTCGTACAATTCTCTGCTGTTACTTCAAGATTGATGGAATATTTATTAATAATCCCTTGATGTACCTGGCAGCTCATTGGGCGGTGACAATGGAGCCCAATACATTTTATCTCAAGAGCGTCCGCAATATGGAGTGGGCCGGTAGATGGACTAAGGAATATATCAGCCTGACCGATTACCTTTATTAAATCTCTTAGGTCTATCAATTTTTCTGAAAGATTGCAAATCCGGTTAGAACCTAAGTTGTGGATATTTGATAAGAACTCTTTGCTCATTTCCCGGGAAGTTAAAATAAGTTTTGTCTTTTTATCCGGGAAAGTTTCTAAGACCGTTCTAATAAGTTGAAGATATTTATCTTCAGACCAGTTTGGAGCTGAGCCCAGCGAACCGGTGTGAATAAAAATCTTAAAATCTTCGTTACCTATTCCATATTGACTTAGAATTATTTGTGCTTCTGATTTCTCACGTTCAGTAAGGTAAATTTGTAAAGTTAAGTCTGATGTTTCTACTCCGATTTTTCGCGCAAGGTCCATGCAGTAGTCCGCTTCGTGACGAAGGGGAGTGTAATTATTCCTTGAAACGCTTTTCATTCCGGTTATTACTTCATAAAGCTTATGCCCAACACCGATACGCGTATTAATCCCTGCCCAGAACATCTGGAATGCAGCTCGCTCGGTGGGCATCATCAAAAGTCCGTGTGTAAATTTATGCCTTCTTAATTCTCTTACGACTTTCCAAAAGGATTTCTTGTCCAAGTCATCCGTTAATGTTTCATTTAAGTTTGGATTGTTTATTAAAAGATTCTTTGTATGTGGCTGTGTTAATGTCGCAATAAAAGCATCAGGAAAGGCTTTTCGTATTTCTCTTATCATGGGAGTAATAAAAACCACATCTCCAACTCTATCCGTTCTTACAAGCAGAATTCTTTTCATCAATACTTTTATTATAAAAAATGTTGTTCAAAAATAGCAATTCTAAATGAAATATCACTAACAAACCCACTACTCTATTACAGCCCACCCCAATTGTCATTCCGGCGGAAGCCGGAATCTGCCTTACAAGCAGCGTATTGCTGAAATGAAATATTCCCTTACTTATTTGACAACCTCCTAATCATTAACAAATTTTGAATTAGATAATTTAAGAAGCATTACTATTTGACCTTAAATTAATAAGAAATATTTTTAATTTCATTCCGTTATTAATATGACTATCTCAAAAAGAAGGGAACCAAAATGAAGAAACTGATCATCCTATTCGCACTTGTTATCTCTTTTTCTGTAAATCTGCTTGCTCAAAACAAATTTTCATTACAATTAAACGGAGGCTATTTATCTCCGGTCAATAATAGTTCAAATGGGCTGCTTGGCTCAATCCAAATTGATTACAATTCTACAGGTGACATTTATTTCTATTTGTATTCCGGAATAGGTGCGTGGGATAAAACATATTTCTTATACCATGATTCTAAAATGATTGTTGACAAAAAAGCCTATTCTGAGGGTAGCCATACTATGGTGCCGCTATATGCCGGTGCTAGGTTTATCATAAATAGAAATAAAATATTAGACCTTTTCATAGACGGCGAAGCAGGTATTGTCTTTTTGAATTATACAAATTATAATTTGAAACTGTTTACCAATCCGGATGGTTCAATCAACTATTTACCTGTATCGAATTCTAAAGAATCGGAAGCTTTATTTGGAATAGGAACAGGAGTTGGAATATCTCATACTCTTGAGAATAAAGTTTTACTTCTTTTAGAATTAAAAATTAACACAATGACCAACTCTGCTTTTAGCAATTTATTTGACGCAGCTGGGACTTCAACATCGATTCAATTTGGGATTGAGTTCAATATCTAATTTGCCTTATTATCTTTTTATTTGGAAATTTATAAGGAAATTCTATTATATTTAAATAGTCATTTTTGGGTAAAAGCTCATTAAGCATGTCTGTCTCGAAGAATAAGTTTTTCTCCGGATTTGTTCTACGAAAATATTTTAGTAAAAAATGCGGGATTGTCATGAATTCTAAAATCAACCGGATGGTTACTTCGATAGTAATAGAAGCAGCTTGTTTTTTGCTAATAGGCTGGCTGTTTGCCGGTAATTATATTTTTAATATTCATTCAACAACATTCACTTATCTAATCTTTGGAACTGCATCCATCCTGTTAATCAATATCCTTGAATATTATTCACTTAGGAATTTCATTTTCTCAGCGATTCTATTCGCATTTATTTTTATAATTGCATATTATAAATACTATGACCCAGTGTCATTAGTGCGAAACTTTTTATGGTTTGCGGTAATAAGTTTTTCAATTTATGTTTCCTCAAAATTTCTTACTCAAGAAAAATATAAGACTAGGAAATTTCTTGGGGTAGCTGTCTGGATGATAAACTTTGCGGTTGTTTATTTGGTCATGCTTTTGGTTAATACTTATATATTTAATTTTTACCCTGTTGCGGCAATAAATCAATTGTTAATTATCGCGTTCAACATGGGAACATCAATGGGATTAGGAATTGGTATAGGCTATGAAATTTCTAAGAAATATGTGAAAATATGAAATGCATAATACTTAAATGAAAAATATAGACCAGGTAAATTCATTTAATAATTGAAATAGGAGGGATTATGTTTTGTCCTAAATGCAAATCAGAATACAGGGAAGGCTATACGATGTGCATCGATTGCGAAATTGATCTTGTCGATTCGATTGACTTCCCTACAAAATCCCAATTAAATAAGGAAAGGATTAAAGAAAATATCGGCTTTGTACCTGTCCTTACTATTCATAATATCGAGAATATTTCTTCCATTAAACAAATTCTTGAAGATAGATGGATTGAGTACTTCTTTGAAGATGAAAGTCCTCTTGTTATGTCAGGACTATCAGATAATCAAATTTTAATGGTTCGTGAAGACCAGGTGCCTTCCGTAATTGAATTATTAAAGAACTTTGAAGTAAAGTATTTGATTCACTCTACTATGTAAAATTATTAAATATAGGGTGTGTGTGCCAAATTTGGCAGACTTTTTTCTGAAATATTTAGGTTAGTTATTGTGGCTTGTTTTAGGCTTGGCAGATGCCTAGCAGAGGGGAGGTGGGAGTGGCAAAAAACGGGTAAAAAATATTTAAGGTGTGACAAAAATGGCAAACAGGGAGGTGCTCATTGCCGGGAGAATGGGTAATAATTTATTAGCGTCTAGCACAAAAATTTGTAATATTTAGTTTTAAATCCGTTGCTATAATGGTATATGATATAAATATAGGCGGAAATGTTTGACTTAAAAACAACAAATTAAAAGGTTATACTAAAATGCCGAAACTTATAAATAGCCCGTCAATTATAAAATCTGCCGGTAACAAACCAAAAATTATTGAAGAATATTTTGGTCGTGTCAATTCCAAAACAGAGTCCGTAAGCATAGCTAAAATGAAAAGCCCCGGTGGTTGGATAGAACCGGGACAAACTCCTGATTTTGATGAGTACACAGTCGTTCTTAAAGGGATTTTGAGAGTGACATCACATAATGAAGTTATCGACGTAAAAGAAGGTGAAGCAATTTTAATCTCAAAAGGTGAATGGGTCCAATATAGCACACCGGGTGAAAGTGGTGCGGAGTATATTGCAGTCTGTCTACCTGCTTTCTCTCCTGATATAGTTCATCGTGACGAATAAATAAGAAAGATTTTATTTGATATAAAAAACTCCCGTTGGTAAGACGGGAGTTTTTTATGAGATATATTTTTTATGTTATTTAGATAATATCATTTTTTTAACAGACATATAATTATCTGTTTGAAGCCTATATAAATATACTCCAGAAGATAGTTTGCTTGCATCAAAAGAGTAGGAATACTGACCTGCTGCTAAATTTTTATTCACTAGTTCAGCAACTTTTTGTCCCAGTACATTAAATATGTCTAAAGTTACATGTGCAGAATAAGGTACAGAGAATCCAATTATCGTGCTTGGATTAAATGGATTTGGGTAATTGTTCTCCAAAACAAATTTTGATGGGATATTGTTTACTTGGCTTTTTACTGCAGTTATTACCTGAGCCATTGTAAAGTTCGAAACAGTCGTTGTACCGGAATTTGGATTATAAGTAGTAGTTTGATTCTGGCTGCTGTATGTGGAAACACTTGCAATAATAGTGTAGTTCCCTTGGGCTAATCCGGAGATTGTGTATGATCCATTTGCATCAGTGACCGCCGAGCCTACAGTTTCACCAGCGGAATCTTTCAACGTTACTAATACACCTGACAAAGGATTTCCTTTATCTGAATGAATATCTCCCATTATATCACCGTTAGCAACAGATTGAAGATCTTTAATTAAAACTGCATCCAAATTATTTACTGAATCGCTGACATTTACAGGTGTTGCTTTTTCCCATTCGTCTGAATTAAGATAAAATTGTGGATCATAACCCCTAGCAAAGAACATAATGTAATATGAACCTTGAGCTAATTCCTTAATTGTGTAATTCCCGTTTGAATCAGAGATTGCTAGATGTTGTTGCCCTGTGACTGAATCAAATGCTGTTATGAAAACATTATTAATTCCCATTCCTGAAGTATCCCTTATAGTCCCGCTTACTGAAAACTTGTAGTTTGTATCTGCTTGTACAAGACTAAAGTTCAAATTAGAAAATGTAGTATCATTGTATGCTCTTAAAATTGTTGCATTGAAAAATGCATCTTGATTATTATAAAATTGAATTTTATATCCATCTTTATGAACAGCTATCATGAAAGAATTATTTAATTGATAAAGGCTATCAAGTGTAATTGAAAAATTTCCGGCGGCATCGGTTTTTGTGGTAGCTATTAAAGTTCGTTCTCCATGATCTTCTCCGCCGGCAGCTAAAATATCGATTGTGGCAGAATCAACCGGAGTGCTTAAGCTTGATTGAACATTTCCGCTAAAAGTTATTGTATGTTTACTGGCTATGTTCTGCGGAATATCAAAGCTAATGTCGTCCAGTGGTTCGCTTCCGTTGACATTAAGAATTTTTGCTTGAGAAATTGTCTGAGCATTTTCATAAAATTCGTGGAAAAAAGTTGCGGTATCATTCATAGATACTGTGCATGACACATAATATTGGCCGCTTGGAACTTTAGCACTATAAAAACCATTCGTATCAGTTGTCGTAAATACATTTGCTACTGAATTATTCAAACTGATGAACTCGATTATAGCTTGTGAAATAGGTTTATCAGATTCATCGAACTTAACTTTACCTGAAACTGTTCCTCCCATAATGGAAAGCGTATCGTGCAGATAAAGATTAATTGATGAATTTTGGTCTTCAAGATCAAATTCATTTCTCACCAAAGTTGAATATCCTGCAGCAGTGCAAAAAATGACATAATTACCGTGAGTTACTCCACCTATTACAAATGCGCCGGTTGAATCGGTTGTCGCACTATAAAATGTAGAATCACCAAGCATCGTAAAACTATGTAATGACACGGTTGCATTTGCTATCGGAATATGGGGTGCATCTTCATTACCTGCTACATAAACATGCCCCTTCAATGTATCTTGCATCATCATCTGAGGATACTGCTTCACTGAGACGAGAAAAACGATAAGAGAAAGATAAAAGAATAAATGTGTAATTCTTTTCATTGCTGGACTCCTTATTTTTTTGTTAATTCTATTTCCGACCTAATTTTACAAATGATATGCCGTTCCATTAAATGAAGGTAAAGTTTAAGAAAAGCTTCATTATGATAAAAATAATAATCTTTTAGAGAGAATAAATCTTTTTTATATAAATCTTAGTGACAAAAAGTTTCGTAGCGAACGCATAAAATTCGCATGAAGAATATTACATAGTTTTTCAATTAGCAAAGGACAAAATCAAACTACTTTTATCCAATACTTCTAATCCTTAGAAAAATATTTTCATAAATGGGAAATGTTTAGCGATTAGCTTTAACCATCCTTTATTTTCGTCGACAAATAAATGACTTATAGCTCTATAAAAGATATCCAAATGGCACAATTTATGGTTGTTACATAAGTCAGTTTTATTATTTATTTTTGAAAAGCATTTACAAATTTTTTTCAAAAATTGAAGGGATGGATTCTTTTAATATAATTATTATTGAAGGGATTTATTTTTGTGCCTTAGAAACAAAATAATGAGGAAAACAAAATGGAAATTCGTAAAGAAGATGCGCTTGATTACCACAGTAAAGGTAGACACGGAAAAATAGAAGTTATTTCTACAAAACCCTGCCTTACTTCAAGAGACCTGTCGTTAGCCTATACTCCCGGTGTTGCTGTGCCATGCCTGGAAATTGAAAAAAATCCGGATGATGTCTACAAATACACGGCTAAAGGAAATTTGGTTGCTGTTATTTCAAATTGTACTGCAGTATTGGGACTTGGCGATATTGGACCGGCAGCCGGGAAACCGGTTATGGAAGGTAAAGGTGTATTGTTCAAAAGATTTGCGGACATTGATGTTTTCGATTTAGAACTTAAAAGTAAAGACCCAAAGGAAATTATTAGGGCTGTCCAACTTCTTGAACCGACTTTTGGCGGGATAAATCTTGAAGATATAAAAGCTCCCGAATGTTTCGAGATTGAAGAAACTCTTAAAGAAACCATGAACATTCCGGTATTTCACGATGACCAGCATGGTACTGCTATTATTTCTTGTGCTGCCTTAATTAATGCTGCCGAAGTTGCGGGAAAAAAATTGTCCGGCTTAAAGATTATTGTAAGCGGCGCCGGAGCTGCAGCTATTTCATGCTGTAAATTATATGTAAGAGCAGGAGCCAAGATAGAAAATATTATTATGTTCGATACCAAAGGCTGCATTACAAAATCCAGGACAGACCTTAATAAATACAAACAGGGTTTTGCAACCGAAAAAGAATATTCTTCCTTGAAGGAAGCAATGACTGGCGCCGATGTGTTCGTAGGGCTTTCTAAAGGCGGGATTGTTTCAAAAGATATGATAAAAGTTATGGCTCATAATCCTATCGTTTTTGCTATGGCTAATCCTGATCCGGAAATTACGTACGATGATGCAGTCAGCGTTAGAGATGATATAATAATGGCAACAGGCAGAAGCGATTTTCCTAATCAAGTAAATAACGTTTTAGGATTTCCTTTTATATTCCGTGGCGCTTTAGATGTTAGAGCCTCAGCCATAAATGAAGAAATGAAAATGGCAGCAGTTAAGGCATTAGCTGAGCTGGCGAAAAAGAAAGTCCCTGAGATGGTAATTAATGCATACGGCGGAGAAGATTTTAAGTTTGGAAAGGATTATATAATTCCAAAACCATTTGACCCTCGTGTGCTTTGGCATGTAGCTCCTGCAGTAGCAAAAGCCGCTATTGAGACGGGTGTAGCAAGAATTCAGATAGAGGATTGGGATGCTTATGAGGAGCAATTAAAAGAAAGACTTGGCCTGTCAAAGGAAATTGTGCGAGTTGCAATTCACAAAGCACAAAAAAATCCACGTCGTGTTGTTTATCCCGAAGGTGAAGAAGAAAAAATTATTAGAGCCGCTCATGTTTCTTACACCGATAATATTGCAAAACCAATTCTTTTAGGAAATAAAACCATAATCAAAAATAATATCGATAATCTGGGTTATGATCAAAACGAATTTGAAATATTTGATCCAGAAAGCTGCGAGAGAAGTCCTAAATATGCTGCTGATTTTTATGCAAAACGCTTTCGCAAAGGCGCTACTCTGAAAGAAGCAAAAGAACTGATGAGAAATCCAGTTTATTATGGTTCGATGATGGTTGAAAAAAATGATGCTGATGCAATGATTAGCGGATTAACTGCGAATTATCCGAACACTATAAAGCCTGCACTGCAATGCATAGGTATAAAGGAAGGGTTAAAAGTTGTTTCGGGGTTATATATAGTTGTCACAAAAAAAGATGTATTCTTTTTTGCAGATACAACCGTAAACATAAATCCAACTTCAAGCGAGCTTGCTGAGATTGCAATTTCCGCTGCTGATACTGCTAAAGCCTTTGACGTCGAACCAAAAGTCGCAATGCTTTCTTTTAGTAATTTTGGTTCGGCAAAATATCCTGAATCAATAAAAGTAAAAGAAGCGGTTAAAATAGTCCATAACCTACGACCTGATTTGATGGTTGACGGCGAAATGCAGGCAGATACCGCAGTCATTACACAAATTCTAGAAAGTGATTATCCCTTCAGCGTATTAAAAGGGAAGGCTAACGTATTAATATTCCCGGATTTGAACTCAGGAAACATCGCTTATAAATTAATGGCACGAATAGGCGAAGCTACTGTCATAGGTCCGGTATTAATGGGAATGAAAAAACCCGTGCATATTCTTCAAAGAGGAGCAACGGTAGACGATATAACTAATATGACAGCGATTGCTGTTCTTGAAGCTAATAAAATATTAAAGGTATAATTGAAGCAAAATGTTTAAAATAATTAATGCAGAATTTATTGCCCCAAGTGTAAGAAAAATTATAATTGAAGCACCCAAAATTGCAAGGAAAAGGCGAGCCGGTCAGTTTGTTATTGTTAGAGTTAATGAGCATGGTGAAAGGATTCCCTTGACAATTTCTGATTCAAATATCGACGAAGGAACTATTACACTTATCGTACAAGGGATAGGAAAAACTACACAAGAGCTAAACGAATTGAACAGCGGAGAATTTATTCTGGATGTAGTCGGTCCATTAGGAAAACCTTCTCACATTGAAAAATTCGGGACAGCAGTAAGCATTGGCGGCGGAGTAGGAACAGCGATTGCTTATCCCACTGCAGTTGCTTTGAAGCAAGCCGGCAATTATACTATCTCAATCATAGGCGGACGTTCGAAAGAATATGTAATCCTTGAAGATGAAATGAACAAAACCTGTGACGAAGTATTTGTAACTACCGATGACGGTAGTTATGGATATCCCGGATTTGTTACTTCAAAACTTCAAGAACTAATAGATGCAAAAAGAAAAATTGATTTCGTACTTGCAATCGGACCCATTCCGATGATGAAAGCTGTTGCCGAAGTGACAAGGAAATACAAGATAAAAACGGTTGTAAGTCTAAACCCAATAATGGTTGACGGAACAGGAATGTGCGGCGGGTGTAGAGCAACTGTAGACGATAAAACAGTTTTTGTTTGTGTAGACGGACCAGAATTCGACGCACATAAAGTAGATTTTGCTACTCTTGAAAGAAGAAACAAAACGTACCGCGAAGATGAGAAGGAAGCTCTTCAAAAATATTCGTGTAAAAGTGAAGAAGCAATTCTTAAAGCCGTTAATGAATAAAGATTTGATATTAAATTTTGAAACCAAATACCACCGGAGATATTGATGCCTAAGTTATCGAATAAAGAGAGAATGAAAATTCAACGACAAGCTATGCCAGAACAGGACAGTGCTATAAGAAGAAATAATTTTTCGGAAGTAAACCTTGGATTTACCGAAGAACTTGCAAGAATGGAAGCGATGCGCTGCATTCAATGTCCTAAGCCTACATGTGTAGAAGGTTGCCCGGTCGGAGTGAAAATTAAAGACTTCATCTCTCTAGTTGCAGAAGGAGAATATCTAAAAGCTGCCGAAAAAATAAAAGAAGACAACATGCTTCCAGCGATTTGCGGAAGAGTTTGTCCGCAAGAAGAACAATGTGAGGCAAAGTGCGTAGTTGGTAAGAAGGGCGAATCTGTTGCAATCGGAAGATTGGAGAGATTTGTAGCAGATTTTGAACGTCAAAATGTTGGTATTAGAGAGGCAGTGATAAAGCCAAAGAGCGGGAAAAAAGTTGCTATCATCGGAAGTGGGCCTGCCGGCTTAGGCTGCGCTGGAGATTTAATCCAGATGGGTCATGCTGTAACCGTCTTTGAAGCTCTACATGATTTAGGAGGGGTGTTAATTTATGGTATTCCGGAATTTCGACTTCCAAAAGACATAGTTAAAGCTGAAGTAGAATCGCTTAAGAAACTTGGAGTTGATTTTCAAACCAATGCTGTTATTGGATTTACAGATACGGTAGATGAGCTTCTTGCTGATGGTTATAATGCAGTATTTATAGCTGTTGGCGCAGGTCTTCCTTACTTCTTAAATATCAAAGGAGAAAATTTTAACGGGGTTTATTCTGCCAATGAATTTTTAACCCGCGTAAATTTGATGAAAGCATATAAATTTCCGGATTATGATACACCTGTTTTTCATATTAAAGACAAAAATGTAGCCGTATTTGGAGGAGGCAATACAGCAATGGATGCAGTTAGAACAGCGAAACGACTAGGCGCAAAAAACGCTTATATAATTTACCGCCGTTCCGATGCTGAAATGCCTGCAAGAAAAGAAGAAGTACATCACGCGAAAGATGAAGGAATTGAATTTATTTTCTTAGCTAATCCATTAGAATTTATAGGTGATTCTGAAGGATGGCTTACAAGCGTAAAACTACAAAAGATGGAGTTAGGAGAACCTGATTCCTCCGGTAGAAGAAAACCTATACCAATTCAAGGTTCAGAATACATTTTAGATATTGATATGTCTGTTATTGCTATCGGTAACGGGTCGAATCCGATAATTCAGAAGACAACACCAGATTTACAATATACAAAATGGGGAAATATTGTCGTGGATGACAATACTATGAAAACTACTAAACAAGGTGTTTTTGCCGGCGGCGATATTGTAACAGGAGGCGCTACGGTTATCCTTGCTATGGGCGCCGGAAGAAAAGCCGCTGCTGCTATAAATGAGTTTCTTAATAGTTCCAATTGAATTCGACTACATAGCCGGATGAACTCTCATGTTCATCCCTTTATGTGAACTTTATAATTAACTTATTTCTTAAAAATAATAGGGGCTCTTTATGAAAGAGCGTTGTTACTTTGTTTTTATCTGGATAAGTTGTGTAATCTTTTTCGGATCAGACGTCGTTTCAGCTCAGCATGATACACTTACGTTTACTCTTGATGCTGCTATTAGCAAAGCTTTAGCTAATAATTGGGATATCCAATTAGCGAAAAAAGATATTGAAAGATCTCAAGAGCAAATTAGTGAAGCATATTCTAATGCATTTCCGAGGATTGATTTTACCGGAAATTATACTCGCAACATAATGCTGCCTGTTTTATTTATTCCTCCGAATAATCCTTTTAATCCGACCTCAAATACCCAAACAATCGAACTCGGTTCAAAGAATAGTTTTGCTGCAACTTTAGGTTTAACACAGGTGCTATATAGTCAGAAGGTTAATACAGCTATAAAAATTGCCGGTGAATATGCAAATTATTCAGTGATAGGAGAAAAAGCTGTTAAGCAATCGGTTACATTGTCTGTTAAAAAAGCTTTCTATACAATTTTGATGGCTCAAGAAATTGTAAAAGTAACCCGGCGTAGCTACGAATCGGCTGATGCAAATTACAAAAATGTGGACGCTTTGTTTAAGCAAGGTGTTGCATCTGAATTTGATTTGTTAAGATCTCAAGTGCAGGTAGCTAATGTACAGCCGGCACTTATTCAAGCGGAAAATAATCTTGAGCTTGCTAAAAGCATGTTGAAAAATTTATTAAATATTGATATGAAAACCCCGGTAAGGGTAAGCGGCAATTTTGATTATCAAGAAATCCCTTCAGATAAACTAGTTGAAGCAGAAGACAACGCTATAAATAACAGTCCCCTGGTTCAACAATTAAAAGTTCAAGAATCCTTACTCGATAAAAATGTTGCAATAGAACGTTCAGATTATTTTCCGACTCTTGCTTTCTTTGGGCAATATCAGTATCAAACTCAGGATAACACTTGGAAAGTACGAAATTTTAATTGGGCAAAAAGTTTCATGCTGGGTGTTCAAATTACTTATACTTTATTTGATGGATTTGGGCGTGGCGCAAGAATCCAACAGGCTTTAATTGATAAAGAAAAAGTTGGGATTGGAAGGCAAAAATTAGAAGAGGGATTAAAAGTTCAAGTGCTGCAAGCTCAGCTAAAAATGGAAGACGCGACAAAAAGAATTCTTGCCCAGGGAAAAAGTCTTTCTCAAGCAGATAAGGCTTTAAAGATTGCTTTAACAAGATATAAAAGCGGAGTTGGAACTCAATTAGAGATTATTGATACTGAAACAGCGTTGACAATGGCACAGACAAATTATTCTCAAGCAATATATGACTTTCTAATTTCTAAAGCTGATTGGGAATATGCGGTTAGTGTTTATTAAAAAATGAGATTGAATAATTTCAAAGCAAAGGAGAAATATTTATATATGAACAAGATAATATATTTCAAATTCGAAAAACTTTTAATGATCCTAATTTTATTTGGCTTTTATTTAGCCGGCTGCAGTAAGCAGAATGCAAATAGTAAGGAAAATGTATCTGCCCTAAATGCGATACCTGTGGAAGTAGGAAAAATTCAAAGAAAAGATTTTCAGATTACAAGAAATTTTACTGGAACACTTGAAGGGGAGGAACAAGCAAATATTGTTGCAAAAATTCAGGAGAGAATTACTTCGATAAAGGTTAAAGTCGGGGATAGAGTTAAACCCGGCGATATTATTCTAACATTAGATAAATCAGGAGCATCATCACAGTATTACCAGGCAAAAGCAAGCTTTGATAATGCCGCTCAAAATTTAGAAAGGATGAAAGCTCTTTATGGTGAAGGTGCGATCGCAAAACAAATGTTAGATGGTGCCCAGACAGCATTTGATATATCCAAAGCAAATTTTAATGCCGCAAAAAGCATGGTTGAGTTGGAATCTCCTATTTCCGGAATTGTTACTATGATAGACGGGAATTTGGGTGACTTAACAGTTCCGGGTAAAGTAATTGCTACAGTTGCAAGTATTGACAATATGAAAATCTTGTTCAATGTAAATGAACTTGACATGCCAAGTTTTGCAGTTGGACAATATGCTGAAGTATTTTCCGAGCTAAAACAAGATTTAGTGGAACAGGGAAAAATATTTCAAATAGCAAAATCTGCCGATATTCAATCTCGAAGTTTTGAGATTAAAGCGATTTTCCAAAACACAAATGATAAATGGTTTAAGCCTGGAATGTTTTGCCGGGTTAATGTTCAACTGAATTCTGTGAAGGGAGCTTTGGTGGTTCCGAATAAGGCGATTGTAATTCAAGACAATAGAAAAGGTGTATATGTTATAGAAAATAATCACGCATCTTTCAGAACAATAAAAACAGGAAATACTAACGGCGATTTAACGGAAATAATAAACGGCTTAAAAGAATGTGAAACAATCGCAACTGCCGGAATGAATAATCTAAAGGAAGGTAGCGCTGTTTCAGTTTCAGGAATCTGAAGAATAAATTTTATATTAAAAGGAAATTTATGAAATTAGCTGATGTATCGATTCAACGCCCAGTATTTGCAACAATGATGATTTTGGCGTTGATAGTTCTCGGATTATATTCTTATGTTAAGTTGAATGTTGACCTATATCCAGACGTTGATATCCCATACGTAATTGTTACAACTGTGTTGCCGGGGGCCGGCCCCAATCAAGTTGAAACAGATGTTACAAAAAAAATTGAAGATGCGGTAAATCCTATTTCCGGAGTTGACTGGATTCAATCATATTCAAGAGAAGGCGTTTCACTTGTAGTAATTGCATTTAAACTTGAAGTCGATGGAAAAGTCGCTGCTCAGGATGTTCGCGAAAAATTATCCGCTATTAAATCAAATCTTCCTACTGATATAGAAGATCCGGTGATCCAACGATATGACCCTGCTAGCTTACCTATTATGTCTTTGACCGTTTCAGGAAATGAATCAGATAAAGAAATCACCACGTTAACAAAGAATATAGTTAAAAAGAGGTTGGAAAATATACCTGGAGTCGGCTCGGTTGATCTTGTCGGAGGTGCTGAAAGGGAAGTGGAGATATCGGTTAATGCAGAAAAGTTGAAGGCTTACGGTCTATCAATTCAAGATGTGATTCAAAGCGTAGGAGCGTCAAATGTCGAGATCCCCGGAGGGAACCTTATTGAAGGCTCACGCCAGCTGTTATTAAGAACGATGGGAAAATTTATAAATGTAAGTGATTTTAACCGCGTTATTGTCGCTGTGAAAAAAGGGAAACCAGTTTATCTTTCAGATATTTCTTCTGTAACTGATGGAATAAAAGAACAAACTAGTCTTACACGAGTAAATGGGAATCGTGCAGCAGGATTAAATATTATAAAACAATCAGGCAGTAATACTGTTAAAGTTGCCGAAGATGTAAAAAAACAATTAGAGAAAATTAAAAGTGAACTTCCTGCCGGTGTAAATGTTTCCATTGCACAAGACAATAGTGTATTCATTAAGGATTCAATAAACGATGTTCTTTTTGATATTATTTACGGAGGTTTACTTGCGGTAATCGTCATTTATCTTTTCCTGGCAAATTTTAGAGCGACAATTATAAGCGCATTAGCTCTTCCGTCTTCAATTATTGCGAGTTTTATTATCATGTACGCATTAAATTTTACGCTTAATATGATGTCTTTGCTCGCTCTTTCCCTTGCAGTCGGATTGTTAATCGACGATGCTATTGTTGTAATTGAAAATATTTACCGTCATATGGATCAAGGAGAAACGCCTCTTGAAGCTGCAAAATCAGCATCCGAGGAAATCGGGCTTGCAGTAATGGCTACGACATTTACAATCGTGGCTGTTTTTATTCCTGTGGCTTTTATGCCGGGAATTGTCGGAAGATTTTTCTATCAATTCGGAATTACTATTTCTGCTGCGGTGCTTGTTTCATTATTTGTTGCTTTCACTTTAACTCCGATGCTCTCATCCCGCTGGTTGAAGAGGGAAGATGAAGCACTTTCAAAAGAAGGGAACATTAAAAACAAAATATTATTCTACTTCAATCACTTCTTTGAGCTTCTTAGCGTACGTTATAAAGGAGGACTTGGCTGGGCGCTGTCACACAGGAAAACGGTAGTGTTTGGATCCATAGCAGTTTTTATTTTTAGCTTTATGTTGATGGGAAGTTTAGGGAGCCAATTTTTCCCTGACAGTGATCAGAATGAATTTACAATTGCAATAAAAGCAGCTCCGGGCAGTTCTCTTGAAGAAACCAGTAATGTGTGCGCTAAAATCGAAAATACTCTTACTAAATATCCGGAAGTTACCACAGTTTTAACAACTATAGGCTCTGGAAATAATCCCGTCACACAAGCAAATATTTTGGTAAAGTTGGTCAATAAAAGCAAGGGACGTAAAAGTGATAAAGAGATAATAAGTAGTTTAAGGAAGAAATTACAACTCATCCCAGGTGCAAATATCAGCTTCCTTTTGCAGGGAGGTCCCGGCGGTATGCAAAAGCCTGTTACACTTAGCGTTAGAGGTGAAAATTTAGATGTGATTGCAAAATATGCAGATAAAGTTGAATCAATTGTGAAATCTATACCCGGAACTGTTGATGTCGAAAACAGTCTTGAAGTTTCTAAGCCTGAAATTCGTTTAGTAATCGATAGACAAAAAGCCTCAGACATTGGAGTGAATCCTTTATTAATTGCATCTTCAGTACGTGCTATGGTTGACGGTTACGTTGCAACACAGTTTCAGGAAGGGGATGAACAGTATGATGTAAGAGTGCGTTTAAGAAAAGATGATCGATTAAATGTAAATAATTTATATAATTTGACAGTTAAAAGTACAAAAAACCTTCCTAACGGAAACCCCATTATTGTTCCGGTTTCCGATGTTGCTAGTATCGTAGAAGGTGTCGGACCATCGCAAATAAACCGTTATGCGCGACAGAAAGAAATTCGCGTTGATGCGAATCTTACTGGTAGATTTTTAGGTGATGTTTTGAATGATATCCAAAAAGAAACCAAAAAAATGAACTTTGAACCTGGTTATTCTGTCAGTACAATAGGAGAAGGGCAGCAGCAGGAAGAAGCTTTCGGGAATATTTTGCTTTCATTGGCTCTGGCAATTGTATTTGTTTACATAGTGCTTGCGGCGCAGTTTGAAAGCTTTATTCACCCCTTCTCTATAATGCTTGCCTTGCCTATGTCAATAATAGGAGCCGTGTTAATGTTATTGATTTTTGGTAATTCAATTTCAGTAATTTCGTTGATTGGCATAATAATGCTGATGGGATTGGTAACGAAAAACGGAATTTTACTTGTTGATTTTACTAATGTATTGCGGGGACGCGGGCTTTCACGGACTGAAGCATTATTAAAAGCTGGGCCTACTAGACTTCGTCCAATATTAATGACCACATTTGCAATGATCTTCGGAATGATGCCGGTAGCTTTAGGACTTGGAGAAGGTGCAGAATTTCGAGCGCCGATGGGGCAGGCGGTAATCGGTGGTTTGATAACTTCAACCATTCTAACATTGGTTGTAGTACCTGTTGTTTATACAATTCTTGATGACCTATCGCTTTCTTATATTAAAACATTTTTTGGAAAAATACTGCTCAGGAAACGAAATTGATTTTGTAATCACTAAAATAAAGGTGAGTAAAATGAAAGTTATTTTTATTGTTTATCATGATATCCTTGATGATAGAATCGATAACCTGTTTAATGAATTAAAAATTGATTACTACACCGAGTGGGGAAATGTAAAAGGGAAAGGGCATCAATCAGACGCTCATCTTGGGACAAGAACATTCCCAGGCTACAATGCCGTGAGGATGATTGCACTTCAAAGTGAAGATGTCCTCTCTCAGTTGACCGACAATATTACTGCCATGAATAATGCTGCCGTCAGAAGCGATGATAAAATTAGACTCTTTCAAGTGCCCCTTGAAAGAATTATTTAAAATTTGATTTTCTATGAACGATCTAAAAATCGGAACATCCGGCTGGTCTTATAAAGATTGGGTAGGGACATTCTATCCTAAAACGTAATCTAAAACTTTTGATTGGCTTGAATATTATACTGATTTATTCTATATCTTCAAGAAAGTTATTATTCAATCGCAATCTTTACTTTAGAGGAGTCACTAATTTATTTAGCTAATTTTCTATTAAAATTCCCTAATCAAAAAAAACAATTCCCGATGTTGAGAAAATCTAACCACCTTTAATTTTATGATTCTATAAACCAAAACTCGTATTCTTCATTTTTATGTAAATTTATGTAAATGGAATCTATTTTCGAAGAAAATTGAGGTGTCCATCTGAAGAAAAACAAAATTCTCATATTTGTAACGCTTTTTATCTTAAATATAAATTCATTTACAAATGGCACGGTATATGGTTTTAAAGTTGGTAGTTTTAATTATCAATTTTTAAGAGACCAAATATGCCCAAAGAAAAAGAAGTTCAAAGTTTATCTGAAGTTACTGTTCGTTTTGCCGGTGACTCTGGAGATGGAATGCAGCTTACCGGAAGTCAATTTAGCGATACTACAGCTTTAATGGGGAATGACCTTAGCACTTTACCAGATTATCCTGCAGAAATTCGTGCGCCAATAGGAACTGTTTACGGTGTTAGCGGATTCCAACTTCATTTTAGTAGCACTGACATTCATACCCCAGGCGACAGACCCGATGTGCTTGTTGCTATGAATCCTGCTGCTGTCAAAAAAAACTTAAGTGAATTAAAACCCGGTGCTACAATTATCGTTAACACTGATGCATTCGATAGAAAAAATCTTCAACTTGCAAAGTATGAAACTAATCCGCTTGAAGACGATTCCTATGAAGGGTTTGAAGTTTTTCCGGTTCCGATTGCCTCATTAACTGCTAAAGCACTGGAAGGTTCTTCACTTTCACCTAAAGAAGTTTCAAGATGCAAAAACTTTTTTGCTCTTGGACTTATGTATTGGCTTTTTGATAGACCTCTCGATCAAACATTAAATTGGATACAAAAAAAGTTTAGCAAAACACCTGAGTTTGTTGATGCAAATACAAAAGCTTTAACAGCAGGTTATAATTATGGCGAGAATACTGAAATATTTAATACACGGTATTCAATTGAACCGGCAAAACTTCCAAAAGGGACTTACAGAAGTATCTCTGGTAATGAAGCTACTGCACTTGGCTTCCTAGCAGCTTCAGTGAAAAGCGGATTGCCTTTATTCCTTGGATCATATCCAATAACACCAGCCACTGAAATTTTACAATATTTAAGTAATTATAAAAACTTCGGCGTTAAAACTGTACAGGCTGAAGATGAAATTGCGGGGATTACCTCTGCTATCGGTGCCTCCTTTGCCGGTAATCTTGCGATTACAACGACAAGCGGACCTGGTCTTGCATTAAAAACCGAAGCTATCGGTTTGGCTCTGATGACCGAATTACCTCTAGTTATTATTGATGTTCAGCGGGGTGGGCCGAGTACCGGACTCCCAACTAAAACAGAGCAAGCTGACCTTCTTCAAGCAATATACGGCAGAAATGGTGAAGCACCTGTAGCTGTATTAGCTGCTTCTACTCCAAGCGATTGTTTTACAATGGCAATGGAAGCTTCAAAATTAGCTATAAAATATATGTCTCCTGTGATTCTATTAACTGATGGTTACCTTGCTAATGGATCAGAACCTTGGAAAATTCCTCACGTAAATGAACTACCGGAAATTCCGGTTAAGTTTAGAACTGAGAAGGAAGGATTTGCGCCGTATTTAAGAGATGAGAATCTTTCACGCCCATGGGCTAAGCCAGGAACGCCCGGATTAGAACACCGAATCGGCGGACTTGAGAAAGCAAATATATCGGGCACTGTAAGCTACGATCCGGATAACCATGACTTGATGATAAATCTTAGAGCCCAAAAAGTTAAAAATATGGTAAATGATATTCCAGATTTAACAGTTGACGGCGATATGGAAGGCGAATTGCTTGTATTAGGTTGGGGTGGAACTCTCGGAGCAATTAAAGAAGCAGTTATCAAGGCAAGACAAGCCGGCTATAATGTATCCCAGGCTCACCTTAAATATTTGAACCCTTTACCGAAAAATACAGAATATGTTCTAAAAGGATTTAAGAATGTTCTTCTTCCCGAAATAAATCTTGGGCAACTTGCTAAGATATTACGTAGTGAATTTTTAATCCCGATAAAACAATTGAATATTATGAGAGGTCTACCGTTTAGAGTGTCTGACATTGAAGATAAAATTAAAGAAATTCTCGGAGGAAAGAATAATGACTGATAAAATAGAAGTTAAAGATTTAAAGATTACGGCAAAAGATTTCGCTACTGATCAGGATGTCAGATGGTGTCCGGGATGCGGCGATTATTCAATATTAGCGCAAGTTCAACGCTCTTTTCCAGACTTAGTCGGAATTAAAAAGGAAAATATTGTTTGGATTTCCGGTATCGGTTGTTCATCAAGATTCCCATATTACATGAACACTTATGGATTTCACGGAATTCACGGAAGAGCCCCTGCAATTGCAACCGGAGTAAAGGTCAGTCATCCAGAACTTTCTGTTTGGGTTGCTGCCGGTGACGGCGATTTGCTTAGCATTGGAGGAAATCATTTTATTCATACTTGCCGAAGAAATGTTGATCTTAAAATTCTCCTTTTTAATAATAGAATTTATGGATTAACAAAAGGACAGTATTCACCGACTTCTGAAAAAGGTAAAATCACAAAGACTTCTCCTTACGGAAGTGTGGATTATCCGTTTAATCCTATTTCGCTTGCGCTAGGTTCGGGAGCAACATTTGTCGCTAGGTCTCTTGATCGAGATACTAAACATCTTCAAGAGATGATTAAACGCGCAGCTGCTCATAAAGGAACAGCGTTCGTAGAGATTTTCCAAAATTGCAGTATCTTTAACGATGGTGCTTTTGATATTCTTACCGACAAAAAAACAAAAGACGATAATGTGCTTGTACTTGAACATGGTAAACCAATGATATTTGGAGTTAATAAAAACAAAGGTATTGTAATGGATGGTGCAAAGCCAAAAGCAGTGGAAATTGGTAATGGTAAATTCAGAATTGAAGATGTCATAGTTCATGATGAATTTGATGAAAGCCCCGTGCTTGCTACTTTGTTGGCTAATTTAACAGAAGACCCAACAATGCCGACACCGATTGGAGTATTCAGACAAATTACCAAACCTACTTACGATGGAGAAGTTGAAGCACAGGTAAATTCTGTAACAAATAAAAAAGGAAAGGGTGATCTTGAAAAAGTGTTATTTGCCGGAAACACCTGGCAGGTAAATTAATTTTTCCCTCCTTCTTTAATTTTCCTCTATTAAAGGAACAAGCTCTTTAAAGCTTGTTCCTTTTTTTATGTAAAACATCTCACACTATTTTATATTAAAATTTGTTTAACTTTCTAATTACAAAAAGGTTTCTATAAATAAACCTTTCGACTTCAAGATTGCGGATCAATCTTAAGCTAAAATTTATACTTAAAATGAAGGATAAGGAATATCTATGAAAATGGAAAAAGAAATCCTTGAACTTTCGGACGTTACGGTTCGATTCGCAGGAGATTCAGGTGATGGAATGCAATTAACCGGAATGCAATTTACGAATACAACTGCTCTTGTGGGGAACGACTTAAGTACCCTACCTGATTATCCCGCCGAAATACGTGCGCCGATCGGTACTACTTACGGAGTAAGCGGATTTCAATTGCACTTTAGCAGCATGGATATTCAAACTCCGGGCGATTCGCCGGATGTTTTAGTAGCTATGAACCCAGCCGCATTGAAAGTAAACGTTAAAGATCTAAAACATAATGCCTATATAATTATAAATATTAATGCTTTTGATTCAAAAAATCTAAAGCTTGCAGGATATGAAACTAATCCTTTGGAAGACGGAAGTTTAGAAGGCTACAATGTTATCCAGGTTCCTTTGAGTAAGCTTACAAATAAAGCCCTTGAAGCTAGCGGTCTTTCTGCAAAGGAAATTGGAAGATGCAAAAATTTTTTTGCTCTCGGCATGATGTACTGGTTATATAGTCGCCCTTTTGAACCCACATTGAAATGGATAAAAGATAAATTTAAGGACTCACCGCTGATTGGATCAGCTAATGAAAAAGCTTTAATGGCTGGATATTATTTTGGAGAGAACACCGAATTATTTACTACTCGTTATCAAGTTGAACCGGCAAAACTTCCCAAAGGAGTTTACAGAAATATTTCTGGTAATGAAGCATTGGCAATAGGATTTGTAACTGCATCCGTGAAATCTGGCTTGCCATTGTTCCTTGGTTCTTATCCTATAACACCTGCATCTGATATTTTGCACGAGCTAAGCAAACATAAAAATTTTGGAGTTAGGACTTTTCAGGCTGAAGATGAAATTGCAGCAATAACAGCATCGATAGGCGCCGCATTTACTGGGGCATTAGCAATCACTACAACAAGCGGTCCCGGTTTAGCATTAAAAACCGAAGCCGTTGGTTTAGCTGTAATGACTGAGCTGCCCATAATTATTATTGATGTTCAACGCGGTGGACCAAGTACTGGGCTTCCCACAAAAACTGAGCAGTCGGATTTGCAGCAAGCAATAAACGGTAGGAACGGAGAAGCGCCGGTTGTAGTCATTGCTCCTTCAACACCTGCCGAATGTTTTAACATGGCATTGGAAGCAGCACGTCTTGCTACAAAATATATGGTACCAGTACTTTATCTATCGGACGGATATATTGCAAATGGTTCAGAGCCATGGTTAATTCCTAACCCGGAAGAAATACCTGAAATAAAAGTGAAATTTAGAACTGAAAAGGAAGGCTTTGCACCCTACCTAAGAGATGAAAATTTAACTCGTCCATGGGCGCTGCCCGGAACTCCGGGTTTGGAGCATCGGTTAGGTGGTTTGGAAAAGGCAAATATTAGTGGCAATGTTAGCTATGATCCCGAAAACCATGAATTCATGGTTCGCTTGCGCGCCCAAAAAGTTAAGAATATTGAGAACGATATTCCTGAACTTGAAGTTACAGGTGATATTGATGCTGATCTTTTAGTTATTGGGTGGGGTGGCACTTTCGGTTCAATATCAGAGGCTGTAACACGAGTTAGAAAAAATGGTAAAAAAGTAGCTCAGGCACACTTGAAATATCTAAATCCATTTCCAATAAATACCGGAGAGGTACTTAAAAGATATAAGCACATTGTGTGTCCGGAATTAAATATGGGACAACTTGCAAAGTTTTTGAAAGCGGAATATTTGGTTGATATTGATTCATTCACAAAAATTCAAGGACTTCCGTTCAAGTCTTCTGAAATAGAAACTAAAATTGAAAATGTTTTGAAAGGAATTTAAGATGATTGACAATGGAACAAAAGAAAACTTGACTACAGAAATTAAATATTCATCAAAAGACTTTGCTACATCTCAAGATGTCAGATGGTGCCCAGGGTGCGGAGATTACGCAATCCTGGCAGCTATGCAAAGAATAGCACCGGAGCTTGGGATCAAAAAAGAAAAAATGGTCTGGGTATCTGGTATCGGTTGTTCTTCAAGATTTCCATATTACATGGAAACTTACGGAATGCATAGTATTCATGGGCGGGCCCCGGCAATTGCTACAGGGGTAAAAATAAATAATCCTGATCTTTCGGTATGGGTAGCAACCGGCGATGGCGATTTATTAAGCATAGGAGGAAATCATTTTATCCATGCATGCAGAAGAAACATAGATATAAATATTCTTCTCTTTAATAATAAAATTTACGGGTTAACTAAAGGACAATATTCTCCGACTTCAGAGAAAGGGAAGAAGACAAAAAGCACTCCTTTCGGCAGCGTTGATTTTCCTTTCAATCCTCTTTCATTAAGCATAGGAGCTGGTGCATCCTTTATTGCCCGTGCTATAGATCGAGACCCTAAACACCTTCAATCAATCATAAAACGCGCAGCAGCACATAAAGGGACTTCCTTTATTGAGATATATCAGAACTGTAATATTTTTAATGACGGTGCATTTGAACTTTACACAGAAAAGGAATCTAAAGCAGATAATACTATTATGCTAGAACATGGTAAACCGATGGTATTCGGGAAAAATATGGATAAAGGTATTGTTCTTGACGGATTGACTCCGAAAGTCGTAAGAATTAATGAAGGAGAATTTTCTGTTAACGATTTGTGGGTGCACGATGAATTTGATAAATCTCCCGCGCGTGCAAGTTTGCTAGCTGAATTTCAGGAATTAGAAGGATTTCCTCATCCAGTTGGAGTGATTAGAGAAATAAATAAGACGACTTATGACGAAGAATTTCACACACAAATCAATAACGTGAAAAAACAAAAGGGCGAAGGTGATTTGAAAAAGCTTTTATTTAGCGGAAATATTTGGACGGTAAATTAACTTAATTCCAATTATAATTATTCATTGATCTTAGAAAAAAAATATTTATCGTCCAATACCAAACTAATTTTTATTAGATATTCAATTGTCAATTATAGATAAAAACACACTACTTAACTTTAGAAAATATATCTTCGATAATATAGTCATTAGTGATTCCGTATTTAAGACAATTTGGTTGTTGGAATCCAGATTTAGGTAAACTGTAAATTGCTTCAATTGTGCGAAGTAAATTTACATGTGTAATTCCTTTTCCTTCAGCATAGTTTCCATGTTTTATATGGGCGCCCGCAATGATTGTTGGTATTCTGTTTCTTATATCGTGGTTCTTACTAGCTGGATCAGTCGCTCCGGAATAATGACTTTGATCATCATTCTCGTCAAAAGTAATAATTAATAAACTGTTATGTGATTTTGCCCATTGATAATATTTGTCTAGATTATTTTTTAACCATTCATCCCCGTCAGTAACACTCTGGGGTGGTTTACCGTTGTGCATATCATGAATTAAGTTCGGAATAACAATGCTTACGGTAGGGAGTTTATTAAAGTCCGAGGGAAATTGGTTAAATTGAAGATTGGAAGAAGTTTTTACGGACTTACTATTTGGTATATTAGCAAAACTTATCCATGGGACATGTTTCCTTGCATAATAACCAGATTGTGAAATAGTATCTCCTACCGAGGGTAGGCTTTCTGAAAATCCTTTAAAAGTATAACCTTTTTTAATTAACTGTTGAGCAAGGTTAGAAGAAGTAAAAGGATATTTAGAATTATTCTTTGTTTCGGGAATACCGTCAAAAAATTTAACATCTTGGTTGCTACCAGAAAGAAGCCAGAAATAGTTACCCTCGCTGAAATGTTCCTCTGCAAACATTTGAGTAAAATTTGCACCTTCGTTTTTAAGTACGTTATTTATGTAAGGAGCTGATTTATTTCCAATTATTTGGTCATAACTTTTATTCTCTTCTATTACAATTACGATATGGCTATATAGTGGAAGTTTTATTTTACTATTTCTTGAATTCTTACTGGATGGAAGGAAAATAAATCCAAAAGACAAAACTACAATGGGTAATAACAACAATATTTTTTTCATAAATCCTCAAATTGAAAAATTAATAGTAGTTAAAGTTAAAAATGTTAATAATTTAGAGCAAATTATTAAATTATTAAATTGAATTGCTTTATAGTAAATTAAATTTAATCTAACATAAATTGAGTAATATAAGTGAGTATTAAAATAATAGCTAAGGTTTCCGAGGATGAATTTGAATCTGCTCAGAATTTGTTAAGGACATTAAAGAAACCCCCAAATAATATTGAAATTAATTCCGTTAGATATGGAAGCCTAGGTGAGGATAGACTAATAAGCTTCGACTTAGACGAAAAAAACCTAAAAATAGTAATTGAAAATTTAATTACTAATGGATTGAAGATTCTGTCCCCTGAGCAGTTTGCAAAGAAAAAAGAAACGCATGTAATTATAAATAACCAGAGTAATATAAATGATATAGAAAAGTTAGACGTGACAAGAAATAGTACGGGGAAAGAAAGCCCATCAGCGCTATTGGATTTAGCTATCAAGAATGGTGACTATGAAATAGTTGTCCAACTTTCAAAAGATATTAGGTCAGGACTTGATATCTTAAATAAAGCTAAAGGGCATATTGATATTGCGATTCAAACGGCAATAGATCATGCATTTAATAAAGGGATAAGAAGTATCTTTGAAGTTGATAACTCTCTTGAACAGCTATTGAAAATTGCTTCGGATAAAAACTTAAAAGTGTTAAACAAACAAGAATTTCAAAAGAAAGCAGGGCTAAAAGCCGTGGAATTGTGCGGATCAAATTTTGAACAAACTAATAATTTAATCCGGATTTGCAATAATAACCTGCTGCCATATATTGTATGCTTAAAAGCGGCTGCGCAGTTATATGAAATTTTAAGTAGCAACCAGGAAAAAGTCCAGGAAGAAATTTTATATGCTACGAAACATCTAAATATACGGTGGATAAATATTGCGTTGGATATAATGGGACCGGAAATGCAAGATACAGAATTCAAATCAGTAAAGAGTTTAATTAATTTGGTTCAACAAAAACAATAATAATAAAATTCTGAATCGCTTGCGGTATTTGATTTTGGACTGCAGCATAAATGCTGGGGTTACTGCACGACCTAACTTGCGTTAGGTGATTTATTAAAGAAAAATTTTATGCGAATGAAAATATCTTTATTTTAACACTTTAATTATAAATGACACATTTTCTGAATATAAGATTAATATACAATGATTGATTTTGAACTTTTAAAAAAGATAATTCTCGAACATAATTCCTTTCTACTTACAACTCATGTTAATCCAGATGCAGATGCAATAGGGTCCGAAGTTGCATTCTATTTTATTTTAAAAGAGCTTGGCAAAGAAGTGTATATCGTAAACTATAGCGATACTCCTTACAATCTTGAATTTCTTGACCGGGATAGAAAGATCGAAAAGTATGAAGCTGAAAAACACTCGTCGCTTTTTAATAAGGTAGATGTATTAGTTGCACTTGATTTTAATCGCTCTAACAGAATAGTAAAAATGCATGATAGTTTTGAAAACTCGGCTAAATTAAAAATCTGTATTGACCATCATCAGGATCCGGAAAATTTTGCAAACTATTTTTTCAATGATGAGCAATATAGTGCTACCGGGCATATTATTTTTAATTTGATTGAAAAAACCAATATAGTAAAGCTTAACTATCAAACAGCCTATCCAATTTATGCAGCAATTATGACAGATACTGGCTCCTTTCGTTTTGATAGGACAACACCTGAAATTCATATGATAGCAGCTAAATTGCTGCTTCAAGGTGTTAAACCTGATGAGGTCTATGACCGACTTTATGATCAAAGCAAGTTTAGCAAAATTAAACTTCTTGGAAAAACTCTCCATTCTTTACAGCTATATGGAGATAAAAATCAAATAGGATATATGAAAATTACTCGCGATGATTTTGCAGTTACCGATGCGGTAGAATCGGATACTGAGAATTTTGTCAATTTTTCTTTATCCGTTGAAGGTGTGAAGATTGGATTATTATTTATAGAGTTGGAGGAAGGATTTAAAGTCAGCTTCAGATCAAAAGGGAAAATACCTGTAAATAAGCTAGCAGCTGAGTTTGGCGGAGGTGGTCACATCAACGCTGCTGGAGCTAGAATTATCGACTACAGTCTAATGGACCTATTGCCTCAAATTCTTAAAAAAACTGAAAAATACTTAGATAAATAGAAAGTTAAATTATGATCAAGTTAGTAATCGCATCGGGTACAAAAAAAATATTATACAAACCCTTTTCTTCTTCCTTACGATATTTAATAAACGAAAAGAAAATCGATGTAAGCTTAGAGAATCTTGTAAAGGTATTTAATGTAAGCTTAACAGAAATGCAAAGAAAAACATTTCTTTCGAAAAATGGAAGCGATATAAAACTCCATAAACATGACGGCAAACCGGATGAGATAATAATTTCAAAAGTTAAAATTGATGAGTCTTTTTCACCGGATTATTTTAGAAATTATTTAGCTGGATTTATCCCTACCCTTGAAAATGAAGCTGTAAAGAACCTTCATATTTTTATTCCAAAGTATGATCCTTTTAAATATTATTTTAGTAGTGAGGAATATTACTACCAAACTTTTATTGAAGGAGTTTATCTAGGGAATTATTCTTTTGAAAAATATAAGTCCGAAAAAAAAGAACATAAAATATTGAATGTGAATTTCTATGCAGAAAACAGTAAAAAGTTAAATATCGCGATTAACAAAACTAAATTAGTTGTGACGGGATTAAATTTTGCCAGGGACTTACAAAATGAACCGGCAGAAAAATTAAATCCTTCCGAATTTGCAAAAAGAATATCAGCTGAACTAAAAAAAGTAGGAGTTAGTGTAAAAGTATTTAACGAGATTGACATCCGTCAAAAAAATATGGGCGGATTATTGGCGGTGGGAAAGGGAAGCGCAACCCCACCCCGTTTTATTGTTATAGAATATTCTGGAATTTCAAAAAGTAAAAAAATAAAAAAGAAAATTGCATTAGTCGGAAAAGGGATTACGTTTGACTCTGGAGGAATATCTATTAAGCCCGCAGCGGATATGTGGGAAATGAAAGCAGACATGTCGGGTGGAGCTGTAGTTGCGGGTACAATATTAGCAGCTGCAAAAGCAAAGCTTAGTGTAAATATAATAGGAATAATTCCCGCAGCGGAAAATATGGTCTCGGGAAATTCAATGCGACCCGGAGATATTGTGATTACTTCTTCGGGTAAAAGTATTGAAGTCGATAACACAGATGCCGAAGGTAGAATGATTTTGGCTGATGGTCTTTCTTATGCATCGAAGCTGAAACCTGATTTTATAATAGATCTGGCCACTTTAACCGGTGCTTGTGTTGTTGCACTTGGAGAATTTGTTGCAGGACTTTTTACAAAAGATGATAAGCTGGCAAAAGATTTGTACCACACCGGTTTAGAAACTCATGAGCGGCTTTGGCGTTTGCCAATGTGGGATGACTACAATGTGCTGAACAAGAGCGAAGTTGCTGATGTAAAGAACCTCGGTGGAAAATGGGGAGGGGCAATTTCAGCGGCTAAGTTTTTAGAAAATTTTGTTGATAAAAAAATACCCTGGGCACATATTGATATTGCAGGCCCCGCTATTGCCAATAATTATAATAACTACACAAAAAAATATATGACAGGCTTTGGTGTAAGGCTGTTGTTTGAATATTTATATAAAATTTAACCGGATCTCTTTTTACATTTTCCGTCTTTCATTTCAAATACTTCATCTGCTAATTTTACTAATTCGGAATTGTGCGTAACGATGATAAAAGTTTTATTAAGTCTATCTCTCAGACTGACAATAATTTGATTTATTATTTCGCTATTAGCAGAGTCGAGATTACCGGTTGGTTCATCCGCGAAAATTATTGCAGGATCATTTGCAAGCGCCCTTGCAACGGCAACTCTTTGTTGTTCGCCGCCGGAGAGCTCCGCTGGTTTATGATTTGCGCGATTTGATAATCCAACCGATTCAATCAATTCTTTTGACCTCTTGACAGCAACACTAAAAGATTTTCCGCTAATCATTTGAGGAATAGCAACGTTTTCAATAGCAGTAAATTCGGGAAGAAGATGGTGGAATTGAAAAACGAACCCGACATTTTTATTCCTGAAATTAGCTAATTTATCATCGTTGTGATCAAAAATATTTTCGTTATTAAAAAATATTTTGCCGCTATCTGGTCGGTCTAAACCCCCAAGTAAGTGCAACAGTGTACTTTTTCCAGCGCCTGATGCGCCAATAATAACAGAAATTTTCTTTTCTGTAATATCCATGGAAATTGATTTTAGTACTTCCAATTTATTTTTAGTGGATTGGTAAGTCTTAATTAAATTTTCTGTATGTAATATAATTGAATTGCTCATTGTTTAACTTTTTATATTATAAATTATTATTCCCATTTAATCGCCTCAAGTGGATTAATTTTGGTAGCTCGTTTTGCCGGGATAATTGAAGCAACTAATGAAAGCAGCATAGAAGCTCCGGAGACAAAAAGAAAATCTGAAGCTTGAATTTTTAATGGAAGAGAATCAATCTTGTATCGAGTTGGATCAAGCGGATAAATATTATAATGAATCTGCAAATAACAAACAAAGTATCCCAACAAAAGTCCAGTTATTGTTCCAATTATCCCTATTAGAAGTCCTTCATACATAAAAATTTTCATGATTGACTTTTCGCTTGATCCCATGGAGCGAAGTATTCCGATGTCGCGTTTCTTTTCAATTACAGACATAGATAAAGAACCGAGTGTATTAAAACTTGCCACTGCAATAATCAAACAAAGAAGAATATAAGCAGTCCATCTTTCAATATTCATAACCATATATAATTCTTTATGGAAATCGTACCATGTGTTGACACTAAAGAGTTTTGAATCGAGTTTAGAATTAAGAATACTTTCGACTGAATTAGACTCAGAAATGTTGTTTAATCTTACATCGTAACCTTGTACTTTATTTTTGTAACCAAGAAGTCTTTGCCCTGTTGATAAATTGCAAAAAATAAAATTAGCGTCGTAATCATTATTATTCGAACTGTAAATTCCGCTTACCACAAAAGTTTGTGCAACCGGCATTGCAAACTGGGTTATGGCTTGCTCGATTCCTACCGGAGATACCACGGTAATTGTATCACCTACCACTGATTCCAATTTGTCTGCCAGGGTTAAACCAATAATAACATGAGGGATTCCATTTCGGTCTGACAAATCGTAAGTTCCAAACAACATACTTGGTTTAATGTTGTAAAGATCGTTGCCGATGTTTTGTTTGATACCTTTTAAGTTTACAACTTGAGTATTGCCACCATTGTAAGCAAGCACTTTACCGCTAACAAAAGGAGCATAATATTTTACATCAGGGATTAGATGTAAGGCCGAATATATTTCTTGTTGTTTATCGAATCCTTGTTGAGATATAATTTCAATACGAATATGAGGATCCATATTCATCAAAAAAGATTTGACAAGACTGCCAAAGCCGTTGAAAACAGAAAGTACCACAATCAAGGCCGCAACACCGAGAGTAATTCCTAACACGGAAATCATCGAAATGATAGTTATGAAATTAATTTTATGTTTCGATACTAAGTATCTTTTTGATATATAGGATTCGTAATTCATCAACTGAACCTTAAAGAAGAAACCGGTTGAATTCTAGAAGCAATATAGCTCGGGATAAAAGAAGCTAATATGCAAAGAAAAAATGTTAAGATTGAAACTTCAAAAAAATTATATGCTGAAAGATGAATTGGGACCGAAGACATAAAATAAACAGAGGATGGGATGCTAATTATTTTAAATTTAAATTGAAGATAAGTAAGTGTAAAAGCAATTAAGTTACCTATCAAAATACCGGTTAAAGCAAAATAGATTCCTTGAATTATAAAAATGGAAATAATCTGTCTTCTGTTAGCTCCAAGTGATTTTAGGACACCTATTGCATTCGTTCTTTCCAACACAATCATTAATAAAGTTCCGATAATATTAAAGACTGCAACTATAATTATTAGTCCCAAAATAATTGGAATTGGCTTTTTCTGGAGTTGGATCCAAGTAAAAATATTTCTATGAATTTGATAAATTGATCTAACCGCGTAAGGGTAGCTGAGATTGTCGGACAAAATGGATGTTAAGCTATCTATCTTTGAAATATCATTTAACTTTATATCGTATCCCGTTATGTTATCTCTGAGATTAAAAAGTTCCTGAGCCGAGGTAATATTAACGTAAGCATTTAAGTCATCGTAAATTGACATTCCGCTTTCAAAAATTCCTGTAATAACAAACTTTTTTATATTCGGTAAATTATCCGGAGATGGAATTTGGTTTTTATTCAGAGCAAAAACAGTAATTTGATCGCCGACTTTTACCAATAATTTATCGGCAAGTTTTTTCCCTATTATAATGGATGCCTTACCAGAAATAATTGATAAATTAAAACTACCTTCAATAATATCTTTTCTAATTCCATCCCATGTATCTTCCGGTCTAATACCTTTTATGCTAACTCCTTCCTTAAAAGCATTGCTACTTATTATTGCAAGTTTTGAGACAAAAGGGTTAACACTTTTTGCAAAAGGGAAAATCAACTTTTTGATTTTAGGTAAAGAAGAATGGTAATCCGGTAATGTGGTTGCATAAGACGAAATTTGTATATGTGAATCAAAGTCAACCAGTTTATTAGTAATTGTTCTTTGGAAACCTCCTAAGATGCTTAATGCTATAATTAAAGTTGCAACTCCAAGAGCAATCCCGGCGATAGAGAAGCCGGAAATAAAGGAAATGAATTTAGAATTCTTTTTTGAATAGATATATTTTTTAGAGATATAAAACGGAAAATACATTAGAATAAAATTTTATTGAATAATTGATAAGAAATTTACTTAAGAAATCATTTATATGGAAATTATTCCACTCTATGTCTGAAATGAAAAAAAATATTTTGCAGATTGAGAAAATTCGATTCTACTCATTGTTTTTATGTTAGTAATCAGATATATTTGAAATCTCAAAAATGATAATTATTATCTTTATAAGAGATAAATTTATAAATTGATTAGTTAGTTTATTAATGTATCTGAAAATTTATAAGTTCTTAAAATTAGTTAAATAATCTTCGGGGCGTAGCGTAGCCCGGTTCATCGCGCCTGCTTTGGGAGCAGGAGGTCGTAGGTTCGAATCCTACCGCCCCGACTATGAAGATGCAAAATAAAAAAGCAACATTTAGTTTTTGCATTTTGAATTGATCTGCGCCCGTAGCTCAATTGGATAGAGCAACAGCCTTCTAAGCTGTAGGTCAGTGGTTCGAATCCACTCGGGCGTACGAAGGTAAATAAAAAGTGCGATAAGAATTCTTATAATTTCTTGTTTTATCTTTTAAGTTGTTATGGTGAGCGTAGCTCAGTTGGTTAGAGTATCAGGTTGTGGCCCTGAGGGTCATGGGTTCAATCCCCATCGCTCACCCAAAAATAGTTTTGATGGCCCCATCGTCTAATGGTTAGGACATCGCCCTTTCACGGCGGTAATATGGGTTCGAATCCCGTTGGGGTCACTTGTTAGGCTGTTTATGAATATTTGTATGCAGCCTTTTTTATTTTAAATATAAATGTGTTTACCAAATAATTATTAAGACACCTTTCGCAACTCTTGAAAAATTGGAGTAAGTGAGTCATGGAATTTTATTATACAAGTAATTCATAATTCCAAAGAGTTGTTTATGCGTAAGATGACTGATTAATCATTGTAAAAATTATTCCGGAATATTTGAAAATAAGGGAGATAAAATCACATTAATTCTTTTCTTATTGGAAAATCCCCATCTATTTAGCTATATTTTCACATTAAAAATCGACTTTTTATAGTATCGCGCATAAATAAACTGAAAAATAAAGAAAGATAAATATTACGATCACTAAAAAAATATATAACGTTTTTAATTATGGCTCACTGGCAGTTGTAGTTCTGTTTATTATTATTATGTTAACTAGAATTGCGCCTCGTCAAGCTAACACGTATTTCCTTGTTATTTCAATTCTTCTGTTAGTGTTTAGAATTTTCTTAAGAATAAAATATTTAAAACATGATAAAACAAATTAGGAGGTTGACTTCGAACCGGCTAAACACACAAACGGAAAGTTGAATGCAAAAGTTTTGATTTTAAATCAAAGTTACGAGCCTTTAACCGTTTGCAACATAAAAAAAGCAATCGTTTTGATTTATCTTGGCAAGGCAGAATTAGTTGTTCAAGACAAGAGAAAAGAATTAAGAAGCGTATCGAAAACATTCCCATGGCCTAGTATAATTAGGCTCAGTCAATTTATTACTCTTCCTTACAAAAGAGTTGTGCTTACAAGAAAAAACATATTGAGAAGAGATGAATATAAGTGTTCTTATTGCGGTAGAGGCGATTTACCTTTGACTATTGATCACGTTGTTCCAAAATCAAAAGGCGGTATAGATTCCTGGGATAATTTAGTTTGTGCATGTACTTTCTGTAACAATAAAAAAGGCGATAGAACTCCTGTAGAAGCAAATATGATTCTTTTAAATAGACCATTTAAACCAAGCCATATTATGTTTATTAAAAACGTTGTCGGTAAATTGGATGAAAATTGGAAACCTTATCTTTATCTTTCGTAGTAATTAAATTTCAACCTCAAAATTCAAATAAATATTTTTTATAAATAAAAGAATCGAATTGTGTAATTTGATGTTATGGTAAAAAAAAGAATATTAAGCGGAATGCGCCCTACCGGGAAGTTACATATTGGGCATTATGTAGGAGCTTTGGAAAATTGGATTAAACTTCAAGAGGATTATGAAAATTATCATTTGATAGCTGATTATCACGTATTGACTACAAAATTAGATACAAGAGAGATTTTCCAGGATTCAATTGACATGCTGATTGACTGGCTTGCTTGCGGGGTAGATCCAGTTAAAAGTCCAATGTTCCGGCAATCGCAAATTAAAGAACATACGGAGCTAAATTTAATTTTTTCAATGCTGATAACTGTAAACAGGCTTGAAAGAAATCCGACCTTAAAAGATCAAGTTAGGGATTTAAATATTGAAAATGTTATTTACGGGTATCTTGGATACCCAGTTCTTCAAGCCGCGGATATACTTTTATATAAAGGTCAATATGTCCCTGTCGGAGAAGATCAGGTCCCTCATGTTGAAATATCAAGAGAAATAGCAAGAAGATTTAACACAATTTACGGTGAAGTGTTTCCGGAACCTGAGCCTCTATTAACTAAATTTCCTCGGCTTTCTGGTTTAGACGGCAATGCAAAGATGAGTAAATCATTAAACAATACAATTCTTCTTTCTGACGATGCTGATACGGTGAAAGCAAAACTAAAAAAAGCGGTAACCGACCCCCTTAAAATTAGGAGGGGCGATCCGGGAAATCCCGATATTTGTCTTGTATTTTCTTATCATAAGAAATTTAATCCGGGTGAAGTTGATGAGATAGATAGAAATTGCAGGTCAGGAGCTTTGGGATGTGTTGATTGTAAAATGCATTGTGCAAATAATATTTCAAAATTTTTAGAACCGATTATAGAGAAAAGGAAATATTATGAAGATAGAATTGACGAAGTAAAAGAAATTCTTCATGATGGTGAAAACAAAGCTAAAGTTGTTGCAAAAATCACTATGGAAGAAGTTCACACAAAAATGATGTTAGGTTAGCTGTGTATAAAATTAAGCTAGATCAGTTTGAGGGTCCGCTCGATCTTCTCCTTTTTTTCATAAAAAGAGATGAACTTAATATTTACGACATTCCAATTTCAAAAATTACAAAAGAGTTTTTAGATTACGTTAACCTTATCAAAATGCTCGACCTTGAAGTAGCTGGTGATTTTATTTTAATGGCGTCGACATTAATGCATATAAAGGTAAGGATGCTTCTACCGAGGGAAGTAGATGAAAAAGGTGAGGAAATTGACCCTCGTTCCGAGCTAATTCAAGCATTGCTTGAATATAAAAAATATAAAGAAATGTCGGAGGAGCTTTCATTTTTCGAAACAAGTCAAAGAAAAATAAATTATAGAGGGAATTATTCTGCAGATGAGAAAATTACACCTCCAGACTATGAAATTCTTTTAAAAAATGTCACTATCTTTGATCTGGCTAAGGCAATTAAAAGAGTTTTAGACGGCATTAAACCTGAAGTGTTTCATGAAATAAGGAAAATAAATATTTCAGTTGAAGAGCAAATATCATTCATAATGAGCAATTTGGAGAATGAAACCGAACTTCACTTCCTCAGTCTTATCAATGAGATGAGGGAAAAAATTAGAATAGTGATCACATTTGTAGCGCTTCTTGAACTAACTAAAATGGGAATGATAGGTATAAAAGAATCGCCAAACTTTAATGATTTTGTCTTATTCAAAATAAAAAATGGATAATTTATATTTTTCAATAATTGAAGCTTTGATTTTTTCTTCAGATGATTCAATATCTTCTGGCGAGATTGTAAAAGCTATAAAAGGAATCGACGGGGAAGACACACGTATTTCTCCGGAAGAAATAGAGAATACCGTCGATGAACTTAACAAAAAATATGAGGTGCAAAATATTGCATTTCAAATTGTGAAAGTTGCTAACGGATTTTTATATGCAACCAAACCTGAAAATGCAAAGTATGTAGGATTTTTATCGTCTGAAAAGAGTAAAAGAAGACTTAGCCAGGCGGCGCTTGAAACCCTTGCAATTATAGCTTATAAGCAACCTATCACCAAACCCGAAATTGAAGCCATACGAGGTGTAAATTCGGATTATATTTTGACTACTCTACTTGAAAAAAATCTTGTGGCAATTACCGGAAGAGCAGAATCAATTGGTAGACCTTTGCTTTATGGTACTACTGAAGAATTTCTAAAATATTTTGGTTTGAATAAATTAAGCGACTTACCGAAACCACGCGAGATTGAAGAAATAATGAAGGACGAAGATTTTTTAGAACAAAAACAGAAAATAATGATGAACCTTATAGAAGAGACAGTTGAAAATGAATCAAACGATGAACAAAACAATAACAACCAGACTGAATAAATTTATTTCGGACAGTGGAATCTGCTCAAGAAGAAAAGCAGAAGAGATGATTTTGCAGGGTAGAGTATCTGTAAATAATAAAGTAATTGATAAATTATTTTACAAAGTAGATCCGGACAAAGACAAAGTGTTTTTAGACGGCGAACGAATTACTCCGAAAAGACATTTATACTTTTTGTTAAATAAACCGATGGGTGTGATAACAACAACTGATGATGAGAAAAATCGGAAGACTGTAGTGGAGTTAATTAAAACTAAAGAAAAAATATTTCCCGTCGGAAGGCTTGATTACAATACTACCGGCGTGCTATTATTAACTAATGATGGTGATTTTTCCAACTTGCTTACACACCCTAAGAATAAAGTCCCACGTGAATATGAAGTTAGACTTGATCGCCCAATTATGGATGAGGACATAGATAAACTTCAAACAGGAGTTTTTATTGAAGGGAAACGCGGAAGATTCAATAAGATCTCTTTTACAAGCAAAAATTCAAAAAAATTCATTAATGTTGTTGCAACCGAAGGGAGAAATCATTTTGTAAAAAAAATGTTCGCTGCCCTAAGTTATACGGTCGTTTCATTGAACAGAATAAGCTTTGCAGGAATAAAAGCTGATATACCGCAAGGTGCATATCGACAACTTACAAAGTTGGAAATATCGGGGGTTATAAAAAACTATGGGCGTTAAATATTCCTTTTTTGCTCTACTAATTTTGATTTTAGCTTTCCCTGTTTTTGCACAAGAAGCTATAAACGATACTACACCTAAATATTCCTATTCAACTTTGCAAGAATTTTGGTCGCAGATGAATGATATTTTTAACGATCCGAATTTTAGCAATGCCCAATGGGGAGTCGTAATTCAATCGCTTGAAACAGGAGAATATTTTTATAAACGAAATGAGGATAAGCTCTTTTTACCAGCCTCCAACTTAAAATTGTTTACCACTGCAGCTGGGTTAACTCTTTTGGGAAGCGAATACAAATACAAGACTAATGTCTATATGAATGGAAAGATTGACGGGTCTGTGCTTAAAGGCGATTTGGTTATACAAGGTAGAGGCGATCCAACTATTTCAGGTAGATTTTATGACGGCAACATTTATAAAGTTTTCGATGATTGGGCGGATTCCTTATCAAAATTAGGTGTTGACGAAATTACAGGAAATATTATCGGTGACGATAATTCCTTTGATGAAGTAGGACTGGGGGCTGGTTGGAGCTGGGATTATGAAAGTGAATGGTTTGCGGCACCTTCAAGTGCAATTTCTTTTAATGACAATGTAGTTAATGTTTATGTTACTGTTAATAAAGAAAATCATTTGCCGCAGGTTTCAATCGAACCAGTAACAAAATATATAATAATTTTGAATAAAGTGTCTACTGTTCCTGCTGATTCGATAACTTCAATAAACGTTTACCGGGATATGGGTACTAATGTGGTAACTGTTTACGGCACAATCAAGCAAAATTCCGATACTGTTAAAACTTTTGTAACAGTTAATAACCCGACTCAATATGCTATGGTGGTGCTTAAAGATGTATTGAAAAGAATGGGAATTACAATCGACGGCTATCCCATTGATGTTGACGATATTTCATTACCTCTTGACTATTCAAAAATGACAAAGCTTTTTACGCAATATTCTCCACCACTAAAAGAAATTATTAAGGTAATCAACAAGAACAGCGAAAACTTTTTTGCAGAACAATTACTAAAAACTATTGGGCTTGAAACAAAAAATTTTGGTTCATCTGAAAATGGTATAAGTTCAGAAAACAAATTATTTAGAGAAATGGGAATAAATCCGGAAGGAATGAATATAGTAGATGGAAGCGGTCTTTCACGGCTAGACCTTGTAACTCCAAGACAAATTGTTACACTTTTAAGTTATATGTATAAAAGTAAATATTTTATTCCTTTTTATAACTCATTGCCGATTGCAGGAGTTGACGGAACTCTGGGGAATAGAATGCAAAACAGTAAAGCGCAGGGTAATATACGCGCGAAGACAGGATTTTTGGAGGGTGTTCGAAGCCTTTCAGGGTATGCATATACCGGTGACCATGAGCCAGTAGCTTTTTCGATAATTGTAAACAATTTTGATGTACCAGTAAAACTTGCAGAAAACATTCAAGACCTAGTTTGTCTGCGTTTAGCAAACTTTAGAAGAAAATAACCGGAGGTATTCTTGGAAAACAATATGCAACAAGATATTAATGTCCTTATTAAAAGACGCTATGAAGAACTAGAGGAACTTAAGAAAAAAGGATTTGAACCATTTGCTTATTCCTTTGATGTTGATTCTGACTCAGAAAAAATAAAAAACTTTTTCAAGGAGGATGAAAAACTTGTTGTCCGAATCGCAGGTAGAATAATGGCTATCCGTCGAATGGGCAAAGCTTCTTTTGCACACATTCAGGATGAAAAGGGAAAAATTCAAGTATATTTGAAAAAAGATGATATTGGTGAAAGTTATGATGCTTTTAAGTTAATGGATATAGGCGATATAATTGGCGTAGAAGGTTTTGTTTTTAAAACCAAAACTGGCGAAATCTCTCTGCATGTTTCTTCACTAAAACTTCTTTCAAAAACTTTGAGGCCAATTCCGATTGCTAAAGAAACGGTTGATGAACAAGGTAACAAAATCATTCACGATCAATTTGCAGATAAAGAACTACGCTATCGGCAGCGTTATGTTGATCTAATAGTCAATCCAGAAATTAAAAATGTTTTTATTAAAAGAAGCCGCATAATTTCTTCGATGAGAAAATTCTTGGATTCAAACGGTTATCTTGAAGTCGAAACTCCGGTTCTGCAACCTTTATATGGAGGAGCCTCTGCAAGGCCTTTTATAACCCACCATAACACACTTGATACAACTTTGTATTTACGAATTGCAGATGAGCTTTATCTTAAGAGATTAATTGTCGGTGGTTTCAATGGAGTTTATGAAATATCGAAAGATTTTAGGAATGAAGGAATGGATAAGACTCATAATCCTGAATTCACAATGATGGAGCTTTATGTCCCATATAAAGACTATGAATGGATGATGAATTATGTCGAGAATATGGTTAACAATATTTGCATAGAAGTTTTCGGAACAATCGATTTTGAATTTGATAACATCAACATAAATTTTAGTTCGCCATGGAAAAGAGTCTCTATGATAGAAGCTCTTAAAGATAAAACCGGTGTTGATGTTCTCAGTGTTTCTTATGATGAGCTTTCAACGATTGCAAATAAGTTGGGAATTGAGACAGATCATCTCGAAACCAAATCGCAATTAATTGACGAAATATTTAGTCAATTGGTTCAGCCGGATTTGCTTCAGCCAACTTTTGTTGTCGACTATCCACTTGAACTTTCACCTCTAGCAAAAAAACACCGCATGCGGCCAGGATTGGTAGAAAGATTTGAAGGTTACGTTGCCGGAAGAGAAATTTGCAATGCATTTAGTGAGTTGAATGATCCGATTGATCAAAAAGCTAGGTTTGAAGAACAAACGAAAATGAAAGAAGCCGGAGATGAAGAAGCACATCAAATTGATGATGATTTTATTAGGGCACTTGAGTATGGCATGCCGCCAACTGCCGGTATGGGAATTGGAATTGATAGGCTTGTCATGTTGTTGACGAATCAAATTTCAATAAGAGACGTGATATTCTTCCCACAAATGAAGCCGGAAGTTAAAGGCTAAATCCGATTTTTAAATTAAAATAGATTGTATAGGCTTGAAGTTCAGCATTATCATTCCAACTTTAAATGAAGAGAAACTGCTTCCAAATCTTCTGTCTCAACTGAACGATTTCGAACTCAGGAAGAACTTAGATTTCGATATCATAATATCGGACGGAGGGAGTATCGATAAAACCATCGACATAGCCTTAAATAATTCTGACGTAGTAGTTGTCCATACGAAACGTGAAAAACAAAACATCGCTCTTGGTAGAAATTCCGGCGCAAGATTAGCTAGCGGCGATATTTTTATTTTTATCAATGCCGATGTGCTAATTCCTGATATTAAATTATTTTTTAAATACTTAGAAACTAATTTTATAGAAAGCGATTACCTTGCAATGACTTGCAAAGTAAAAGTTTTTCCTGAAGAAGAAATTTTATCAGATAAACTTTTCCATACTGGATATAATGGATATTTTCATTTTCTGAATTCTCTTGGACTTGGGATGGGGAGAGGTGAATGCCAGGTGATAAGGAAAAATATTTTCGAAATAGTGGGCGGGTATAATGAAAAATTAGCTGCCGGAGAGGATTTTGATTTGTTCCGAAGAATAAGGCGGTTAGGAAAAATTTTATTTACAACCGACGTTTGCGTATATGAATCCCCTCGAAGATTTAGGAAGGTTGGCTACGGTGGAGTTACAATTTCATGGGCAAAAAATGGTCTTTCTGTATTGTTAAAAAACAAATCTATTTCAAAAGAATGGGAACAGGTTAGATGATAAAAAAGATATTCTTTGTTTTTTTACTATACAGCGTTACTACTTTCGCTCAAAACGACTATGTTAGAATAGACAACAATGTTTACCAATTTTTAGAAAGAATGGAAGCCCTTCATATTATTAACGATTATAATTCTTTCGAAATACCGAAACCTCGTAAGGAAATTACTCATTACTTAAAAGAAATAATTCAAAATGAATCAAAATTAGACAAGATTGACCAACAAATTCTCGAAGATTTAAAGATCGAATTTGAATTTGATTTATACGGCACTTTAAAAAATTCTCAGTCATATATTGATAGCAGCTATAATATATTCTCTCAGAAAGCTAAATATTTTTATTCTTACATTAAACCTGAAAAATTTAATTTGTTTGTTAATCTTTTAGGCGAAGGAGAAATTATTGCTCAAAATAATTTTGAGAATAAAAATAATTTATCAACTATGCTCGGAGTTATTGGGGGCGAAATTAGAGGAAGCTTTTTAGACGAATTCGGTTTTTCCATAAGAGGTACTAACGGAGATGTATTTGGAGACAAGGAGGTGGCAAAACTCCGTCCAGATATTCAATACAATTTTAAGTTTAATGAAAAGCAGAGCCAATCCTTTTTTGATCAAACTGAAGGGTATATGACAGCAGATTTTAAATACCTTAAACTGAAATTGGGTAGAGATAGGATGATGATTGGATATGGACCAATTAAATCAATTATAGATGATAACTCTCCTGAGTTTGATTATATAGGAATGAATATTGATTTTCATTTCTTCCACTTCTCTTATTTCCATGGAAAGCTATTAGGAGATACTTATTTCCAGTCTGATTCAATCAACGGTGGGATAGATGTAGTAGGTGAAAAATATATAGGTTATCATCGTATAAGTGTCGATTTCTCCAAGAAATTTACTTTTGGCGCCGGAGAAATGATCATTTACGGCGACAGACCAATTGATCTTTCTTATCTAAACCCTTTTGCATTTTATAAATCTGTTGAACATGCAAATCAGGACAGAGACAATTCATTTTTATTTTTTGATGCTGTCGATAGATCGATACTAGGATTAAAAATTTATTCTACCCTATTAATTGATGACTTAGATTTTGGAAAACTTGGAACTGGTTGGTACGGAAACCAAACTCTTTTCGATATTGGAATATTTTCATCAAATCTTTATGAGATTATTCCGATGGATTTTAGTGTTGAGTTTACGAAGATCGATCCTTATGTACACACACATAGGACAGGCAATAGTAATTTTACAAACTTTGGTTACAATCTTGGTTCAATTTTAAAACCAAACAGCGAAATGTTAAACCTTTCTATAAATTACAGATTTACTTACAGGCTTACATTTGCGGGAAATTATTCTTACATCCTTCACGGGGCAAATCCGGTAAAACCTGATGGAACGATAATAAATGTAGGTGGAGATGAAGCTCTTGGACATAGAACATTTGACGCACTTGGCGCACGAATATTAAACGGTGATTTGGAATACTCAAGAATTTTTACAGGATTGTTAAGTTATGAACCGTACAAGCAATATTTTGTATCCTTAAAATTAGTTTATTATAATGAATCGCTGCAAAATTCTGTTAATAATAACCAGCTTCAAACATACTTTACCGTAAGTGTAAAACTTTAGTATAAATTAAAATGAATTTCAAAAAGATAAAAATACCGTTTGCAATTGTTGTTTTAACAATCGGAATTGTGATTGGAATCCTAATCCAAAAAGCATTTTCTGACGATAATCTTCAAGATAGTATTCTTAAATTTAAGGATGTTCTAGCTTATACTGAAAAATATTATGTAGACAAGGTCGACACTCAAAAACTTGTTGATGCTGCCATAAATGGTATGCTTAATAAACTGGACCCGCATACCGTTTACATCCCTGCAAAACAATTGGAAACGATAGAAGAATCTTTTAAAGGAGAATTCGATGGAATCGGCATCGAGTTTCAAATTCTTAATGATACTTTAACGGTTGTTGCTCCGATTATGGGAGGACCCAGCGCAGCGCTTGGTATTTTATCAGGCGATAGAATTATTAAGATAAATAATAAAAGTGCCATCGCTATTTCAAACGAACAAGTTAGAAATAAATTACGCGGACCTGCCGGCACAAAAGTAGAAGTAACCGTACTTAGAAACGGGATTAAGAATCCAATCAATTATGAAATTACAAGGTCTAAAATTCCGTTATACTCAGTGGATACTCATTTCATGTATGACAATACTACCGGATACATAAGTATTTCAAGATTTGCTGAGACTACCTACGATGAATTAAATAATGCATTAATCGATCTTAAAAACCATGGAATGAAGCAGCTTATATTAGATCTTCGCGGCAACCCCGGAGGCTACTTAAATCAAGCGGTAAAAATTGCTAATCTATTTATAGGCGATAATAAAAAAATTGTTTATACCAAAGGAAGGCGCAAAGAATTTGATGAAGAATACGATGCATCCAAACCAGCGCCTTATAAAGATTTGCCTTTAATAATATTAGTTAACGATGGGAGTGCTTCTGCTAGTGAGATCGTTACAGGAGCAATGCAAGACTGGGATAGAGCTTTGATAGTTGGAGAAACAACTTTTGGAAAAGGTTTAGTTCAGCGTCAGTTTTCCCTGCCCGATAATTCAGCATTACGATTAACAATAGCAAGATATTATACACCATCTGGAAGATTGATTCAGCGTGATTATAAAAAAATAAAAAGTAAAGAGGAATATTTTGAGGACGCTGGGAAGAACAATGATGCTCTCGGCAATAATTTAGAGCACACCGCTGAAAAAGATAGCGCTCTCCCGGAATTTAAAACTCACGATGGAAGAATTGTTTACGGCGGTGGGGGAATTACTCCGGATTTTATTGTTAAAGATGGTAAGTTAACTGATTTTACTACCGAGTTGTTAAAGAATAATATTTTCTACCAGTTTGTGCTAAATTATCTTGACTATCATAAAAATGAAATTGTAAATAAGTACGGTAATAATTTGAATAAATTCATACGGAACTTTGAATTTAAAAATAATGATTTAACTGATTTCTTAAATCTCGCAAAACAAAAAGGGATTAAGGCGAATAAAGAAAACTTCGAGAAGGACAAAAAATATATCACTACAAGATTGAAAGCCGAAGTTGCCCGAAGTCTATGGCATAATGAAGGTTGGTACCAAATTTTGCTCAGAGACGACGATCAATTTAAAAAAGCCGTAACTCTATTTGGAGAAGCTAAAGAATTAGCAGGCTTGAAATGAAGCGAGCCTTCATTTTACTTGTTATACCGTTTTTTATTTTTATTCCTTCGAGAAAGTCCAATGAAAATATAAAATCTTACAGCTATAGTTTTTATTCTAATAAAAAACTTCAAGTTGGAGAAGAACTAACATACGTTGTAAGTTATTCTTTCATAAAGCTTGGCGAAATAAAAATAATTGTGCGTAGCCAAAAAGATGAAAATGGAAAAACATATTACAACGCTATAGGGTATATAGACTCTTATTCGGGAATTCCTTTTGTAAATTTACACCAGATATATATAACTACAATGAATTCGGATTACTATTCTGTTTTTTTTCGTGGACTTGTTAAAAGTAAGGACTATACGACTTACACAGATTATAATTTTGATTATATTCATTCAATTATTCACATTAAAAAAGGAAAAATCTATCCACCGCAATTGTGGACGGACTCAACCACAACTGCACGAAAAGAATATCAGGATGGTCTATCACTGCTTTATTATGCAAGAATGAATAGTGGACAAAATAGAATAGAAAATCTTCCGTGCTTTATAAAAGAAAAAAAAGAAAATACTTTGATAAACTTTTATGCTCCGGTAACTGGAATTTCTATCGATGCAGTGAATTATCCAATTGCCTGTGCTCATCTTGACGGCAGAATGAAATTTATCAGTATTTTTGGATTGACAGGATATTTTGAAGGCTGGTTTTCAAATGATGATGCGGCAATCCCTATTTTAGCAAAAATGAAAGTTATAGTTGGTGATGTAAAAGTGGAATTAAAATCATGGAAGAGAGTCGGATGGATACCTCCCAAATACACAAAGAATTGAATAATGAAATAAAGCTTTTCCCGTATTTGGATAATTATCCTAAAATGGGAGTAAATGTTTTCCTAGCTTCCGGAGTGAAAATCATTGGTGACGTTACTATTGGTGAAAATACAAGTGTTTGGTATAACACAGTCATACGTGGTGATGTTCATTATATTCGCATTGGAAGTCTAACTAATATTCAGGATTGTTCAATGCTTCATGTTACAAACGGAAAATTTCCCCTGAACATTGGAGATAAAGTCACTATTGGGCACTCCGTAAAACTTCACGGCTGTACTCTTAAAGATTTATGCTTGGTTGGTATAGGAGCAATTGTTTTAGACGGAGCTATTGTCGAAGAAAATTCAATGGTCGCTGCTGGTTCGGTTGTTAAACCTAATTTTATTGTCCCTTCAGGTAAATTGGTTGCCGGTGTACCTGCAAAAGTCGTTAGAAATTTGACAGAAGATGAAATTAAAGAATTTGAAAATTCTGCATTACGATATAAAAAATATACCGAGATGACCATCAAATCATTAAAAGATTTATAAAGTAAAAATGTATTTGAAATTTTGGGGTACACGAGGTTCCATTCCTGTACCGGGATATAAAACGGTAAAATTCGGTGGAAATACTCCATGTGTAGAATTGCGTACAGACTCGAATGATATTTTTATCTTTGATGCAGGCAGTGGGATAAGGGAATTAGGGAAACAGTTGAAAGAGGAAGGTTTTCAAAAGGATATTACGATTTTTCTTAGCCATTATCATTGGGATCATATTCAAGGGATACCATTCTTTTTACCGCTTTATTCTGAGAATAATAAAATTATTTTTATTGGGGAAAGTGATAAGGATAGAAGTATTGAAAATTTATTAAGCGGCCAAATGAATGACCATTATTTCCCTGTGAAGATTAATCAAGTAAAAAGTCAAATTGATTTCGAAAATATTTCTCCCGATAATATAAAAATATTTAATGGTGTAGAATTGCACACAATAAGGGCAAATCACTCTTCACCTGCTTTGGCTTACAAAATTTTAATTTCAGGAAAAACTATCGTTTATATGCCCGATAATGAGTTATTTGTTAAAAAATATAACTTATCTCCATACTATACCGAAATGAGTAGCATGAATAAGGAGCTTATGCATTTTTGCAAGGATTGCGATTATTTAATACATGACACTTTTTATGATGAACCAACTTTAGCAATAAAAAAAGGCTGGGGGCACACAAGCAACATTTCTCTTGCTTACTTTAGCATTTTAGCGAACGTTAAAAATCTTTTGCTGTTTCATTACAATCCAGATTATGATGATAGAAAAATAGAAGAAATCTATTTAGAAACCACTGAAATTATAAAAAAGGAAAAATCAAGTTTAAATTGCTTAGCATCAATCGAAGGGATGAAATTAAAAATTTAATTATTACAAAAAGAATTTAGGGAAATTGTGTTGAAAAATTTAGAAATCAATTCATCGAAAAGAAATGGGATAAATAAAAGGTATATACACGCAATAATATTAAGATTAAGAAAAGATCTGGAATTTGAGCTCGCATCCTTGGTAATTAATTTTGTCTTAAGCGAGGAGATAATTGAAATTAATAATAAATTCCTTAATCATCATTACTCTACTGACATAATAACTTTCAATTACAACGGTAATCATGATATATTAGAAGGTGAAATATTTATTTCTTTTGAAGATGCTGAAGCAAATGCAAAGAAATATAGAGTAAAAACAGACGAGGAAATTATCAGACTTGTAATTCATGGTATTTTACATTTATTAGGATATGATGATCAAATTACTAAAGATAAACTTATTATGAAGAGGTTGGAAAATAAGTTGTGTTCAGATTATTGGTCTGTTTTCAGAAAACTTAAAATTTATAATGCTTAATTATTTTATATGAACAAAAATATTATGAACAAAAATCTTGTACTTGTGGAATCACCTGCAAAAGCAAAAACAATAAATAAATACTTAGGCAAAGAATATGTCGTGGAACCAACAATCGGACATATAAAAAATTTGCCTAAAACTAAACTTGGTGTAGATGTTGATAACGATTTTTTACCTCAATTTGTTACTATTAGAGGCAAGGGAGATGTTATTAAAAAGATCAAATCTTTAGCAGTAAAAAGTAAAAAAATATTTATTGCGACTGACCCGGACCGTGAGGGCGAAGCTATTGCTCAAGATATTGCTGACATTCTAAATGCCGATTCAAAAATTCAGCGAGTATTGTTTAACGAAATAACAAAAACCGGCGTTCTAAAGGCAATGCAAAATCCTAGAGTTATCGACTCAAATTTAGTTTCGTCCCAAAGAGCAAGAAGAGTCATGGACAGGATAATCGGTTACAAGATTTCTCCATTTCTTTGGAAAGCTGTAATTGAAATGTCTGGCAGTACAGCGCTTTCTGCTGGACGAGTCCAATCGGTGGCGTTAAAATTAATTTGTGACCGCGAATTTGAGATCGAAAAATTTATTACTACTGAATATTGGTCAATTTGGGCAATCTTCAAAACCGACAAGGGTGATACTTTCAAAGCAAAGCTTTTTAGTATTAATGGGAAAGATATCCGGGTTCAGCCAAAACCGGTTATGTATGAAAAGGATTGGGAAGAATTTTTGCAGAACAGCATAACAATTTCAAATGAAGAAAAAGCTTTGGAATTGTTTAACCAAGTTTCGGAAAAGAAAAAATTTTACATAAGTAATATTGTTAAACGTACTACAAAACGAAATCCTCCTGCTCCATTTATTACAAGTGCCCTACAGGCAGAGGCTTCGAAAAGAATACGGATGCGCCCTAAACAGACCATGGCGATAGCTCAAAAACTTTATGAAGGCGTTGAATTAGGAAGCGAAGGTCTTCAAGGATTAATTTCATATATGCGTACAGATTCAACGCGTATAAGTGATGAAAAGATTGTAGAAGTCAGAGATTATATTAAGGAAAGTTTTGGCTCTGAATATTTGCCACTAGTGCCAAATAATTTTGAAAAGAAAAATAAAACAAACGTTCAAGATGCACACGAAGCTATAAGACCTACATCCTTAAAATATTCGCCTGAATTTGTGAAAAAATATTTAGACAAAAATTCATTTAGATTATACGAGTTAATCTGGAAGAGATTTATCGCCTCGCAAATGAACCCGGCACTTTTGGAAACTACAGTCGTCGAAATATCAGCAGATGAATTTTTATTCAAGGCATTTGGAAGCGCAGTTAAATTCAAAGGTTTTACACAGGTTTATGAAGAGATCTTTGAGCAGAAAGAAAATGCTGAAGAAAAAGAAGAATATCGAAACGAAACTATTCCTCTTGGGCTAGAGAAAGATCAGAAATTGGGCTTGGAAGAATTAAAGAAAACGCAGCACTTTACAAAACCTCCAGCAAGATTTTCTGAAAGTTCCTTGATAAAAGAGCTTGAAAGTAAAGGCATTGGCCGACCAAGTACATATTCCATGATTGTTGGTACTATACAGGATAGAAAATATGTGGAACAAGTTGAGCGAAAGCTTTTCCCTACAAAGCTTGGTATGGAAGTGAATAAAATTCTTGTAAAAAATTTTCCAGATATTATAAATGAAGATTTTACAGCAAGCATGGAAGGGGAATTAGATCAAATTGCTCAAGGAGAAAACGTTTATAAAAAAGTACTGAATGACTTTTATCAACCATTTTCTAAAGCTTTGAAAAATGTTGAAAATAAAATTGATAAGATTCTTTGCGATTTGTGCGGTCACGAAATGGAAATTAAAGTTGGGAGATATGGGCGTTATTTGGCATGTTCAAATTACCCAGAATGCAAAAACATAAAATCTTTCCGAGATATTTATGCCCAAAACCAAGAACCTGAGTACACCGGTGAAACATGCGAAAAATGCGGTTCAAGAACTGTTTTTCGTAATGGAAAATTTGGAAGATTTATTGGATGCGAAAAATATCCTGCGTGTGATTTCGTAAAAAACATTTCTCTCGGTGTTGACTGTCCAAAATGCAAAACAGGAAATGTTGTGGAAAGAAAATCAAAGCGAGGAAAATTATTTTACGGATGTTCAAGATATCCTGATTGTGATTTTGTAAGCTGGTATAAACCTGTCTCTCAAGCATGCCCTAACAATGACTCGGAATATATGGAACATCGGTACTCTGTTAAAAAAGGAAATTATTTACGTTGTCCAATTTGCCACACCGAATTAGTTCCCGAAGATGTTGAAGAGTTGAAGGAGATTGATGCAGATTGATATTATAATAGAAAAATATTTAGAAAATATTGCAAAGATAAGACGGTACTCATCTTTAACAGTAAAATCTTATTCTGAAGATTTACGTGAATTTAGTGTGTTCTGTAAAAGTTATAATAAAAATGATTTATCGGAAATATCCGAAAGATTTTTCCGTACATATTTGGCTTTTTTAAATGAAAAGAAATATGAAAAGACATCAATCTCAAGGAAACTTTCTTCTCTAAGAGGTATTTTTAAATTTGCATTTCAGCATAATTACATTATTGAAAACCCAATTTTGTCAATAACAAACCCAAAGACAAAAAGAAAATTACCAGATATAACAACATCAGGATCAATATTGGAAGTTTATGAGGAAATTGAAAAATCGGACGATAATCATGAACTACTCAAAGCTATTTTTGAAATACTATACGGATGCGCGATCCGCGTTTCAGAACTTTGCAATTTAAATTTATCTGACTTAGATTTAGATAGAAAAAGCTTAACGGTATTAGGAAAAGGAAACAAAATGAGAGTGGTTCCTGTCGGGGAAAAATCAATTCCGGTTTTGCGTAATTATTTATTAACGAGGAATGTTGCTGATTTTAATGATCCACTTTTCTTAACGGAAAATAATCAGAGAATTTATCCAAGATTAGTTCACCGTATAGTAACAAAATATTTGGGCAAAGTAACTGAGATTAAGAAAAAGAGCCCCCATATTTTAAGGCATAGTGCCGCAACGCATATGCTTGATAATGGAGCCGATCTTCGTGCTGTAAAGGAAATACTTGGACACGAAAATCTCTCTACAACGCAAATATATACACATGTAAGTATTGAAAGATTAAAATCCACATATAAAAAAGCTCATCCAAAATCATAAATACAGGAGGTTGCAATGAACATTTCAATAACTGCAAGAAAATTTAAGGCACGTGAAACTTTGAAAGATTTTATTAATGGGGAAGTGTCTTCATTGGAAAAATTCAATGATAGCATTTTAGATGCAGATGTTATTTTGAGCTTTCAAAATACGCATCCTAGCATTAAATATGCCGAAATAGTTTTGCAAGTTCCGGGGCAAACTTTAACTGCTACAGAGGAATCTGATGATTTTATGAAGTCTGTTAGCGCCGCAGTGGAAAAACTTTCTAGGCAACTTGAAAAATTAAAAACAAAAAAGAATGTCAGAATTAAAGAATGAAAATCGATCAAAAAGCGATTTCAAGAAAAGAATTTATTACGGTTGAATTTTTATTTAATAACACGCGTGATAAATTCAAATTAAAATTATATTCTGATAAATCTGGTTTTTCTAAAAAAATTACAGATCAAAATTTATTTAGACCGGGATTAGCTTTAGCAGGATTTGTAGGTTTATTCTCATTTGCTCGCGTTCAAGTTTTTGGAAATACTGAAATGAGATATTTAGACCAACTTTCGGAAAGTGCGCGAAGGAAAGCAATTGAAAGAGTTTTTGGGTTTGATATTCCTTGCATTGTCTTAACGGATAAAAACCAACCCTTTCCATTGCTATTAGAAATAGCAAACGAACATCACGTACCAGTTTTTGGCTCATCTTACGATACTACAAAATTGGTATATCTTATAAGCGATTTTTTAGATGACCAGTTTGCTCCGCGAATTTCTATTCATGGTTCATTTGTCGATGTATATGGTGTTGGAATTTTATTTGTTGGAAAATCTGGGGTGGGTAAAAGTGAAGTAGCTCTTGATTTGATTGAAAGAGGCCATCGCCTTGTTGCCGATGATATAATCATCCTAACTAAAAAGGGGGAGGGAATATTGATGGGGTCGGGAACTAACCTCGTAAAACACTTTATGGAAATCAGAGGTCTCGGACTACTTGATATTGAGAGAATGTTTGGAATAAGAGCAATAAGATATCAAAAGAGACTTGAAATAATAGTAGAACTTGAGGTTTGGGATGATAAAGTCGAATATACGCGAACAGGTCTGGACGAAAATTTTTTTGACATTCTAAATATAGAAGTTCCTTACGTAAAACTCCCTATTTTGCCTGGGAAAAACATAACTGTCATTTCGGAAGTAATAAGCTTGAACTATTTGCTTAAACACTACGGATATGATGCGGCTAATTATTTTCAAAGTCGATTAAATAGTAAACTTAAAAATCACAATGAAGACAGTTTAAGAGGGGTAGACTATTTTGAACACGATTTTGAATAGAAAATTCTTTTATTCCCTTGACAAACTAATCTTATTTTTTTAGTTTGCGCCCTAAGATATGAAAAAATTATATTACTTTTCAAAAGCAAAATTACAATTTGTAGAGATTAAAAATTATAAAGCCAAGTTAGCAATATATTTTACTTTATCGGTTGTAATTTTTAGTACAATTATATTTGGCGGCTATTTTATCATATCTACTATTATCAATTCACAAAAGAATCTTAGATCTTTAAGAAGCGAGAATAGGATTTTGAAAGAGAATTTAGATAAAATAGCCTCTAATTATCAATTGTTAGACAATCAGTTAGATAGCTTATATAAAGCAAATAATAATTTAAGAGCAGCTGCAAATTTGCAACCGGTTTCCCAAGATGAGCTGAAGTTAGGAATCGGCGGTGGATCTTTTAATAATGTAATGGATTTTTTCAAAAGCCCCTCAGAAGAAAAACTTAACTCACTTCTTAATTTTGTTGATTTAGTATCGAGAAAAGTTGCTTTTGAAAAAGAACAGTACAGTGAAATATCAAACCAGCTAAAATTAAATCAAAAATTATTTTTAGCAATACCGGCTATAAAACCTTGTGATGGCGAGATAGGCGATGGTTTCGGTATGAGATTTCATCCAATTCTACATATTGAAAGAATGCACGATGGTATTGACTTTGTTGCCAGCGAAGGAACTCCAGTATATGCTACTGGTGATGGTACAATCGAATTTGTTGGATATAGAGGAGGCTTTGGTTTAGCCGTAGAAATTGACCACGGATTTGGCTATGAAACTATTTATGCTCATTTATCCGAATCCGACGTAAAGGAAGGACAAAAAGTGGTAAGGGGGGAAATGATTGCAAAAATAGGCGATACAGGATTGTCCACAGGGTCGCATCTTCATTATGAAGTTCACCATGATGGTGTGATATTAAACCCGGCAGATTTTTTCTTCGGAAATTTAGGATTTTTTGAATTAACCCATAAAAATTGAACAGGGAGTTATAGCATTTATGATTTGGACGATAGAATTAGCTTCATATTTGGACGATGCACCGTGGCCTGCAACAAAAGAAGAACTGATTGATTACGCAGAAAGAATTGGTGCACCTTATGAGGTAGTTGAGAACTTGATTGAACTAGAAGACTCGGATGAACCTTATGAATCAATTGAGGATATCTGGCCTGATTACCCTTCAGATGAAGATTTTTTCTATAATGAAGATGACTATTGAAAAAATTACAAGTCTTTCCGAACATCATTTTAAGACCTCTATCTTATGGAATTAGCTTGGAACGGAATATACGGTCAAGAGCATGCTAAAGAATTATTAAGTAAATTAATATCATCATCAAATATTCCACATGCCTTTCTTTTTAAAGGGATTGCAGGATGCGGAAAAGATTATACAGCCTTCAAGTTTGCAGAGCTTATTAATTCTCACTTTATAGGAGCAGAATCATTTCAAAAAGTAAAAAATCAAATCTTGAATTTATCCGAACCATACATAAAATTTATTATACCACTTCCTCGCGGTAAAAATGAAAATGAAAGCAGTACCGGCATTGAAAAACTAAGCAATGATGAGATCCAGATTTTACGAGACCAAATAGAAAAGAAAATTCAAAATCCTTACTATAAAATATCAATTCCTAAAGCCAATAATATTAAAGTCACAAGTATTCGCGACATTAGAAAATTCATTTCTTTTTCATATGCTGATATTAAATATCGATTCATTATTATTTCAGATGCTCATTTGATGAATGAGGAAGCCCAAAATGCTTTACTAAAGAATTTGGAAGAACCACCGCCAGGAATTATTTTTGTTTTAATAACCCCTTATCCTGATTCCCTAAGAGAAACAATCATTTCTAGATGTTGGGCTATAAATTTTCATCCTTTAAGTAATGTAGATTTGACAAATATACTTGTTAATAACTTCCAAGTCGAAGAAACTCTTTCAAAAGAAATCGCTCCATTCGCGGGAGGCTCTGTCCTAAATGCAGCCAACCTTATAGAAAATGATTTTAAAAACTTATTGGAAAAAACGATTTCCTTTTTGCGTTATGCATTAGGTAGAAAATTCAATTCAGCTTATGAGGAAATATCGCCATATCTTTCTGAAAACGATTCTGATTCTATAAAATTGCTAATCCAAATGGTAATCATCTGGTTGAATGACTTGCAAAAATTTCGAATTGGATATGGGAATTTATATTTCTTTACGTATGAAGAAACATTTTCTAAATTTAATAAAGGATTTCCTTCAGTTGAAATAAATAGCCTTGTTAAAAAGCTAAATTATCTTTCATCTATAATTTCCAATAATGTAAACCTTAATGTTCTTGCTTTAAACATGATCTTTGATATTGCCAATCTTACTTCAGTTAATAGAATAGGTAAAAATTAAAAAATTACCAAACAGTTAAAACGGATTGTAAGGAAATAATATAAATGATTATAGTTAATATCCTCAAATAAGGAGAAATTAATATGAAAATTACAAATATCTCTGTAATTGGCGGTGGGACAATGGGTAATGGAATTGCTCACATATTCGCTTTGAAAGGTTATAAAGTCAGTTTAATAGAAACAAGTCAGGAACTGGCAAATAAAGCTATTAAAATCATTTCATCGAATTTAGATAGGCAAGTCAAAAAGGGAACAATATCAGAAGAACTTAAAATAGAAACATTAGGTAATATTGACTTAATTATTGGCGTTAGCCAAATTTCTAGCCTAACCGATCTTGTTATTGAGGCAATTTATGAAAATAAAGCTGCTAAGAAAAATATATTTAATGAGATAAATAAAATAGTTAAAGATGATTCTATATTTGCAAGCAATACCTCATCTATTTCTATTACTGAATTGTCAAAGGATATTCGTCCGGAGAGATTTATTGGAATGCACTTTATGAATCCCGTCCCAGTTATGAAGTTAATAGAAATTATACGGGGATATTCTACATCAGATGAAACCTTTGACGTAATAAAACAATTAGTATTAAAAATTGAAAAAACACCCGTTGAAGTATTTGATTTCCCAGGATTTGTATCCAACAGAATACTTATGCCAATGATAAACGAAGCAATATTTACTTTAATGGAAGGAGTTGCTTCTGCCGAAGCAATCGATACGGTGATGAAATTGGGTATGAACCATCCTATGGGACCTTTGGCTCTAGCTGATTTTATCGGACTTGACGTTTGTCTATCAATCATGGAAGTATTATTCAATGGTTTTAATGATTCTAAGTATCGTCCATGTCCACTTCTAAAGAAAATGGTAAACGCAAATAAACTCGGTAGAAAAACCGGTGAAGGTTTTTATAAATATTAATAATCATATAGTATTTACTTTATAAGAACTCATCTAACCTGATATAAATTTAATAATTTATGTTAATTTTTGTTAGTATATTCTAACACACGTTGGAATGTTTTGTCGAAAAGAGATATCTGAGACTTTTTATTTGCAAAATTAGGTATACTCAATCTGATTTTGGTGTAACTGAGTAATAACGCCGAAATACTACTTGCAGTAAGTATATCTTATTCAAGAGAGGTAGAAAATATTCTTTCAAAAGCAGGTTGCCTAGGATGTTGACTCAGGATATCTGAATGATATTTTTCCTAAATTCTTAATGGTATTATTTATTTTTAAACGTACGAAATTTTTCCGAGTCTTTCTTTTATATAACTTGAAACGCGGATAACGCAGTTAAATCCCTGAATTGTTTTTATAGAATTATGTAATTTAGTTTATGAAACGAGTTACCGGGTGGAAAATTGTAATTGAGAAGAAGATAAGGACAGAGTTGATATGAGGAAAAATGGGATACGGAGAAGTATGGGAAATCAGTAAGCTTGCATTTAATTAACCGTCCGATAATGTATATTATGTAAACATGCTTTTGCGACTTTCTTTATTGTAAATTAATCTCATTTCCCCTGCTTCTTATATTGGCCTTGAAATTTTTATTTTGTGTCTCGAAATATTATTCCTGATTTTTCCCTTACGGCTTGAATCTCTCTGCTAACCTCAGTTTTCAAATATCGCAGATACGAATGCTTTCGGATCAAAATTCTGTAAATCGTCTATTCCTTCGCCAACCCCAATATATTTTACTGGGATTTTTAGTTTATCGCAGATTTGGAAAATTACTCCGCCTTTTGCAGTACCATCAAGTTTTGTAACTACCAATCCGGTGATGTTGGTTACTTTTGAAAATTCCTCTGTTTGCATAATTGCGTTTTGTCCGGTATTTCCATCTAAAACTAATAGGGTTTCATGTGGTGCATTAGGAATCTTTTTTGAAATAACTCGTTTTATTTTGTTTAATTCCTCCATTAAATTTGATTTATTATGCAATCTTCCTGCTGTATCAATAATTACTACATCCTTATGTTCTTCCAATGCTATTGTAATAGCCTCAAATGCGACAGAAGATGGATCGCCACCAGGTTTTTGAACAATTTTGACTTTTGCACGTTCGGCCCAAACATTCAGCTGTTCGCTTGCAGCTGCTCGAAAAGTATCGGCAGCTCCAACTATTACTTCTAGTCCACTATTACGAATATTATTAGCCAGTTTACCTATTGTCGTCGTTTTGCCAACACCATTGACTCCAATTATTAGTATGACATAGGGCTTTATTTTTAGATCAATTATTTCATTTGGAGAATAATTTTCATAGTCGAATATAGTTATCAATTTTTCTTTAACGATTCTTATAATATTTGTATCTGAACGATCTTTTTCATTCTTGAGTTTGATCCGAGTTTGATTTATTATTTTATTAGCAACATCAAAACCTATGTCTGAAGAAATTAGAATTTCTTCTAATTTCTCAAGGAAATCCTCTTCTATAAAGGCCTTACCGCTAATTGTTTCATTTAGCGAGTTTAATAATTTTGCCCTGGTCTTTGATAAACCATCTTTTAACTTATCAAGATTAAAATTTTTAAATAGATTCATTTTCTTTTCGGTTTAGAAATTCTTTAGCTCTAACTATGTAACCAATTAGAGAAGTAATTATTAAAATAATGCTCATAAAATATATTATTTCAAATAATAATGTAGATTTATTTACATCAAAAAGTATAAATAATATAACAATTGCAATGTTTATAACAGTAATTTTCCCAAGTATATTGGATGGTAAAACTTTCCCAATTCTCCTAGTGACAATTATTCCTCCTACAAGGATTAAGAGATCTCTAATAATTATCATTAATAAATAGTATCCGGGTATCTCACCAATAGTAAATAATTTTATAACTAAAGCGCCAATTACTATTTTATCAGCCAAGGGATCAATAATTTTACCAAATTCGGTTACTTCATTACGCCTTCTTGCAAAATATCCGTCAAGAATGTCAGTCAATGCACCGAACATGCAAAGTGAAACAACAATTATTCGAACTTGGGTATCCGGACTTTTGTTAATTAAAATCCAAAGTGGTACAAATAAAAACAGTCTGATGAGACTAAGAAAGTTTGAAAAAGTAAAAATATCTTTTGAGTTTATTTTCATCTTATCACCGCAAATTTACCGATTTTTTCTTGAACTGCATTATTTGATTCATTGAATATAACAATTCTATACAAATAAATTTCAGAGATTAGCAAGTTTCCCAAGAAATTTTCAAGATTATATATAATTTCACTTGCATTACTCTTAGTTAAAATATCAGTAATTTATTTTCCGATTAAATTAAAAATAGATATTTGAATTCTGGAAGGAACATTTGTAAAAGAAATCTTCCCTTCCCTGTTAAAAATTTTATCGAATATCCCTCTATTGCCATTTTCAAACTTGCATCCTAAGTGAGTTTATTTGTTTGAACCTATTGATTAAGTAGATGACTATCAATATTGCTTTTGTATTTTAGTAAATGGGTAATCTGAGGAAAAAGACTAGGATCGAAAAATAAATTGGAAGAAGTATAGAGAAAGCAGAACCTAAACTTCATAGATCTCTTTCTTAAAGCTTACATCGACATCTGTAGGATAATTTCCCGAGAAACAAGCTGTACAAAAATTATTTGGATTTGCTTCCGAAACTGCCTCAAGCATTTCATCTATTGTCAAATATTCCAGACTATCTACATTAAAATATTTTTCAATTGCTTTAATATTGCCGTTCATTTGATTTGCTACTAATTCTTCACGGCTTGGGAAGTCCATTCCATAATAACACGGATGCATAATAGGAGCAGAAGAAATTCTTAAGTGAATTGATTTTGGATTTGCTTCTCTTATCAGACTAATAAGTTGCTTAGATGTTGTCCCCCTAACAATAGAGTCATCGACAAGTACTACGGTTCTGCCTTCCAATACTCCTTTTACAGTATTGAATTTTATCCTAACACTGTTTTTCCTTTTCTCCTGCTCCGGCTGGATAAAGGTTCTTCCGATATAATGGCTTCGTATTAACCCGATTTCAAGCTTAGCGTTTATTCCCATTTTTTCTAGTTGAGTTTCGTAACCAATTGCTGTGGTGTTAGAGCTATCCGGAACGCTAATTACAATAACCTTTTCACCGTCCTTATCTTCAACCGGATATTTTCTTGCTAGTATTTTTCCCAACCTTCGTCTCATTTTATCAACGTTGTGCCCGAAAATAAAGCTATCGGGACGCGAGAAATAGATATATTCAAAGATACAATGTTTTTGGGGAGAGACTGTGTCAAAGATGTTGTAAGATTGGATATCCTCAACATTTTTAACATTTTCATCAATCACAATTATTTCCCCGGGATTGACTTCTCTTATAAACTTTGCAGAATTAATATCAAAGGCACATGTCTCGGATGCAACAATAAAATTTCCATTTAATTTTCCTATTGATAGAGGGCGAAAGCCAAATGGATCTCTTGCGGCAATTAATTTATCATTGGTTAAAATGGTTAAACAATATGCGCCTTCAAGTCTTGATAAAGCTTCTTTAATTTGATCCACCTGATTACTTAATCTGCTTCGAGCAATCAGATGTAATATCACTTCTGTGTCGCTTGTAGTCTGAAAAATAGCTCCCTCATCTACAAGTTCATCTCTTAGTTGTTTAGCATTAGTTAGGTTGCCATTGTGAGAAACTGCTAAATTTCCCAATCGATAATTAACTACAAACGGTTGAATATTTTTTCTTGAGTCGGATGAACCAGTCGTGGAATATCGATTATGGCCTATCGCAGCATTTCCGGTTAAAACATTTTTAAATATTTTGGAGTCGGCAAATACCTCGGATACCAATCCTTCGCCTTTGTGGATATTAAAAATTGGTTTTCCTTTTCCGTTAAAATCTCGTGTTACAATGCCG